>JANMVW010000001.1:0-7511 GCA_031393555.1 Acidobacteriota bacterium
CACGCCCCCTGCGATCGTGCTCGGCCACTCGTTGGGAGGCCTGGTCGCCCGCTACGCGCTCATGTACGGCGACATCGCCTTGGGCGAGGACGGGCCGCTTCCGCCCGTGACCTGGGCAGGAGCGCGGCAGATCGGCACGCTCTTCCTCGTCGCGACGCCGAACGAGGGTACGTTCATCGCTCTGAAACGGCTCGAAAAGGGGATCTTCTACAGCGGAGGCCGAGGCGCCTTTTCACGGGAAACGCTGTTTTCGTTCCCCTCGGTGTTCGACGTCATCCCGGCCGACCTCCCGCCGCTCGTCGACGGGGAAGGGCGCGCGTTGTCCTTCCGTCTCGACGATCCCGACGATTGGGAGCGTCTCGGTTGGTCGGTCGTCGACGAAGGCGACGACGCTTCCACGATTCCGCGCGACGCGCTGCGGGCGCACCTCGTGCGGGAACTGAAACGAAGCGCAAGGCTGAGGACCGCGCTGGATCAACACGCAAGCACTCCCAACCCAGCCACCGTGTACGGGGTCGCCGGACTGTCCCGGAGCGTCCAGCGCACCGCGTTGGTCACGAAAAAGAAGGGGAAGATGAAGGTGCGCTTCGATCCGCCCCCCGGCACGGGAGCGCTCTTGAAGCCGCTCCTGTTCGAGCCGGGAGACTCGATGGTTGCGACGCGATCGCTCGCCGCGGAGGGCTCGTCCCACGATCCGACGAGCAGTCTGTGTTTCACGCGCGTCGTGCACTCGAAGCGATCGCATCACGCGCTACTTTCGAGCCCCGAGATGCTCGCCGCCCTGGTCGAAGTCCTCAAGTAGTGGAGACGATCTTAGACGGCCGGGGCCTCGCGCGGACGTACTGGCTCGGCGCGACGCCGGTTCCGGCGCTTGCCGGTGTCGACATCACGATCCACCGCGGAGAGTTTCTCGTCCTGCAAGGTCCGTCCGGGTCCGGAAAGACCACGCTCATCAATCTCCTCGGACTCCTCGACCGGCCCGACGGCGGAACCCTCGACCTCGACGGCGTGCCCGTGGCCCAGCTCGACGAAAACGCCCGCGCCGACTTGCGGCGCGACCGGTTCGGCTTCGTCTTCCAGTCCTTCAATCTCGTCGCGGTCTTGACCGCCTCCGAAAACGTGGAATACCCCTTGATGTTGAAAGGCGTACCGAGAGAGGCGCGAAGGATCCGCGCCGCCGAACTTCTCGCCCGCGTCGGCCTGACGGAAAAATCGGAGGTTCGGCCGGACCTGCTTTCCGGTGGGCAGCGTCAGCGCGTGGCCATCGCGCGCGCTTTGGCGAACGAGCCGGAAGTGATCCTTGCCGACGAACCGACCGCCAACCTCGACACGAAAACGGCCGACGACGTTTTGGACTTGATGTCACGCATCAACGAAGAGCGGCGGGTCGCTTTCGTCCTGTCCTCGCACGACCCCCGCGTCGTCGCACGGGCGCAGCGCGTGCTCACGCTGCGGGACGGCCGGATCGCCGAGAGCCCCTCCGCGCCATGAGCCTCGTGGCGCTCGCCCTCAGAAACGTCACCCGCAACCGCAGGCGGAGCCTGTTGACCGGCGGGGTCGTCGTGTTCGGGTTCGCGGCCATCGCCCTTTCCGGGGGCTTCATGTCGCAATCGTTCGAGGGCTTGCGCGACGGGACGATCAGGAACGGTACCGGCCACTTGCAGTTTGCCGATCCGGCTTTCTTTGCGGGCAGCGAGGACGCCGCGCTCGAGCACGGCCTTGCGGAAAGCGAGCGGGCCACCGCGATTCTCACGCGAGATCCCGAAGTGATCGCCGTGCTCCCGCGCATCGATTTCGTCGGCCTCGCCACGAACGGCAACCGGTCGGTGCCTTTCCTCGGGACGGGGCTCGACCCGGCCCCCGAGGCGAGGACGATGGACACCGCGAAGCTCCTCGTGTCCGGCCGGTGGTTGCGGGATGTCAACGAGCGCGCCGTGGTGCTCGGCAGCGGCCTGGCCCGCGCATTGAACGTGAGGGCGGGGGATACGATCACGCTGCTCGCCACGACGCCCGAGGGGGTGTTGAATGCCTTGGACGCCACCGTCACCGGACTCGCCGACATCCCGATCAAAGAACTCGACGAGCGCTACCTTGCGACGACGTTGGGCCTCGCCTCGGACTTGCTCGTGGCCTCCGGACGCGTCTCGAAGCTCGCGGTGGTTTTGCGCGAGCCCGCCGATGCGAGCGCTGCCCTTCCGAGGCTCTTGTCGAGCTTGAATCGCGGGGGCATCGACGTGGCGGGGAAAACCTGGGAGGAACTGGCCGTGTTCTACCGTCAGGTGCGCCTGCTCTACCTCGGGATCTTCGGATTCATGGGGTTGGTGCTCGTCGTCGTCGTGCTGCTCGCCGCGGCGAACACGATGATGATGGCCGCCACCGAGAGAACGCGCGAGATCGGGACCCTGCGCGCCTTGGGTACCCGCCCTTCCGCGATCCGGCGGATGTTCATCGCGGAGGGACTGATTCTGGCGCTGTTCGGCTGCCTGGGCGGAACGATGTTGTCCTTGGCGATCCGCGCGGGCCTCAATCACGCGGGACTCACGCTCCCGCCGCCTCCGGGCGTCTCTCACGGGATGCCGCTGCACGTGAATCTCTACCTCACGGCCTACGCCGCGGCGGGGGCCGCCATGAGTGCCACGCTCGTCGTGGCGTCCTGGTTTCCCGCGCGCCGGGCCGCGCGGATGCCGATCATCGACGCGCTCGCGCATGTCTAGAACGACGGCGTGCGCGGTCATGCTGGCCCTGGTTTTTGCCGGCGCGAACGCCGGCCCGCCGCCGGCCCTCGATCCCGCCGAACTGCTCAAAAAGGCCGACGCGCCCTACGAGGCGTTTCCGGAAGGCGTCATCCGATTGCGGGTTCTGGTGAATGAACGCGGCAAGAAGCCCGTGTCGAGCGGGCTCGAGCTTTTCGTCAAGGGGACCGACCACGCGCTCCTCGTGTTTCGAGAGGGGAAGCAGTCGGGGAGGAAGGTCCTCACCTCGGGCGATCGCGTCTTTCTGATCGTTCCCGGCGCGTCGCGGCCGATCCCCGTCAGCAAGACCCAGCGTTTGATGGGCGCGGCGTCGTTCGGCGATATCGCGCGCTTGCGTTTCGCCGACGAGTACGAGGCGACGTTGCGACCCGCCGAAGAGCGGATCGCAGGGGCAAGCGGGGAGACCGCCTGCCGGGTCCTCGAGCTCACCGCCAAGAGAGCGGGAGCCGCCTATCCGACCGCGGTGCTCTGGGTCGGACGGGAGGATGGGCGCGCGCGCAGACTCCTCCTGAGTTTGGCTTCCGGGAAAGACGCAAGGGACGTTGCGTTCACGAGCTACGACGACGAGCACCGCATCGCGACGATGGAGATCCGCGATCTGCTCGCGGCGGGCGGCGCCAACGTGACGAGCCTGGTGTTCGAAAACTACGCCAGGCGCCCCCTCGACCCTTCCCTGTTCGACCCCGAGGGGGCGCGCGCCGTTCCCTGACTCGTGTTTTCCTCCGCGTGTAGGAACGTCAGCTCATCAGGTTGTCCTTGCGGGAATCGTCCTCTTCGCGGACCATGCCGCCCCGTGACCTCTCAGAACGATCGCCCCTGCCTGCTCGTCACCAACGACGACGGCTTCGAAGCTGCAGGACTTGCCGCGCTGGTCGCGGCGGTGTCGGGTCTCGGCCGTGTCGTGGTGGTCGCCCCCGATCGGGAACGCAGCGGGGCAGGGCACGCCCTGACTCTTGGCCGTCCCTTGCGGGTGCGGTCGCATGGGGAGGACCGGTTCGAAGTCGACGGAACACCGACGGACTGCGTTCACCTCGGCGTGTTCAATCTGACCGGAGGGCGGCCGCCCCAGCTGGTTCTTTCCGGTATCAATCGCGGCGCCAACCTCGGCGACGACGTCACCTACTCGGGGACGGTCGCCGCCGCTCTCGAGGGGACGCTGCTGCGGGTTCCCTCGATCGCCTTTTCCGTGGAACGGGACGCCGAAGGCCAAGCGGACTACGAGCTCGCCGCGGCTTTCGCCACGCGGCTCGCCGCGAAGGCGCTCGAGAACGGCATACCGCCCGGCGTGCTGCTGAACGTCAACGTACCGAAGGGAACGCCGCGGGGGATCCGCATCACCCGGCAGGGGACGCGGACCTATCGCGCGGCCGCAGTCGAGAGACTCGACCCGTCCGGACGGCCGTATTTCTGGATCGCCGGTGCGGACACCACCCCCTCGCAAGAGCCCGATGGCGACCACGCCGCGATCCGCGAGGGGTACGTGTCGATCACGCCACTCCACGCGGACATGACCCACGACACGTCGCGCGGCATTCTCGCGGCCTGGGGGTTGACCCTCCCGTGAGCGTCGGGGACATCCGCCGCGCCCGCATGGTTCGCGATCTCGAAGCGCGGGGCATCGCCGACCGCCGCGTCCTCGACGCCTTGGGGGCGATTCCGAGGGAGCCGTTCGTGGAAGAGGCGCTCCGTGCGAAGGCCTACGGCGATGCCGCCCTCCCGATCGGCGAGAAGCAGACGATCTCGCAGCCTTTCATCGTCGCGAGGATGTGCGAGCTGACCGAACCCGACGGCACCGGTCGCGTTTTGGAGATCGGCTCGGGATCGGGATACCACGCGGCGGTCCTGAGCCGGCTTTTCGAGCATGTGTATTCGGTCGAGCGCCTCGCCGCTTTCTCCAAACGCGCTCAAAAGACGGTGCGTTCGCTCGGCATCGAGACCGTTCATTTCAAGATCTTCGACGGGAGCTACGGATGGAGCGAGTTCGCCCCGTACCGCGCCATCGTCGTGACCGCCGCGGCGCCGGACGTTCCCGCGCCGCTTTTGGAGCAGCTCGAAGACGGCGGCCGGCTCGTGCTCCCGATCGTCACCAAGGGATCTTTCGCGGGGGACGGCGGGGAACAGACGATGATCCGTATCGTCAAGGACGCCTCCGGAATGCGTCGCGAAGAACACGGCCCGTGCCGGTTCGTTCCCCTGCTCGGCAAGTTCGGATGGACGACCTAGCGGGGCCCTGCTATCTTGCCCGGGTTTCGCTTCGGGTCGGGGCGTAGCGCAGCCTGGTAGCGCACCTGGTTCGGGACCAGGGGGTCGTAGGTTCAAATCCTATCGCCCCGACCAATATCGTCTCTTTGAAGATCACGCGGACTCCGCCGGTGTTTGGATGCTGGTCTCCGACCTTAAAAACATAATCCGCGAAGTTCCCGACTACCCGAAGCCGGGAATCACCTTCTACGATCTCACGACGCTCTTCAAGAACGGGGAGGCCTTTCGTACCGTCATTGAGAGGCTCGCGGAGCGATTCCGTGGGGATAAGATCGACGTCGTCGTGGGCATCGAGGCTCGGGGATTCATGCTGGCGGCCGCCTTGGCCTACGAGTACGAAGTCGGCATCGTCCCCGTGCGGAAGCCGGGTAAGCTGCCGTGGCGCATCACGGGAGAGGATTACACGCTCGAATATGGCCAGGGACGACTCGAGGTTCACGAGGACGCGGTCGAAAAGGGGCAGCGCGTGTTGATCGTGGACGATGTACTCGCGACCGGCGGCACCGCGGCGGCGACGGGAAGGCTCGTCCACAGACTCGGTGCCACCGTGTGCGGTTATGCTTTTCTCCTGGAGCTTGGTGTTCTCAACGGGCGAAACCGTCTCGGCTCCGACAACGTGTTCAGTTTGATCTCTTACAATTGAGGGGCCTGTAGCTCAGTCCGGATAGAGCGGCGGTTTCCTAAACCGTAGGTCGCAGGTTCAAGTCCTGCCAGGCCCACCAGGCCGCATGAATCGAGGTTCTAGAAATGGCGACAGCGAAGATCACGAAAAAAGACATGCAGCAGGACGAGTTCATCGAGGGCGTCTTCGACTTCGGCGAGTGGCTGGAAGTCCATTGGAAGCGTGTCGCGCTCGGCATCGGAGCCGCGATCGCGATCGTGTTGTTGGTCGTCACATGGAACACGATGCGCGAGCGCTCGTCCCAGGAGGCGAATCGCCAGCTGGTGGCGGGGATCGAAGCGTTTTCTCCCTCAGCCGTTGCGGACGGCCAGACGGCGGCCCCCCGGTACGCCGAGGCCTTGACGTTGTTCGAGCAGGCCGCGGCGAGCGGCGGATCGCAGCCGATCGGCGACGTCGCCCGGTTGTTTCGGGCGCGCACCCTGATCGCGCTGTCGCGCGGCGCCGAGGCCATCCCGGTGCTCGAAGCGCTCGTGTCGAGCCGCGACAAGAGTCTCGGCGCGGAAGCGAAGGTGGTTCTGGCGGAGGCGTCCGAGGCCTCGGGAAACCCGGAGCGCGCCGCCAAGTTGCTCGACGAGCTGGCCTCCGCGGCCAAGGGAGCCTCGTACCCACAGGACGCGGCGTTGATGCTCCTGGGCGGTCTGCACGAAAGACAAGGAAAAACCGCAGACGCCAAGCGGGTCTATGGCGACCTCGTCGCGCGTTACCCTCAAAGCCCCTTTGCGGCCGACGCCAAGCTCCGCATCGCCAACTAGAACTTTCTCCCGGGGATGTTGCCGGCCTCGTCGTCCGCAACCAAGCGTCGCCGCCTCGCCAGGGTGGATCGAGACGCCCTGGTCAGAAGGGGATGTCGTCTTCGGCGAAGCCGCCTGAAGGCTCGCCCAGATCTTCGGCGGGCGCCGCGCCGGCCGAGGCCCCCCGGTCGTCCGGACGCCCGAGGAGTTGCAGACGCTGGGCTCGCACTTCCGTCGTGTAGCGCTTGTTGCCTTCGCGGTCGGTCCACTCACGTGTCTGCAAGGACCCTTCCACGAAGACCGGCCGCCCTTTCTTGAGGTACTCGCCGGCGATCTCAGCCTGTTTTCCCCAGACGACGATGCGGTGCCACTCGGTTTTTTCTTTCTTCTCACCCGACGGATCGCTCCAGCGATCGGTCGTCGCCATCGTGAAGTTGGCGACCGGAGTGCCGCCCTGGGTGAAGCGCACTTCGGGGTCGCGCCCGAGGTTTCCGAGCAAGATGACTTTGTTGACGCTTGCCATGATCCGCTCCCTGATCCGCGAGGATCCTTCTGTCGTGGAGGAGGCGCTCGGGACCCGCCGGCGGCCAGCGGGGAAAGCCTAACACAGGAACATTCAAAACGCGACGCGCGGGAGCCGTCGAGAGCGGTAGAATGGGCCGCCTGTTAAGACCCCCATGAGCGAACGCCCCAGCCTTCTCAGAAGCGCCGGCTCGATCAGTCTGGCGACCGCGATGAGCCGCGTGCTCGGGTTGGTGCGGGAACAGGTGCAGTCCTACTACTTCGGCGCGGGGTTCGTCACCGACGCGTTCGGGGCCGCGTTCCGGATCCCGAATCTCTTGAGAGACCTGTTCGCCGAGGGCGCGTTGTCGTCGGCGTTCGTGCCGACCTTTACGGCGATCAAAGAGCGCGAAGGACCCGAAGCCGCTTGGCGCCTCGCGAACCGGCTCTTCACGCTTCTTGCGGTGATCTTGAGCGCCGTCACGCTGGGGATCTTCCTCTTCGCGCCATGGATCATGCGCGTCTACGCCGCGGGGTTCACCCCCGAGAAACTGATACTCGCCGCCACGATGACCCGCATCC
>JANMVW010000008.1:0-4127 GCA_031393555.1 Acidobacteriota bacterium
CTGTCGATCACGAAGTCCGACGGGGTGCCGAGCTACCCGGCCGGCGGATCGGTGACCTACACGATCGTCGTGGCGAACGCCGGTCCGTCCGACGCCGTCGGCGCGACGGTGACGGATGCCGTGCTCGCCCTGCCTCAGGTCGCTTCGGCCAGTTGGACCTGCGTCCCCGCCGGCGGCGCGACCTGTACCGCCGGACCCACGGCCGGGAATATCAACGACACCGTCGACGTGCCGGTCGGCGGGACGCTGACCTACACGCTCGTCGCGACGACGAAGTCCTCCGCGACCGGCAACCTCGTCAACACCGCCACCGTGGCGCCACCTTCCGGTACGGCCGACCCCGGCCCGGGCGCCAACAGCGCGACCGACACCGACACCCCGGCGGGTCGCATCGCGGACCTGTCGATCTCGAAGACAGACGGCGTCGTCTCCGTCGTGGCGGGACAATCGCTGACCTACGTGATTCGGGTGCAGAACAACGGGCCGGCGGAGGCGCTCAATGCCGCCGCGGCCGACTCGTTGAATCCGGCCTGGTTCAACGTGGCGGCGGCGACGTGGCAGTGCGTCATCACGACCCCGCCCGGTGCCTGCCAAGCCGCCTCAGGCGTCGGGAGCCTCGCCTCCACGGTCGACCTCGACGTCGGTGGGGTCGCGACGTTCACGATCATCGTTCCGGTCCGCACGAACGCAAGCGGCACCATCGTGAACGTGGCGTCGGTGAGCCCGGCCGCCGGCGCAAGCGATCCGGACGCGACGAACAACGTGGCGACCGACGCCGACACGCAAATCGGTTCCTCCATCGATCTCTCGCTAACGAAGAGCGTAAGCGCTGCCGCTCCCGCCGTCGGCACGAACGTGACGTTCACGATCACGGTGTCGAACGCGGCCGGGTACAGCGACGCCACCGGCGTCGTCGTGAGCGATCTCCTGCCGAACGGTTACGCCTACGTCTCGGACGACGGCGGAGGCTCGTACGACGCCGGGACCGGCAACTGGACCGCCGGCTCGGTCGCCGCGGGTTCGAGCGTCGCGCTTCACGTCACGGCCCGGGTGCTCCTGTCCGGCGCTCGCCTCAACGTCGCGGAAGTCGCCTCCGCCGGACAAATCGATGCCGATGACGTCTTTGGAAACGGCACGGGAGAGGATTACGCCACGGCGGGGACCAACCCGCGAGGGAACGACGGGACCGTGGACATCACGGACACGAGCGTCCCCGGAGACACGCTGACACTCCGCGTGGAAGACGCCGACCTCAACGTCAACTTCACGGCCATCGAGACGATCGTCGTGACGGTGGTGAACAACGACACCGGTGAGACGGAGCACGTGACGCTCGTCGAGACGGGCCCCGACACCGGAGTATTCACCGCCACCCTGCCCACGGTCCTCGGTCAAACAGCGGGGTCGCCGGACGACGGCACGATGGTCACGAAGATCGGCGACACCGTGACGGTCACTTATGTCGACGCCTTCACGTCCCAGCTCGGCACCGCCGAAAGAAAAGACACGGACGTCGTCACGGGGATCGCGGTGCGGCTGCTGAAAACCGCCGACCGGGATCGGGCCATGGTGGGGATGGCGATCGGGTACACGGTGCGCGTCGAGAACATCACCCTCGTCTCCTTGGCGGACGTCACCGTCGACGACCTCATCCCGCCCGGGTTCAAGTTCGTCGAGGGCTCCGCCCGGCTCGTACGCGCGGGAGCCGACGGCCTGCTCGGCACCGCCGACGATCCGGTGAGCGAGATTCCCACGAGCGGCGTGCGCCCCCTGGTGTTCGGTCCGTTCACCCTAGCCGGGCCCAACCCATCGCAACCCGGAGGCCCGTCCGAGGCCGTGTTCATCCGCTACCTGCTGCGTGTCTCAAGCGGCGCCGTGCAGGGCGAGCACGAAAACACCGCCACTCCGTATCTGTCCGGCGTGGCTGCGGGCGCGGTGACCCGGGCGGCGGTCGTCGTGACCGCGGATTCCACGTTCGACCTCTCCACCATCGTCGGAAAGGTGTTCGAGGACCCGAATCGGAACGGCATCCAGGACCCCGACGAGGCCGGCATCGCTCGCGCGATGGTGGCCCTCGACGACGGGACGTACGTCTTGACCGATGACTACGGCCGTTATCACATCCCGGTGGTGAGGCCCGGCCAGCGTCTCGTGAAGCTGAACATGCAGAGCTTGCCGCCCGGCGCGGAAGCGACCGACGGGGATAGCCGCATCCTGTCGCTCACGCCCGGGCTGATGGCACGAGCGAGCTTCGGGGTCTTCCTCTCGCACCGCACGCTCACCATCGGCAAGCCCGCCGAGACCGCTCTCGGCGTGAACGCGGAGGCGGAGCCCGCGCCGATCGAGGTCAAGGGCAGCGCCGAGGCATGGAAGCTCAGCGTCAATGGGACCGACGTGCCGATCCCGTCGAGCGAGCTGAGCCTGCAAGTCGAAGGTCTAGACGGCGTGGTCCGGATCCGCGATTCCAAGCTGCAGCAACCGGTGAGCTTCGACCTCGGGGTCGCGGCGCCCGAATCCGTCACGCACTGGATGCTCACGATCTACGACGCGAAAAACGCTCCGGTGCGGACGTTCCAGGGCGACGGCGCACCGCCGCGCAGCGTGCCGTGGGACGGAAAGGCCTACGACGGGACGCTGGTCCTCGCGGGCGAGATCTACCAAGTCCAAGCGTGGATCGAATGGAAGGATGGCTCGAAAGCCGCGAGCAACACGAAACTCTTCGGCGTGAACCGGAGTTCTTTGATCGCCGTTCACCTCGCCGGCGATTCGTTCGTCACGGGGAAAGCCACGCTCGGCCCGAAGGCGAAAGAGAGTCTCGACCGTGCCGCGGGGGTCTTGCGGGGGGCTCCGGAAGAGCGGGTACGGATCGAGGGACACACGGACAACGTCGGTGGACGCAAGTACAACCTCGACCTGTCGCGGCGACGTGCGAAAGCCGCGATGGACTATCTCGTGAAGGATCTCGGACTGGCCAAAGACCGCTTCGTTCTTCAAGGCTACGGGTACGACCGTCCGGTCGCGACCAACGCCACGCCGGAAGGGCGCGCGAAAAACCGCCGCGTGGAAGTCATGGGTGAAATCGAGAAGCTCGAGGAGGCTCCGGACGCACAGGCGTTGCATCAGGAGCCCACGGTGCAGATCAACGGCTCGTCGCAGGAGTTGGCGACCGACGGCAGCTTTGCCGGACGCGTCAGCGCGCCGGACGGATCGCTCGCGGTGGAAATGACCGACTCGAAGGGCCGCACCGCGGTGACGGCGATCCTTGTGCCGAGCCTTGAAATCCTCGAGCCTCGCGGGGACACCGGGCTGTCCGGCGCCGGCGCCCAAGGCTGCCGGCCGGTCGTCGATCCCGCGGGCCACGCCGCGGCGCGATGCACGTTGCGCGGGCGCACCGAGCCGGGAAACGTCGTGGTGGTCGACGGAGCTGTCGTGGAGACCGCCTCCGACGGCGGATTCCTTACCGAAATCGATGCGGCGTCCGGACGCCACACGCACAGCGTCGTGGCGAAAAACGCGCAGGGAATCTCGCGTTCGGCCGACGTCACCCTCGACGTCTCGGACCACACGCCGGACGGACGTCCGCGCATCGTCGCTGAAACCGTTCCGAACCTCACGGTGAACCTCCCCCCCGAAGGCGCGAAGGTTCCGCCGGGCAGGCTCGCTGTCTCGGGTACGACCGATCCCGGCAACACGGTGCGGATCAACGACGCCGCCGCGGCGGTGGATCCGGCCGGGCACTTCGTCGGGTCGGTCGAGCTGGCACCCGGATCCAACGTGCTTCGGGTCGCGGCGCGCGATCCTCTCGGGCACGAAGGAACCGTCGAGACGATCATCGACGCCGCGCGCAACCAGCTCTTCCTCATGGCGTTCGCCGACGGGCAATTCGGAAAGCTGAGCTCCAGCGGGTTCGTCGAATCCGCCGGCCCCGACGCCACCGGCGACACGTACACGAGAGGCCGCGTGGCGTTCTACCTCAAGGGCATGATCGCCGGGAAGTACCTGGTGACATCGGCCTTCGACAGCGGGAAGAACGAGTACGCCTCGGTCTTTGACGGCCTCGACGGGAGCACCTCGCAGAAGCTCCTGACCAACCTCGACCCGAACAAGCTCTACCCGGTCTACGGCGA
>JANMVW010000368.1:0-4874 GCA_031393555.1 Acidobacteriota bacterium
GCGCTCTCGCAGGCCGAGTAGCGCGACAGCTAGAATGACGCCTCCCCGGCCGCAATCGCGCGGTCGCGGTCTTCGCGAGGCGGTCATGCCCAACGGCATCGTCGACGTCCCCGTTCCGATCAACGAGCCCGTGCTCGGTTATGCGCCGCAAAGCCCCGAACGCGCGCATCTCGCCGACATGCTTGCCGCGATGTCGCGACGAACGATCGAGATCGCGCCGATCATCGGCGGTCGTCGCGTGCGAACCGGAAACACCGCGAGGTCGGTTAAGCCCCATAACCACAAGCACGTGCTCGCGACGTGGCACAAGGCCGGCGGCCGCGAGGTGCAGCGCGCGATCGCCGCGGCGCGCGAGGCGCACCCCGAGTGGTCGCGGATGCCGTGGGAGTCACGCGCCGCGATTTTCCTCAAGGCCGCCGACCTGCTCGCCGGTCCTTGGCGCATGAAAATCAACGCCGCGACGATGCTCGGCCAGAGCAAGACCTGCCACCAGGCCGAGATCGACGCCGCTTGCGAGTTGATTGATTTCTTCCGATTCAACGTCCAGTACATGCGCGAGATCTACTCAAAGCAACCAGCCTCGGCGCCTGGCATGTGGAACACGATGGAGTACCGGGCTCTCGAGGGTTTCGTCTTCGCGGTGACCCCGTTTAATTTCACCTCGATCGCCGGCAACCTGCCGACGGCCCCCGCCTTGATGGGAAACACCGTCGTTTGGAAGCCAGCGTCGTCGGCCGTCTATTCCGCGTGGTTCTTGATGGAACTGCTCGAGGAAGCGGGCCTGCCGCCGGGCGTCATCAACTTTGTCCCCGGATCCGCAGGCGACATTGGTGATCCGGTTCTCGCAAGCGAAGAGCTCGCGGGGATCCACTTCACGGGCTCGACGGCGGTCTTCCAGGGGATGTGGCAAACGATCGGGGCGAACATCGCTCGTTACAAGGGCTACCCGCGCATCGTCGGCGAGACCGGGGGCAAGGATTTCGTCTTCGCTCACCCGACGGCAGACGTGGACCCGTTGGTGACCGCGCTGGTACGAGGAGCGTTCGAGTACCAGGGTCAGAAGTGCTCCGCGGCGTCGCGGGCCTACATCCCGGCATCGTTGTGGCCGCGGGTCGAAAAGGGACTGAAGAAGCAAATCGCTGAGATCTCGGTCGGAGATCCTGCCGACTTCCGCAACTTCATGGGCGCGGTGATCGACGCCTCCGCATTCAAGACGATCAAGGGTTACATCGATTTCGCCAAGCGCTCGAAAGACGCCACGATCGTTGCCGGCGGCGGGTGCGACGCCCGCAAGGGCTATTTTATCCAACCGACCGTCATTCGGACCAAGCGCCCGGATTTCCGCCTCATGCGCGAGGAGATCTTCGGCCCGGTGCTGACGGTCTACGTGTACGCGGACAAGAAACTCGACGAGACGCTCACCCTCTGCGACGCGGGCTCACCTTACGCCTTGACCGGCGCGATCTTCTCGCAGGACCGCTACGAAATCGTGCGCATGGCCGAGGCGCTCACGCACGCCGCGGGGAACTTCTACATCAACGACAAGCCGACCGGAGCCGTCGTCGGGCAGCAACCGTTTGGAGGCGGCCGGGCGTCGGGAACCAATGACAAGGCTGGGAGCTACCTGAACCTCATCCGTTGGACGAACGCGCGCACGATCAAGGAGACCTTCGTTCCTCCGACACATTTCGCCTACCCATTCCTGAAATAGCGTCTTTCCGTGCAATTTCCGCGCGGAATCTGCTGATTCTCGAAATATTCGAGGAAATCCCCGGGGGGTCCCTTGCTCGGGCACGATCCGTGCGGCAGCATGTGTCGAACCCTGATTCTTTATACAAAATAGAGGAGTACGATGGGCCGGGAAGAACGAGCATTGGGCGTTATCATCGCTGGGCAGGCGGTTTGACCATGGCATCTTCGAAAGAACTGCTCGACCGCGACCGCAAGGCGGAGCACATCCGGCTCGCACTCGAAGACCGCATGCAGTTCGTCTCTCGCGCCTTCGATCGGTGGGTGTTCGACCACGACGCCCTGCCCGATCTGGACTTCGATACCATCGACCTCTCCGTCGAGTTCCTCGGAAAGCAGCTCCGCGCGCCCCTTCTGTTGTCCTGCATGACGGGCGGCACGGAGATCGCCGCACGCATCAACCGCAATCTCGCCGAAGCCGCGGAATCGCGCGGGGTCGCCCTGGGCGTCGGCTCGCAGCGCAAAGCGCTCGAAGATCCCTCGCAGGCAGCGAGCTTCGCGGTGCGCGAGGTTGCCCCGACCATTCCGCTCCTCGCGAACCTGGGCGCCATCCAACTCAACCACGGCTACGGGGTCGAGCACTGTCGCCGCGCGGTCGCGATGATCGGGGCCGACGCCCTCGTCCTCCACCTGAACCCCCTTCAAGAAGCCATCCAGCCCGAGGGGCAGTGCGACTTTGCCGGCCTCCTCCCGAAGATGGCCGAGATCGCCGGGCAGCTTTCCGTTCCGGTGATCGCCAAGGAAGTCGGAAGCGGCATCTCGGAAGCGACCGGGAGGCGGATCGTCGGCGCTGGCATCAAGATCCTCGACACCGCGGGCGTCGGCGGGACGAGCTGGGCGCGCATCGAGGCGCAGCGCGCTCACGATCTCGAAACGGGTGAGCTCTTCGCGGGCTGGGGGATCGCCACTCCCGACTCGATCCGGCAGCTGCGGCGCATCGACGGCGTGACGATCATCGGCAGCGGCGGCCTGCGGAGCGGCGTCGACGTCGCGAAGGCGTTGGCGCTCGGCGCCGATCTCGTCGGCGTGGCCCAGCCTTTCCTCGAGGCGGCGATCGATTCCGCCGAGCGCGTGGCGCAGCGTATCGACCGCATCGTGCGCGAGCTCAAAATCGCCATGTTCTGCCTTTCGTCCCGTACCGTGCCCGACTTGAAGTCGGTCCCGATCCGCATGGAGACCGAGCGATGAGCAAACTCAAGACCGTTCCCCCCGACGCCGCCTCAATGCGCGAGGAAACGATCCGCGCCCTCGTCGACGGCCGCAAACGATTCCACGAATTGCCCGCGGACTACCGGGCCACCGAGGCCGCCGCGATCCGGCGCGAGGCCCTCGAGCGGATCTGCGGGGCCCGCCTCGACGCGATCGGCCATCACTCCTTCGACACGACGATGGCGTCGCAGCGCAACTGCGAAAACATGATCGGCGTCGCGCAGATCCCCATGGGAATCGTCGGCCCGCTGACCGTGCACGGCGAGCACATCGACGGCGACGTCTGGGTGCCGATGGCGACGACCGAAGGGGCGCTGCTCGCCAGCATCAACCGAGGCTGCGCGGCGATCCGGTTGTCCGGCGGCGCCGCCGTCCACGTCGACGACGTCGGGATGACCCGCGCCCCGGTGTTTCGAGCTGGAAGCCACCGCGAAACCCGCGCGTTTCTGGCGTGGGTCAAGGACCATGACGACGAGATTCGCGCCGTGGCTTCGGGTACGAGCCGCTTCCTCAAGCTGACCGAGGTGCGCCCGTACACTTTCGGGACCTCGATCTTCCTTCGCTTCCGCTTCACCACCGGCGATGCGATGGGGATGAACATGGCGACCATCGCGTGTGATCGGATCGTGCGCGAGCTCATCGAGCCGCAGACGGGAATCCCCTGCGTTGCTCTGTCGGGGAACTACTGCGTCGACAAGAAGGCCGCCTCGGTTAACTTCAACGAAGGACGCGGCAAGCGGATCCACGCCGAAGTCGTACTCGATGCCGCGACCCTTCGGGACACGCTCAAGACCGACGCGGCCTCGCTCACCGAGGTTCAATACCGCAAGAATCTCCTCGGCTCGATCGCCGCGGGGGCGATGGGCTACAACGCGCACTTCGCAAACGTCCTCTCAGCCATTTTCCTCGCCACGGGCCAAGATCCAGCACACGTCGTTGGCGGATCCACCGGCGTGACCTGCATCGAGCCCCGGCCTAACGGCTCCGTGTACGCCTCGATCTTCATCCCCGACGCACCGCTGGGCGCGATCGGCGGCGGCACGTCGCTCAACACGCAAAGTGAAGCGCTCAGGATCCTGGGCGTCATCCCAGACCCCGAGCGTCCGGGCCACGCGGCCATGCGGCTCGCGGAGATCGTCGGGGCCGCCGTGCTCGCTGGCGAGTTGTCCCTGATGGCGGCGTTCACCTCGAGCGATCTCGCACGAGCCCACGAGCGACTGGGTCGCGGCAGCGCGCCGGGCGGCGAAAGGGGAGCATGAGCGGGGAGGCCACCGTCTCCGCTCCGGGCAAGACGATCCTCTTCGGAGAGCACGCGGCGGTTTACGGACATCCCGCACTCGTCACGGCTCTGAACCTTCGCATGACGGTCACCGCGCGCGCGTCGGCCACCTTAGAACGCGGAACGGTGCGGCTCGAGATTCCCGCATTGCGGATTGCCAGAACCGTCGCCGCAGCGGAAGCGCTCCACGCGGTGAGGGAGCCGGGCTACCTCGCGATTCTTGCGGTGGCGATCGGCACCGCGGACCTCGAATCGCACCCCGTGGGGCTGCACCTGCGCATCGACTCCGCAATTCCGTCGGGTTCCGGGTTCGGGAGCAGTGCCGCGCTCGCGGTCGCGGTCGTCGCGGCCTGTCGGCGCGCCTGCGACGACGACATAACTTTCGACGAAATCGCGCGCCTGGCTCTGTCCATCGAGCGACATCAGCACGGGCGGGCGTCGGGAGTCGACGTCCAGGCGGTGTTGCGCGGCGGGGTCCTCTGGTTCCACCGATTGGAAGACGGGACTCTCGAGCGCAAGAACCTCCCGGCGGCAACACGGCTCGACGCGTTTCGCCTCTTCCACTCGGGGACGCCGAACGAAACGACCGGCGAGATGGTCGGCGCGGTTCAACTCCTGCTCGATCGCGAGCCGGAAC
>JANMVW010000018.1:0-9295 GCA_031393555.1 Acidobacteriota bacterium
CTTGACCGGAGGAAGTCCTTCGAGGTCGAGGTAGGCCTGGAATTTCGAGGGGTCCATCGCAACCGGGGATCGCAGGCTTCGGTACGCGACGACGACGCCTCCCGGAGCTTGTGGACGGAATATTCCAGCGGGCTCCGAGCCATCGATCCCCAGAATCGGCGCCTCTTTGCCGCCGCCAAGCGTAAAGAACGATTCGATCTGCGCTTCGTTGCGGGGGAGGGTCTCCCCCCCCAAGTGCTCGCCCACCCATAGCTTTAACGTGACGAGCTCTCCGGCAGTCGGGGTAAACGCCGAGGGCTCGATCCAGAAATCGTGGGCGAGCACGGGGGAAGAGAACAGAAACATTGCAAGGACGAAAACGCGCAAGCTACCGGCCGTTCAACTCGCCCGGCGAGCCGGGAATCGGGGTCTTGAGGTACGGGAACGTGACCTCGAAGAAGCTCGAATCGACGTACGCTCCGTCGGTGAACGCCAGGGCTCCCGACGGAGCGGAGGCCACCGGCAGCAACGCACCCATCGCGACGCGCAACTCGATGTCAACGACATCGTCCCCGAGACGGCGGCCGTTGGGGAAGCCCGCGAAGTCTCCGGCTAACGCACCGAGGTTGCTCTGTTCCTGCGCAGGCTTCGCGGCGATTGCGGTGTTGAGGCGAAGCATCTCGGCCGGGGTCGCGGTCTTGTTGAGACCGTCGAGACCGGTGAGAAACGCCGCGACCAGATCGGTCCGCGGGAACTGCGTGGGCGCCCGGACGCCGGCGGAGCCGAAGAGAATTTCGATCAACGCCGGAAGCGTCGGGTGGGTGACGTAGTCGAGAAACTGCAGGTCGTCTTTGGGCTCGCTGGCGTTGAACTTGTCCTTGTCCTTGAGCCCGATGACCACCTCGTTGACGAGAGGAGCGGAAAGACGCGACACCTGAACGAGGCGGTCCCTGTCGTTGCCGCGACCGCGCGGTCCGTCGTCCTTGCGGAGAAGGCTTGCGGAAATCCAGGCCCCGATCACCGGTGTGTTCGGGCCGGAGACCAGGCACGCCTTGGGAACCTCGAGGACCATGGCCGTCACGTTCTTGTCGGCGAGATCGTCGCTCTCAGCGCTGGTCGCGCCAATCGGAGCCGCGATATTGATGAGGTCGAACGTCTCGCCGAGGTTGACGACGAAGGGATCCTTGCGCTGTCCGACGAACACCCGGCCCGTCCCGGTACAGCCGGGAATGTCGACCGAATAAACGTACTGGTTGGCGTAGGCGTCGTAGTTCGGGATCGTCTTTTGCCCAATGTTGTCCACCGGCTTCACGAACCGGCCGTCGCCCGTGGCGTGGTCTTTCACGCGATCGACCCTTCTGGGGTCCCTGCGAAGAACCGACAACGTGTACGACTCCTGGACGTTGAGCGCCGCGTCATCCCCCGCACCGATGACCCCGGCCTGAACGAGCGGGATCGCGACGACCTTCTGATTGCCCGCGGGTCCGATCGTCAGCGCGATATTCTTGCGCTTCACCTCGAACTCGAAGCGGAAGGTGAGGTCCTCCTTCGCGTCTCCGTTGTTGTCGACCTTGATGTCGTAGACGGCCTCGGGGTCGAGCGTGAAATAGTTGGGGCCGCCGTACGCATCCTGGAGGGGGATGTAGTTCGCCACAAACGTGACGTAACCTTCCCTGCCCGTCTCGTAGCTGGAAAACATGTAGAAGTCGGTGGCGTCGAGCTTGGGGGTCTTGGTGATGGCGGGGGCCTCGCGGTGGCTCGACGCCATCGTGGCGGCGCGCCCCGCGAAGACGAAAACAGCGACCGCCGCGGCGGTTTTGAGATGGGTGACGGTCGTTCTACTCATGCGCATTCACTCCTTCGGGCACGTCCGTGCCGCTTTGTGGTCGACAAGGAGAACTACGGAGCGAACCCGGCGATCGGATGGGTGCGCAGAAACTCCTCTAAATCAGGACGAACGCCGCGATGGCGGCGGCGGTCATGGCCGCGAGCGGAGGCCCGACCATCGCAAGGAGTTGCCGGCTGCCCGCGAACCCGGCGATCGTCACCTTGACGACCATGTTCACGACGAACGCCACCAGCATGGCGAGCAGCGCGTCGCGCGGGCCGATCGACCCCGCCACGGCCAACGTCGAAGCGGCGAGGGTCGCGGCGTGGACATCGTTCGTCCCCGCGATCGCGGTGGTCGCGATGACGCCGTAGGCGCCGAACAGGCGCCCGGCGACGGCCGCCACGGCGAGAACCACGGCGAACGCCGCCGCCATGGCCAGCGCCGGTTCGAGCTCCAACGGGTTGGCGAGCCGGAACGCGGCATCGGGAGCGGCGCCGTCGCGACGCCTCAGGAACCAGACGGCCGCAACGGTCCCCAAGGCGCCGACGATGACCGGCGCGCCCAGGAGGACCGCCGCATCGCGGAGCAACGCCGGGGAGGCGACGGCGACGACGAACAACTGCGCGAGCGCCGAGGCGACGTTGGCGAGCACGATCCCGGTCGCGAAAGCCCCCGCGAACTCCGGTTGGGTTCTGGCACGCCGCGAGAGCGACAGGGTCGCGGCCGTCGACGACACCAGCCCGGCGAAAAATCCGGCGGTCGCGAGTCCACGCGTGGGGCCCAAGGCGCGGACGGCGATATACCCGGCGAACCCGATGCCGGCGATCAGCACGAACAAGAGCCACAGCTTCGACGGGTTCGCGATGCCCCACGGATCGATGGACCGGTTGGGGAGCAAGGGGAGCACGACGAGCGCGATGACGAGAAAAGTCAGCGCGGCCTTGACCTCTTGATCGTTCAACCCTTCGTGCGCAAAGGCGTGGATTCTCGGCTTCAGCCAGAGCACCGCGGCGACGATCACGCCGAGCATCGCCGCGAGCCGCGGCTCGCCCGCAGCAAGCCAGCCGATCCCGAACGTGATCACGACGGCGACCTCGGTCGTGGTCCCGGATTCGTGGCGGCCGTCAACGGGAGGACGCAGGTACGCTGCGATCGCGATCGTCGCCACGAACGCGGCGAGCACGATCGCGACCCCCGGATGCGCGAGGTGCGCGGCCAGCGTCCCGACGAGCGCGATCAGAGCGAACGTGCGCGCGCCGAAGGGGATATGCCGGTTCTCTCCGGAAAATGCCCGCTCGCGTTCGATCCCGACCAGGAGCCCCAGGGCGAGCGACAACAGGAAGGGCTTCGCGATCTCGAACATTGTGGAGCTCCTTCGGTGTGGATTATGCTTCCTCGCACGCCAAAAGGTCGAAAGGCCCCTCGTGAAGCTCGTCGCCCACGCTTCGCCTTCGATCCTGGAAGCCGAATTGCTCGACCGCGTCGCAGCCGCGAAGACCGGCAATCCCCTGGCCCCCGTCTTGATCGTGGTGCCGAGCCGGCGTCTGGCCGAACACGTCGAGCGCCGCCTGGTCGAGCGGTTCGGCGCGGTCTTGGGCGTCCACGTGCTGCACCACCGGGCCCTGGCGGAACGCGTCGTCGAGGCCGCGGGCGCCAAGAACCGGCGCGTCCTGGACGAAGCCTTGCTCGACACGCTTTTTTCCGATGTCCTCGATCGCGCAGCGGGAGGTCCGCTTCGCGACTTCGTGCGCGATCATCCGGGAGCCGCTTTCGCGCTGCGCGAAACTCTGACCGACCTCCGGGAGGCGGGCATCGAGCCGTCGGCCGCCGTGGCCACGCTGTCCGGCCTCGAAGCGGAAACGGCGATCCTCTACGCGCGCTGGTCGACCGCATTGAACGAGCTTGCCGAGCGCGGCGACGCCGTCGACGACGCCGGCTTGGCGCATGCCGCCGCGGCTTCGGCCGCGACCTTCGCGGCCGGGTTCTCCGCCGTGTTTCACCACGGCGCGTACGACCTGATCGGCGTCCGGGTGGAGCTCTTGCGCTCGCTCGATCGCGGGCGAGAGCTCACGTTTCTCCTTCCCGCGGATCCGGTCGAAGGCAGCGGCACGTTCGGCCTGGAGCGCGCGCGGGCGATTGCCGCCTCGCACGAGCCGGTCAGGCACCTCGAACGCGAGCACGCTCCGGCGCCGGTCGACTTCCTCAACGCGCAGGGGGCCCGCGCGGAGCTCCAGACCGCGGCGTACGAGGCGCTCGCGGCCGTGGCGTCCGGGACGCCTCCCCACGAGGTCGCGATCCTCGTCCGTTCGTTCGGCCCCTACGCGCCGGCGCTGGATGCCTTGCTTTACGCGGGCGGGCCGAAGTGGCACACCTCGTACACGCGCCCGCTGCGCAGCGATCCCCAAGCGGCATCGGCCCTTCGCGCGATCGCGGCGGGCGCGGGCCGCGGCCCCAGCGGGTTTCGAGCTCACGCGGACGAGTTCGAGGCGATCGCCGACGAGCTCACGTCGAACGCGACCTTGTCCGGCCTGTTCGAGTCGATGCGCGACGTCGAAACGATCCTGGGAGACCATCGCCGAGTCTCACGCGACAAGGCGCTCGCCTGGCTCGACGCGCGCGCGGACGCCGCGACGCGCGCTCCCGACGGAGCCGACGGCCCGGGCGTGCGCATCCTCGACGCGATGCAAGCGCGCGGACTGACTTTTGCCCACGTGAGCCTCCTCGGCCTGAACGCCGGGATCTTCCCTCGCGTCGCCCGCGAGGATCCGTTCCTCGCGGACAACTCGCGGCGGCGCTTGCGCGAGGCCACGGGCCGCCCTCTTCCCATCGCCGCGGAAAGCGGCGGCGAAGAGCGCCTCCTCTTGGCGATGATCTTGGGCGCGACGCGCGACCGGCTTCACGTGTCGTGGCGGCGGTCCGACGAGTCCGCGAGACCGCTCGTGGCGTCCCTGGCGCTCCAGGACATCGCGAGGCATTCCTGTCCGGGATCGGCGGCGACGGACGTCCTACGCGAGGCGCGCTCGCTTCCGGCCCATCCGCGTTCGAGACTCGAGGCGTGGGCCCATCGGCCTGGGCTTCTCGAGTTTCGGGACGAGACGTTGCTCGCCGCGCTGGCCTCGGAAACCGGGGCCGACGCGGGGCCGGCGCTCGCCGCGCGGCGCCCCGACTGGGCCGCGGGGGTCAGGCTTCTCGCGGCGACCGAGACGTTCGATCCGACACCCGGCCGGTACGACGGCCGCATCGGCCCGTCGGCCCTGCCGCATCGGATGACGGTGACCGCGCTCGAGACGCTGGGCCGTTGTCCTCTCCAATTTTTTTTCCGCCACGTGTTGCGCGTCGAGCCCCCCCGCACGCCGCCGACGCCTTTCGAAGCCGACGTTGCGGCGACCGGATCGCGCGTCCACGACGCTCTCCGCGAGGTGTACACGCGCCTGCGCGACGAAGGCGCTTTCGACGGCGACGGCGTCGGCGCGCGCGTCCAGCGCGCCCACGCGATTCTCCGCGAAGCCTGGAATACCGCCGCCGGCGAGGACGAAGCGGGGCGCGCGGCCCACTTTCCCCTCCTCTCGCGCATCGAGGACGCACAGTGGCTGACGACCCTCGGCGCTTTCCTCGACGTCGATCTTCAACGATTGCAAGGCTCAGGGCTCGTCCCGGAAGCGCTCGAGCACGACGCCTCGGCCTCCCTTCCGGGAGGCCCCCCGGGGCTGCTGATCCGCGCCCGGTTCGATCGCGTCCTCCGCGGCCCCGACGGCCCCGTCGTCTCCGACTACAAGACGGGCGGCAAGCTCAAGGATCGGGCGCAAGCCGGCGCGATGCTCTCGGGCGCGGCGCTGCAGGTTCCGATCTACGCGCTGCTGTCCGGCTCCCCGGTCGAGTTGCTCGGCGTCGGCCGGAACCACGATCCCGCAATCGACGTGGTCCGCTTCGACGGATTCAAGTCGGACGAGCAGCGCGAGGGATTCCTGGAGACGCTGCGCGTTTTATGCGCGCTCGCTGACGCGGGGCGATTCCCGATCCGGCCCGGCGATCATTGCGATTGGTGCGACTACCGCTCCGCGTGCCGGCGCGGGCATCCCCCGACTGCGTTTCGCGACGGTCACGCCGCGGACGTCAAGGATGCGCGCGATTGCTGGAGCAAGACCGCCAAAGCGCCATCGATAGCTGCGATCCGGAGTGAGGACGCTCCGTGAGCACGCCGCGGCGTCTTCCTCGCGATCACGCGGCTCGGGCGCGCGCCGCCACCGACTTCGCGACGAACCTCGTCGTTTCCGCCGGCGCCGGCACCGGAAAGACGACGCTCCTGGTCGAGCGCATCCTGGCCGCGATCGGCTCGGGAATCGCGCCGCTTCCCACGATCGCCGCGATCACCTTTACCGACAAGGCCGCCGGGGAGCTGCGGCACCGGCTGGCCTCGGGGCTGCGCGAGCTCGGCGAACTCGCGCGGGGCATCGCTCCCGGCGTCGAGCCGACTTCCGCGAAGAGCGCTTTCGCCTGGCTGACCGGAACCCGGGGGGACAGCGCAACCGCGATCGCCGCCCGCGCCGCGGAAGCCGAGGCGTCGCTCGACCGCGCGACGGTGACGACGATCCACGGATTCTGCGCCGAAATCCTGAGAGCACATCCTCTGGAGTCCGGCCTTCCTCCCGGGTTTGCCGCCGATCGCGGCCTCGCGGGGCGCCGGGTCGCGGCCGAGGAGTGGATCACCTTCATCGAAGAAGAGCTCGGCCCGCCGGGACGCCGCGCCGGTGTCTGGGAACGGGTGCTCGGAGCATTCACCCTGTCCCAACTCGCGGAGATCGCGCGCGCGCTGGCCGGCGGCGCGATTTCTCAGACCGCGCTTCGCGGAGAGCTCCCCCGTCTCGACCTTCAGGCCGCGCTGGGCGGCGAGGCGCAACGCCTCGCGGAGGCGATCCGGGAGGCGGTCGATCGGACGGCCGGATTGACCGATGCTCCTCACGAGTGGCTCGATCAAGCGGAGCACGCCCTTCGCGTTTTTTCTCGCGAAGGGGCCGCCGCCGCGCGGCGCGCGATCGAGACGGCCTCGCGGTTGTCCGACAAGATGCCCAGCGTGCGGACGAAGAAGGTGTCGGTCGCCGAGGCCGACGTGCTTTGCGAGCTCGAGGCGAGGGCGCTTCCGCTCTTGCGTGGGCTTTCGGTTTACGACGCGCGGGCCGAGGCGGACCTCTTCGAGGCCTTGCTTCCGTTCGCACGGCGCCTGCGGGCGCGCCAGACCCGGTCGGGGCTCGTCGACTTCGACGGGCTGCTCGTCCGCGCGCGGGATCTCCTTCGCGATACGCCGCAGGTGCGCGCCTCGTTGAAGCGCCGCTTCGCGATCGTGCTCGTCGACGAGTTCCAGGACACCGACCCGATCCAATACGAGATCGTGTTCTTCCTCGCCGAGCGCGAAGGCGAAGCCGCCTCGGACGCGTACGAGACGCGGCTGACTCCCGGCCGCCTGTTCATCGTCGGCGACGCCAAGCAGTCGATCTATCGATTTCGCGGAGCGGATTTCGCCGCGTACCAAAGGGCCGTGCGCCACGTCCTCGCGCAAGGCGGCGCCGAGCTTTCGTTGACGTCCAACTTCCGTTCCACCGCGGAGGTCCTCCGTCCGGTGAACGCGTTGTTCACGGGACCGGGCTCTTCCGCGTGGACGGCTTCGGCCTACCTGCCGCCGTACCAGGCGATCGAGGCCGAGCGCGAGGGCGACGGCGCCCCCGCGGTCGAAATTTGGACGACGAGCGCGGGAGACGACGCCGTGGCGTCGGCGCGCCGGCGGGCCGAGGGTCTGGCCCTCGCGACGGAGCTGTCGGTCATCGCCGGCCCGGGCCGCCCGTATCGTTATGACGACGTGCTCGTGCTCTTTCGCGGATTTTCGGAGCTCGGGCCTTACCTGCGCGCGCTGCTCGAGGCCTCCATCCCGTTCGTCGTCAGCGGCGGGCGCAATTTCTTCGAGCGCACGGAGATCGTGCAGGCAATGGCGGTGCTGCGCGCGGTCGCGGATCCCGACGATCCGGTCGCGCTCCTGGCGTATCGGCGCTCGCCGGCGGGGGGCGTTCCCGACACCGAGTTGGCGATAGCGGCGGGAGGCGGCGGGGCGGACCTCCCGGCGCTCGTCGCCGCCGACTCGAGGCTCGCCGCGCTTCGCGCCGAGGCCCTGCGGCTCCCGGTGGACGCCGCTGTGAGGCACGTGCTCGAGGCCTCCGGGCTCGTCGCCCTTTCGGGCCTGGCGTTCGAGGCCGCGCAGCGCGTCGCCAATCTCGAGAAACTGATGCTCGCGGCGAGCGAGCTGTCGCGCGATGGGCGCAGGACCCTCCCGGAAACGTTGGACGCCCTCGAGGAGGGTTTCGAGTCGGACGAGGAGGGCGACTCCCCCCTCGCCGACGCCGAGCGCGACGCCGTGCGCGTGATGACCATTCACAAGGCCAAAGGGCTCGAGGCGCGCGTCGTGATCTTGGCGGACGCGGCCGCAGGCCGATCGAACCGTGGCCCGCGCCGCATCACCGCGAGGATGGTTCGTTTGGCCGCGGGAGAATTCGTCAGCGTCGCCGGCCCGTCGTTCAAAAACGGCGCGGCACTCGCCGCGTCGCTCGACGACGCGCGCCACGAGCAGGCGGAAGACGTGCGGCTCCTCTACGTCGCGCTCACGCGCGCGCGGGACCGGTTGATCGTATTCGGCGGTGGGAGCCGCAAGACCGCGTGGACCGAGGCGCTGTCCGTCTGGACTGCCGGCGTCACGCACCGGACGATCGCCGAAACCGTGACGGCGCGGCGGCCGGGGACGGCGCCTCCCATCGGCGCGCCCGACGCCGTGGCACGTTTCGAAGAGGCGGCAGCCTCGGTGGTCGCGCTCGCCGCTCCGCCTTTCCGATCGGCGAGCGACGCAGGGCAAGGCGGCGAGCCCGCGTTCGCGATCGAAGGGGCGTTGGAGCCGGCGCTCGCTCGCGCGGTGGGGGCCATCGTCCACGCAAGGCTCGCCGGAGTGAAGATTCCGGAGGCCGGTGAAGCTCGCCAGGAGGCCGAACGCGTTCTGGCCGCGTTCGAAGCTTCGCCGCTCGCCGCGCGCTTGGCGAGCCTCGACATTTTGGGCCGCGAAGTGCCGCTGCTGTTCGGTGAGGACCAGGCGCGTTGGCGCGGGGCGATCGACTTGCTCTACCGCGATAGCAGGGGCGTGATCGTCGTCGCCGATTACAAGACCGACGCTTCGGACGACGGCGCGATCGAGCGCCATGGCGAACAACTCGACGTGTATGCGCGCGCGGTCCGCCGCGCGATGCCCGGCGAGCGCGTCCGCGCCGAACTGTGGATGCTCCGCAGCGGCCGCGTCGTGGAGGTCTAGAAATAAGGCTCTTCGCGGGTCACAGTGGGTCCTTTTTCGCACCTCGACTCAGCGGATCAAGGAAAGCGGCCACGATCTTGAGCTTGAGGTACTCCTCGTCGCGGTAGCCGTAGGCCCTGCGTTGGAGGACGCGGATCTTGTTGTTG
>JANMVW010000027.1:0-3397 GCA_031393555.1 Acidobacteriota bacterium
TCCCGCACGAGGTGCGCCCGCAGCGCGTCGCGCGGAATCGGAGACGCGTCGTCGCCCTCGTCGACGACCGACCACCCGAGGCGCTCCCAATCGTCGGGATCGTCGAGACGGAAGGACAACTCGCGCCCCTCGCCGTCGACGAGGGGCGGGAGGTCGGCCGGGATGACGTCGAACACCGAGGGGAACGAAAAGAGAGTTTCCCTCGAAAAGGCGCCCCGGCCGCCGCTGTAGAAGATCCCCTTTTCGAGCCGTTTCAGAGCGATGAACGTCCCCTCGTTCGGCGTCGCGACGAGGAAGAGGGTTCCAATCTGTCGCGCTCCCGCCCAGGTCACGGGCGGAAGCGGCCCGTCCTCGCCCAAGGCGATGTCGCCGTACATGAGCGCGTAGCGGGCGACCAGGCCTCCCAACGAGTGGCCGAGCACGATCGCAGGGGGCGTGCCGGGCGGGCTCTTGCGGTACAACTCGTCCAGCGCAACCGAAAACCGCCGACCGCTCGCCTCGACGCTCTGGCGCCAGTCGTAAGGGAAGTAGAGGTACTCGCCTTCGCCGGTGGGCGCGTTCCAATCCCCCGCGTGATATCCGAGCGCCTTGAGTTTTTTTTCCAGCCCGCCGTAAACGCGGACGGGGAACTTCATCCCCGCAACGCGCACGGCGCGGACAATGCCGCCGGAGACGACCGGCGCACTTTCCGGATTCTCGAGAGGAAGCGCGAGGCAATCGGTTCCGCCGGCGACCGTCATCAGCCACGCGTTGGGCCAGAGCAACTTCCCCGAGGAGGCGTCCACGAGCTCGGTCCCCGGCGCGCCGGGGATGATCACAACCGGCGGACGCAGCTCGGTCGCGTGAAGCGTCGAGACGATGAAGAACGATACGGCGAAGCCAACGCGTGCGAGAACGCGGGTGGCGAGGCGGATCGGATTCTTTGGCACGGGGACCATGGGGAAGCAAGAGTTTAGGCCAGGGCCAAGGGGGAGGCAAGACGTGCTAGCGTCCGCGCGCATGACGCCATCGAAGCTCCTGTTGTCCCGCACGGGACTGATCGTCGCGTGGGCCCTTCTGGTCGTGGTGCCGCTTCCCGTACGCGAGGTGATGCCTCCTGACGAGTCCCGCTTCGCCCACCAGGCGCAGTCGATGAAGACGTCGGGCGATTGGGTCGTCCCTTACATCGGCGACGACAAGAACGTCGACAAACCACCGGTTTTGTTCTGGTCGGTCGTCATCGCGTCGCTCCCGTTCGACCGGGTCAACGAAACGACCTCGCGGGTGCCGTCCGCGATCGGCGCGCTCGTCGTTTTGCTCCTCACCGCGCGCCTCGGCCGCAGGTTGTGGGGCGTCGACGCGATCGGCTACGGCGGGGCGCTCGTCGCCTTGACCGGCGTCGAGTTCTTCCAAAAGGCTCAATGGTGCTCGTGCGACATGACCCTGGCCGCCTTCGCGTTCACCGCGATCACGCTGTGGAGCGAAGCGTTGTTTGGCGAGTCCCGGGAAGAGCGGCCGGCGATGCGCATCGCGGCGGGTTGGGCTGCGGTTGGATTCGGAATTCTCACGAAAGGGCCCGTGGCGCTCCTCTGGCCGTTGTTTTGGGTCGTCGCGGAGGCTGCGGCACGGCGGCGCTTCCGGCCCCTGCTCCGCATCGCCTGGAATCCGGGGGTCGGCATTGCGTTATTGATCGTCGGCGGGTGGATCTACGGGCTGGGCGTGCGGGCCGGTTGGGATTTCGTCTACGAAGCGACGATCCATCAAAACCTCCACCGCTACACGAATGCCTGGAACTCGGTTCAGCCGTGGTGGTTCTACTCGTACCAGATGCCCGCCGACCTTCTCCCCTGGGCCGCATTCCTTCCCGCGGCGATCGCGATCGCCATCCGCAAATCAGCCGACCCGAGCGGCGAGCGAGCGACGATCGCCGCGCGTACCGCAGCCCTGTTTACCCTGTTGGGCCTGATCCTTTTTTCGGGATCGTCGGGGAAACGCGGCGTCTACATGATGGAGGCGTTCCCCGCGATCTCGCTGCTCATCGCCGCCGGGGTCGTGCAGGCTGGGCTGGGAACGCTCGGCTTCGTCCTGATGGCGTCTTTCGGCGTCGTTCTCGGCGTGGGCGTCCCCGTGGCGCTCGCCTCGGGGTGGATTGCGATTCCTGCGGCCTTGGCGGCAGCCGCGGGGATGGGCGGCGCCGTCGCTCTCGTCGTTTCGGGGTTGGCGTTGGCGACGGGCGCCTCCTTCGGCCTCGTGCTCGTGCGGCGTGGGCGTCGCGAGGCGGCCCTCGCGAGCGCTATCGGCGGGACGTTGTTCGCGCTTTTTCTCGCCGGCACCGTCGGCGGCGCCACGTGGTCGCGCATGCAGTCGGCTCGGCCGTTTTGCGAACGCATGGACGCCGCCACACCGCGAGGAGAGCGGGTCGCCGTCGACAACGCGAAGTTCGAGCAGTTCATGTTCTATACGCTGCGCAAGACCGCGGTGTACCACTCCGACGAGGAGCTTACCGGCATCCTCACAAGCGATCGATGCCGTTACGCGATTCTCCTGCGTGAGCGTTTTGAGCGCATGCGTGGCGCACGGCCGATCGACGCCCTGTCCGTCCTGGCCGAGGGACGGCTCAACCGCCACGAGTACGTGCTCGTCGGACCGGAGAAGTAGCCGCGCCGTGATCATCCTTTCGTTGTTCTTCCTTTCGGGGGTCGCGTCGCTCGGACTGGAGATCGTCTTCCGTCGAGAACTCGCCCTGTACGTCGGAAGCGAGGTCGCGGCGACGTCGTTGACGCTCGCGACGTTTCTCGGTGGGCTCGCCTTGGGTGCAGCGCTTTTCGGACGGGTGGCGGACCGCCCCGGGCGCCCGTTGCGCCTTTACGCGATGCTGGAGCTCGGCGTCGGCGTCACGGGCGTTCTCGCGGTGACCGCCCTGACTCAGGGTCGGGAGCTGCTCTTGGCGCCGGTGCGCGCTGCCGGCTCCGGCCTTTCGGGGTCCGTCGTCGCGGCGGCGATCGCGGCGGCGCTGCTGCTGCCTCCCACGATTCTGATGGGCGGGACGCTTCCCGCTCTGACGCGCTACGCGCTTCGCGGCGGCGGGCGGCTTTTGGGGCCGCTCGCCCTGCTGTATGGGGCGAATACGCTCGGCGCGGCGTTGGGAGCGGCGCTTGCCGGATTCTTCCTGTTCGAAGCGATCGGCGTCTCGGCGACCGGTTGGCTCAGCGCGTCCCTTGCGCTGCTCGTGGGGGCGTTGGCCCTTGCGCTCGACGCGCGAAGCGGCGTTCGGCTTCCGGCGGCCGCCACGGAGATTCTGGAACGACGCTCCGCAAACGGAGCGATCGTCGCCGCGATCGCGGCCGTCGGTGGAGCCGCCGCGCTCGGCTACGAGGTCGTCTGGACTCGACTCCTCGTGCTCCCGCTACGCTCTTAT
>JANMVW010000031.1:0-2269 GCA_031393555.1 Acidobacteriota bacterium
AGCCGGCGACGCCTCGGGCCGGTGCGCGTACTGCGGGACGCCGCTCCTCGACCGCTCCACCGAGTACGGCTGCACGTCGTGCAAGGTCCTGGCGGCCCGGCGACGGCCGGGAAAGTTGATCCGACCGCCCAAGCGAGCCAAATAGATCGACATTCCAGACTTTTGTCTGGAGAAGTCGTCATTTCTGTGTTCCTATGGGCCTTCGACGCCAAAAACGACCGCCTAGGACGGCCCAGGTTCGGCGATCCCGCTCCCAGCCGGGCTTTGGCACCCCCGATTTCGACGAAAGCAGGGCGAAACTGAGGCGTGTCAGTTGCCGCCCGCCCGCTCCCCGTCGATCAACCTCCGACACATCTCGACCTGCTTGCGCCACGCGGCTTCGCCGGTGGGGTCGGCGCGCAGGGCCTCGATCTGGGGGCCATCGCATCCGAGTCGATAGAGGCCGAAGCGTGAGGCCTTGCTCGTCAGCGCGGCCTCGCGCGAGCGCGCCGGGTCCTTCTCGATCCCCGCGCGAACGTACATCAGGTGGCTGCTGCGCTCGGATTCGACCGCGGATCGAAGCGCGGGGTCGGCGTCGTTGCCGAGAAGTTCTCCGATGTCCCCGAGGGGCGGTGTGAGCAGGGTGGCGATTTCGCCGTCCGACATCGTGCGTCCGTAACGGCGGAAGAACTCGATCGAGGGGCGGTCGTCGGTGATGAGGTCGGCGCCCGCGGACCAGCGCGCCACGCCGGCGCGATCGAGGAGGTAGGTTCCAAGCAGGGCTTCCGGGGTCTCGAAGTAGGCGGCGTCGAGACTGGCTCGCGTCGCGGGGGAGGCGTACGCCGCCCGCACGTTTTCGAGGTTCAGGCGCAGCGGTTGGTCGGAGCCGATGAGCACCGCATCGCGGATCGACGGAAGCCAGAGCTGAACGTAGGGGAAGGCGTCCACGAACGTCCGGGCCGTCGCCTTCGCCGACGCGAGGCTTTGCGCGTGAAGGGGGAGCCACTGAGCGACCACGCCGCCGGTGTCGAGGCGGGCGCGACACAGACGGTAAAAGTCGAAGGTGTAGAGGTGGACCGATCCCGCCACGATCGGCGGCGGCGGCTCGAGCGTGATCAACCCGTAGCGCTGGTCGGACCGTTCGAGGACGTGCCGCCCGTCCGCATTCAGGATCCGCACCTTGGGGTCGCGATAAGCGGCGCGGTTCTCCCGGTCGAAAACGGGAAGTGCCGCGAGCACCGACTCGGAGAGATCGACGGCGTCAATCGCGTTGACGGATTCGTGCGAGGCGAGCGCGCCCAACGTGATTCCGGTCCCGACGCAGATGACGAGTCCGCGCGCCGGCACAGGCGCGAACAGGGCGGGAAGGTGGCCTTCGGCCGCCATGTAGCGCCAGACCGGCTTCACCGTCGCCGTCATGGCGATCCCGTTGACGAGCACGCTCTTGGCGTCGGGATCGCGAAAGCCGTACTCGCGGCGCACGACCGCGACGGTGTCGGTTGCCCCTTCGCGGTAGAACAGCGTCTCTCCCGCCGATCCCGGACCGCGCCCGGTGCGCGAAAACGCCTCGATGTAAGGGCGCGGTGGAACCAAAACGACGAGTGCGCTCGCAGCGACGATCGCGACCGCGGTCCACCCTTGGACGGTGCGTCCCCACGCGACGAGCGCGGCGATCGCACCGGCGCTCGCACCGAGCGTGGCGAGCAGCGCGAGCGAGCGCGAGGCGCCGAGGGCCGGGAGCAGCACGAGCCCGGAAAAGAGGGCCCCTGCGATCGCCCCGACCGTGTTGGCCGCGTACACGGTTCCGACGGCGTTTCCGGCGCCGCCTTTGGCTCCGGAGAATACGCGGATGGCGAGCGGAAGGGCCATGCCGCAAAGGACCGTCGGCGGGAGGACGACCGGCCCCGCGCGAAGCAGCCCGCTCCACAAGAGCGCCGCGAATCCACCCCCCTCGGAAGGCGCTGTCAAAAGCTTCGGGAGCCAGACCACGCTCGCCGCGACGAATGCGCCCGAGGCGAGTTGCACGACGGCGAGCGCCTTCAACGCGTCGTGAATGCGGCCCTCGAAACGGGCGAGCGTCAGCGCCCCGAGGACGAGCCCGAGGAGAAAAAGGGAGAGCATCAGACTGAACGAGTAGGCATAAGAGCGTAGCGGGAGCACGAGGAGTCGAGTCCAGACGACCTCGTAGCCGAGCGCGGCGGCTCCACCGACGGCCGCGATCGCGGCGACGATCGCCCCGCTTGCGGAGCGTCGTTCCAGGATCTCTGTGGCGGCCGCCGGAAGCCGAACG
>JANMVW010000033.1:0-1634 GCA_031393555.1 Acidobacteriota bacterium
CGCGCCGCGCTCGCCGAGCTGGCCGCGAAGCACGCTTCGCTGCTGACGGCCGATCCCGAGGTTGAAGCCAGCCCGGAGAAGTACTTCGCCCGTGTCGTCGAAATCGATCTCTCGACGCTCGAACCGCATCTCGTCGGTCCGCACACGCCAGACCTCGCCCGCCCGATCTCCCAGGTCGCGGCGGCCGTGGCGAAGGAGTCGTACCCCGACCAGATCTCGGTCGCGCTGATCGGCTCGTGCACCAACTCGTCCTACGAAGACATCTCGCGCGTCACCGACGTCGTGCAACAGGCGAAGGCGCACGGGATGAAGGCGGCAACGCCGTTTCTCGTCAGCCCGGGCTCCGAGCAGATCCGCGCTACGATCGTGCGCGACGGGCAGATGGGCGAGATCGAATCCGTCGGCGGCCAGGTGCTGGCCAACGCGTGCGGCCCGTGCATCGGCCAGTGGAGGCGCGACGAACTGAAGCCGGGCACGAGGAACACGATCGTCACCTCGTTCAACCGGAACTTCCCCGCGCGCAACGACGGCAGCAAAGAAACGCTGGCGTTCATCGCCAGCCCCGAGATCGTCGCGGCCTATGCGTTGGCGGGCCGCCTCTCCTTCAACCCCTTGAAGGACACGCTGAAGGGCGGCGACGGCAAGTCGTTCACGCTCACGGCCCCGAAGCCGGCGCCGGATCTTCCCGCGAACGGCTTCGTGCGGGACCGCGACGGCTACCTCGCCCCGCCGGCGGATGGATCGAAGATCAAGCTCGAGGTCGCAAGAGACAGCAAGCGCCTGCAGCTCCTGACCCCGTTCGCCCCATGGGACGGCAAGGACTTCATCGAGTTGCCGCTGCTGCTGAAGGCGAAGGGGAAGTGCACGACCGATCACATCTCCCCCGCCGGCCCGTGGCTCCGCTTCCGCGGCCACCTCGACAACATCTCGGACAACATGTTGACCGGCGCGATCAACGCGTTCACCGGCGAGGCCTCGCCTTCGGCCCCGGCGACCGCGCGCGAGTACAAGTCCATGGGCCTGCGTTGGATCGTCGTCGGCGACGAGAACTACGGCGAAGGGTCGAGCCGCGAGCACGCCGCCATGTCACCTCGCTTTTTGGGCTGCGCCGCGGTGATCGTCCGCTCGTTCGCGCGCATCCATGAGTCGAACCTCAAAAAGCAGGGGATTCTGCCGCTGACCTTCGCAAACCCCGCCGACTACGACCAGGTGCGTGAGGGCGACCTCATCAGCGTCTTGAGCCTTGCGGCGCTCGCCCCCGGCACCGAGCTGACCGCGAAGCTGCGTCACACCGACGGCAGCGAGGACCAGATCACGCTTCTGCACACGTTGAACGCGGAGCAAATCGGGTGGTTCAAGGCGGGGTCGGCGTTGAACGTGATCAAGGCACAGGCGAAGTAGGTCGGCTGCCGATCGGAGGAGCCCCATGAATCGCAGCCCCAGTATCATCGTCGTCAGCGCCTTCCTTGTGCTGCTCGCGCTTCGCCTTCTCACCGGTCATCCGAACGGTTCCACGAATCTCGAGCGGCTAATGCTGTCTGGCGGCTTCACCATCCTCGCCGTGCTGTCGGTTTTCACAGCCGCGGAAATCTGGCGACGCAGCCGACGCGCGCTACGGCTGTTCGTCGGCTGGC
>JANMVW010000050.1:0-13140 GCA_031393555.1 Acidobacteriota bacterium
TACGCCGGATGGCCGGTCTCCGTCGACCCATCGTCCATCGCGATCGCGTTCGGCTTTTCCGCGCTGATCGGCATCTTCTTCGGCTTCTACCCCGCGCGGAAGGCGTCGGCGCTCGACCCCATCGAGGCCCTGCGGTACGAATAGGGGACACTCGCCTATTCGTTGGGCATCCTCCGTTTCGCGTTCTTGACGTGGCGGCCATATGGCCGTAGCATTGAGACAAATGGCCATGAAGAGCAAGAGGCCCGAAGCGGATATCGAGACCCTTCTCGGCGGGACGGCGGTGGTGTACGGCCGGAACGCGCGAGGGGGCGAGCTCCCTACGGCGGTGCGCGAGGGGTTGCCGTTCCGTTCGTTCGAGAAGGTCGCCGAAGCGCTCGATCTCCGCTCGGGCGAGCTGAGCGACCTCATCGGCGTGGCGCCCCGCACGCTGGCCCGCCGCAAGCAGACCAAAACGCTCTCCGCCGTCGAGTCCGACCGGCTCGTGGGCATCGCGCGAATCGCGTCGCTCGCCGAAGAAACGCTCGGCTCACGTGACCACGCGCGCGGCTGGCTCCGCGACGTCAATCGCGCGTTGGGCGGCGTCACCCCTCTCTCCTGCCTCGACACCGAGCCGGGGCGACGCCACGTGGAGGACATCCTGCTCCGCATCAGCTACGGGATCTACAGTTAGTGCGGGTCTGGCGTCTCTGCCGGGCTTTTCGTGCGAAGGACTCGCTCAGCGGAGCAGGCGGCGTTCACGTCTCGGGACGCTGGCATCTTCGGGGGACGAGGATCGTCTACACCTCAGCCACGCTCTCGCTTGCGGCGCTGGAAGTGCTCGTTCACGCCAGCGACGCGTTCGGGCCCCCGGATCTCGTCGCCGTCGAGGTCGAGGTTCCCGCTTCCTTGGAGATCGAGCGCGTCCCGCTTTCTGGGCTCCCCGCCCAATGGGATGCTGACCCCGCCCCAGTGGCCATCCAGGAACTCGGCTCACGCTGGGCGGCTTCGCGACGATCGGCGGTGCTCGAGGTTCCCTCGGCCGTCATCCCACGAGAGAGCAACTATCTGTTAAATCCGATCCATCCGCATTTTTCGCGCGTTCGCATCGTCGGCCGCGTGCCGTTTTCTTTCGATTCCCGACTCTTGACCTGACGCGACGCGTTTTACTCGCTCGCGGTGCAAGCCGCGTCGCTCTTCCTTCGGAACGTGTAGACCAAGCTGGACGACCCGGGAACGTAGTTGCGGACCTTGTCCTCTTCCCACGAGAAACGGGTCTCATGCGCCGAGATGATGTCCGCGACGCCCACGGGGTCGTAGCACTTGCGAGTGTAACGCTGCCCCCAAGCGACAATTCCTTGATCCGAGTCTTTATTGGCCAGCCACGAGGCCTCGATCCAGGAAAAAACCAAGTAACGCGGGTGGGCCGTCTCGATCTCCCGAATCATCTCTTGCTGCATGGTCTTCGCATAGGGCTGCGGCTCCATCATGGGGTAGGTGTAGATGTAGCCGGTCGCTCCCTTCCGGTTGGCGTAAAAATAGATCTCGGGCTCGGAGCCCAAAACCGCGATCCGATCGTCGTCACCGGTGTGATCCCGGATGTACTTCGCGATCGCCACGGCCTCGATGAACGGATTCGACCCATAACTCACGCGGCTGAGCTCCCGCGTTCCCATCGAAAACAAGTAGCGCCGCTCTTGCGTCGCGTAGAGGCCGACCGTCACGACGAGCACCGCGGCGGCAAGCGCCGTCGCGGCGCGGCGAGACAGGGATCGCGCAAGTACGTCCCGCAGCGACGTGACGGCGGCGCCGCACAGCAGCGCGACCGCCGGCAGGAGGAGGATGAAGTAGTGGGGCCGGAAGAAAAACCCGGGGCAGATCGCGAGAAAAGACGCGACGAGCAAGCCGGTCACGAAGACTCTCGCCCTGGCGTCCCACCGCGCGATCCAGAGCGCGGCGAGCCCGAGCCCTCCCAAGACCCAAAACGCGAGATTGACGGGGGTCACGAACTTGAACCCTTCGACGAGATTGGGAAACGCGTTGGAGAGCGACACCTCGGAGACGTAAGCGCGCGCGTAGTGGAACGTCCAGAACCAGAATCGCCCCAGGGCGCCCTGCGCCAGCAAGACGACGATCACCACCGCCACCGGAGACAAGGCTCCCAGGGCCATCACGCCGATGCGCTTCGCGTTCGCGGCGGTGACTCGGCCGGCTCCCGGACCGCCGCCCCAGACGACGAGCGCCGCTCCGAGCGGCAGGAAGAAGACCGCGTGCTGCTTCATCAGGACGGAAAGACCCAAGAGCACGCCGCTCCAAAAAAACCACGGCTTGCGCTCGTTCTCGTTCGCGTGCAGCACGAGCAGCAGCCCCGCCAGGGCCGCCAACACGACGAAGTGGGTGGCGTGGGCGAACACCCCGTAGATCCACCGGTCGAGAGAGAGGATCGAAAAGCTCACCGCCGTGACCGCGCCGGCGAAGCTCCCGAGGAGGCGCCGGCCGATGGCGAAGACGAGGAGAATCGACGCGAGGTTGACGATCATCAGCCCGGCGTGGATTCCCCAGGGCGTGTGACCGAACACGGCGAGGATGCCGGCGTACGCGTAGTACGTGCCGGGGACCTTCATGTTGTAGGCGAGCTCGTAGGGGGGGATCCCCTGGAGGATCAGCTGCCCCGCGTAGGCGTATTCCCCTTCGTCACGTTCGAGGGGGACGTCCGCCACGCGCAGCCGGACGTACGCCACGAAAACCAGGGCGGCCAAGACCACGAGGAACGCCCAGGGCACCGAGGATGCCGCCTGGGCGGGTTTTCGGTTTCGCATGAAGCCGGCAGTATAAGTGGATTGCAGGGTTATCCTCCTCGCTTCAGAAGGAGGGTTTCCATGCGCCGTGCCGCTTGCCTCGCCGCTTCGTTGACGGTGGTCCTCGCCTGGCCGGCGAACGCCCAGTCGCTCTGGCCCGAGCTCCAGCCGCTTTACGAGGATCTTCACGCGCATCCCGAGCTGTCGTTCCAGGAGACGGCGACCGCGGCGAAGCTGGCGGAGCGCCTGAAGGGGCTCGGTTTCGAGGTCACGACAGGCGTCGGGCGAACGGGCGTCGTGGGCCTCCTGAAAAATGGCGCCGGCCCGACCGTGATGCTGCGCACGGAGCTCGACGCCCTCCCAGTTGAAGAGAAAACGGGCCTCCCCTACGCGAGCAAGGCGACGGCACGAAACGCCGCGGGAGAGTCGGTGCCGGTGATGCACGCCTGCGGTCACGACGTGCACATGACCGCCTGGATCGGCGCCGCGACGACGCTGGCCAACGACCGGACGACCTGGCGCGGGACGCTGATGATGGTCGCCCAACCCGCCGAGGAGGTCGGCGGCGGAGCGTCGGGAATGATCGCCGACGGACTGTTCACACGCTTCCCGAAACCCGACGCCGCGCTGGCGATCCACGACAGCGATGCGCTCGCCGCGGGAACCGTCGGGATCAAGGCGGGGCCTCTTTTGGCCTCCGCGGACTCGGTCGACATCGTCGTTCACGGCAAAGGCGGGCACGGCGCGCGTCCGAACAACACCATCGACCCGGTCGTGATCGCCGCGAAGATCGTGCTCGGCTTGCAGACGCTGGTCTCGCGCGAGAACGACCCGTTCGACCCCGCGGTCGTGACGGTGGGCTCGATCCACGGCGGCACCAAGCACAACATCATCCCCGACGTGGTGCGCATGCAGCTCACAGTGCGGGCCTACAAGCCCGAGGTGCGCGAGCGATTGCTTCGCGGCATCGAGCGCATCGCCCGCGCCGAAGCGATGGCCGCCAACGCACCGACCCCTCCCGACGTGACGGTCAGCGACGGCACCCCCGTGACGGTGAACGACGCCGGACTCGCGATGCGCGTGGCGACGGCTCTCCGGAAAGCCCTGGGCGAAGCCCGCGTGCGCGTGGCCGTTCCCATCACGGCCGCGGAGGACTTCTCCCGGTACGCGGAATCCGGCGTGCCGATCCTGATGATGTGGGTGGGCGCCATCAACCCCGACACGCTCGAGCGGGCGCAACGCGAGGGAACCATGCTTCCGGGGCTTCACTCGACGCTCTTCGCCCCCGAGGCTCAGCCGACGATCATGACCGGTGTCGAAGCGCTGGTGGCCGGGGCGAGAGAGCTCCTGGGAAAGGGCCGCTGAGCATGCAATTCCTGCGGGCGTTTTTGCCCCGTCGACCGGGCTCGCACCGGATACTCAGCGGCTCGCTCCGGGGCATGCGCATCCACACGTCTTGGCACAGTTACCCAAGAGCCATCCTCGGCGTCGCCGAAAAACAGCTGTGTCTTTGGATCGGGGAACATGTCCGGACCGGCGAGACCTGGATCGACGTCGGGGCGCATCACGGCGTCACGGCGCTCGCGCTGAGCCGGGGTGTCGGCAAGGGCGGGAGGGTCTTTGCGTTCGAGCCCGTGCTCGAAAGCGCGGGGCTCTTGGCGAAGACTCGGCAAGTCAACGCGCTCTCGCAGTTGACCGTCATTCCGATGGCTCTGGGAGACGTGGACGAACTCTCGGCCCTGCGCACCTCGGGCCCATCGCGCGGCATGGTCGGGATCATTCCGGCGATGCGCGACGGCCGGTGGGCCGGCGAAGGAGATGTCGTCTTCGAAATCGCCTTCGACCGCATCTGGCCGCGTCTCTGCGGTGAGCACTCTCTGGTGAATGGAGTCAAGATCGACGTCCAAGGCGCGGAGTCCTACGTCCTTCGAGGGATGCGCGAGACGCTCGAGGCGTACCGGCCGAGACTCATCGTGGAATATCACGGCTACGCGGATCTCCCGGAGTTCCGCCGCGCGCTGGAACGGGTCGGCTATTCCTCCGTCGGCCACGACATCGACAACCCTTCGAGCCCGAAAACGGCGGACCTCGAGGATGGCCACAACTACGAGTTCGCATGCCTGGGCGTTCCGGCGGAGGGGTGAGGGGAACGACCCTTGACGATTCGAATCTCGCCGGAACGCCCCGATACGGCCGAAGCCAGAGCGCTGATTGCCGAGCTCGAAGCGCATTTGGAGCCGCTCTATCCGAGCGAAAGCCGTCATGGTTATGCCGTGGACAAGTTGATCGCGCAGGATGTGGCGTTTTTTCTGATCCGGCATGACGGCGCGCCCGCCGGCTGCGGGGGCATCCAGTTGTTCGGAACCGAGTACGCGGAACTGAAACGGATGTACGTGCGTCCGCAGTTTCGCGGCCTGGGCATGGCCAAGGCGATGCTGACCCACTTGGCCGGCCACGCCCGAGACCGGGGTGTCGGCTTGTTGCGGCTGGAAACCGGCATTCATCAGCACGCGGCCATCGGCTTGTACGAGCGGGAAGGGTTCCGGCCCATCCCGCCCTTCGGGGAGTACAAGGACGATCCGCTCAGCAGGTTCTACGAGAAACAAATCTCGTGAGGATCGTCCCCGGCGGCGCCGTTAGACCTCGAACAACTCACCCACGCGCACCTGGAATCCGGGGATGACGTCTTCGCCCTCCAGGAACTCGTCCTCGCGAAGCACGTGCGGCCAGAGCAAAGACGCGTACACGGTCACGGTGTGTGCTTCCGGGTCGACGACCCACGCGCGGCGCGTGCCGGCGGCGAGGTAATCGGCCACTTTCGCGTGCATCCCCGCCGTCGTGTTGCTCGGCGACAGGATCTCGACGGCGAGGTCCGGCGCACCCGCGAACGCGCGAACGGTGTCGCGACTCTGGTCGTAGCGTTCCCTCGAGACGAACGCGACGTCGGGTCCGCGCACCGTATCCGGTTTCCTCGCCAGGATGAACCCCGAATCACCCGCGAAGACGACACCGAGCCGGTGTTTCTTGACGTGGGTCCGGAGGAGCTCTGCGACTGCGGCCATGACGCTTCCGTGACGGCCGCCCGGCAGCGGCTCCGACACCAACAGGCCCGCCTGGAGTTCGTACGTGTAGCCGTCGTCGGGCATGACGTAGAGATCCTCGACGGTCATCCGGCGATCACGAAGCGGAAGCGACATGACCCGAGAGTACGGCGCTCCGCACCCTACGGCAAGGGGGAGAGGTTGCCGCTGTGCAACCCCTACGTGTGCACGCCCGGAGCTTCCTGTCCGGTGGCCACGACGTACTCGGCGTAGCCGCCGAGGAACACCTTGGGCCGGTGGTCGCCGTCGTCGGGGTGCAGCTCGAGCACGCGATTGGACAGGCCGCGCAGGAACGTGCGGTCGTGTGAGACGAAGAGCATCGTCCCTTCGAAGTTGGCGAGCGCAGCGACGAGCATTTCCTTCGTCTCGAGGTCGAGGTGATTGGTCGGCTCGTCGAGCACGAGAAAGTTCGGCGGGTTGAGGAGCATGCGCGCGATCACGAGGCGCGATTTCTCGCCTCCCGAGAGCGCGCGAATCGGCTTGTCCACGTCGTCGCCGGAGAACTGGAATGCGCCCAACAGCGAGCGCAGCGTCCCCTGGCTTTCGAGCGGAAAATCGTTTTGCATCTGTTCGAACAGCGTGCGGCTCAGGTCGAGCAGGTCGAGCGACTGCTGTGCGAAGTAGCCCATCTGAAGCGAGGCGCCGAGGCGCACCGTTCCGGCGTCGGGGGCCAAGGCTCCCGAGACCATCTTGAGGAGCGTGGTCTTCCCGGCGCCGTTCCGGCCCATCACGCACCAGCGCTCGCCGCGGCGGATGGTCAGGTTGAAGCCGTCGTAGATCGTACGATCTCCGTAGCGTTTGACGACCGACGTCAACATGGCGACGTCGTCCCCCGAGCGCGCGGGCGTGCGGAAGTCGAAGTTGACGAGCTTGCGGCGGCGCGGCAGCTCGACCGGCTCGATCTTTTCCAGCTTCTTGACCCGGCTTTGCACCTGCGCGGCCTTCGCGGCGTGGGTTGCGAATCGCTCGATGAAACGCTGCTCTTTCTGGAGCATCGCCTGTTGCCGAGAGTAGGCGGCTTCACGCTGCGTCTCGCGCAGCACGCGCTCTTCGGCGTAGTAGTCGTAGTTGCCCGAGTACGAGATCATCTCACCGCCGTCGATCTCGACCACGCGGTCGACGACGCGGTTCATGAAGTCCTTGTCGTGGCAGGTCAAAAGCACGGCCGAGCGCGTGTCCCTGATGAAATGCTCGAGCCAGAGGATCGACTCGATGTCCAGGTGGTTGGTCGGCTCGTCCATGAGGAGCACGTCGGGCTTGCCGAGGAGCACCTTGGCCATCGCGACGCGCATCTTCCAACCGCCGCTGAGGTCGGAGACGTCGCCGTCGATCTGCCGGTCCTCGAGCCCCAAGCCGTGGAGGACTTCGCGGGCGCGCGCCTCGAGCTCATAGCCCCCGCGCTCCTGGTACTCGTGCTGGACTTCACCGAAGCGGGCGAGGATCGTCTCGATCTCGTCCGCGCGCAGCGGGTCGCTCATCGCGTGCTCGAGATCGATCAGCTCGTGGTGCAGATCGCCGAGGCGGCCGCTTCCCGCGATCGCCTCGTCCAGGACCGGGCGGCCGCTCATCGCCTCGACGTCCTGGCGGAAATAACCGACCGTGGTGCGCTTCGGGATCGACAGCTCGCCCGCGTCGGGGGACTCCTCGCCGGCGATCATCCGGAAGACGGTCGTCTTCCCGGCCCCGTTCGGACCGACCATGCCGACCTTCTCGCCGGGGTTCAACTGGAACGACGCGTCTACGAGCAAAACGCGGCGGCCGTACTGCTTGCAGATGTTGGAGAGGGCGATCATGGCCGAGGGACGATATCAGGTGGCTGCTAGGCCAACGCGGCCACCTGTGCGAAGCTGCGTCCGAGAGGATTCCCATGAAATCGAACGCGGGAACCGTGTCGGCCTATCTCGGCGAGCTCCCCTTGGAGCGGCGCAAAGCCCTGGAGACGCTGCGCGGGATGATCGAGAAGGCGGCGCCGCAGGCGAAGCCGACCATGAAGTACGGACTCCCGACCTGGGAGTGGAACGGACCGCTGTTCGCGCTCGCGGCGAGGCCGCACGGCCTGGAGCTTTACGTCGCCGAAGCCGACCTCCTGGCCAAGCGGAAGAAGGCCCTGGGCGACGTCGAGGTCGGGACGGCCTCCGTCCGCTTCAAGAGGATCGAGGATTTGAGGCTGGAAGTCGTCGAAGCGCTTCTGGCGGATGCGGCCGACCGGAGGAAGCGCGGGCCTACGGCTCCTCGGGCTTGAGCGGAAACGTCTCTTGCACCTGCTTCGCCTGAGGGAGGCGGGAGCCCGCGACCGCGATCATCGTCTTCGTCATGAACAGCGTGATGCCCTTGGTGCGGCGCGTGTTGGCGAGGTCGAGCTTTCGCAGGTAGCGATCGCGACGGTCGGGGGGGACGTCGCGCACGGCCTTCGTCGCGTCGTAGCTGACGCTCCCGCTCCAGGCCACGCGAAAGGCCGATCCGTCGTACACGATGAGATCCAAACGGCGGTCCTGGATCAGATCGTTTTTGAGATTGTCGTAGTAGAGACCGATCTCGCTGACGCCGTCGCCGTCGAGATCGAGGATCGCCACCTCGCCTCGCCCGACGTAGCCGCCGTTTTCCTTCGCGGCGTCCCGCGTGAACAACGGGATCAGCTCCTTGCCTGCGGTCCGATAGACGTCCAGCCTGACGCCGAGGGCATTGGCCTCGTCTTTTTTTCCGGTCAGGTAGGTCACCACGGCGACCACCTGCTTGGCGTCCCCCGGGAGCACGCGGGCGTTGGCCACCGAGCTGCCCATGACGTCTTTCACCTTGACGCCCATCTGCTTGTAGACGTCGGCGGCCGTATCGGCGCGCGCGCCGGAGGCGGGAGCGAGGACGAGAGCGAGGACGGCGAGGACGGCGGCCACTCTCAAGCGATCGCCTTTTTCTTGGTTCCCTTGCGGCGCCGGGCCAGTCGTTCCTCGCGACGGGCCAGCTCGACCTTGGACCACGCGGCGAACTTGTCGGCGGTGTCGAAGAAGAGATCGTAGCCGTCGTCCCCGGAGAAGTACTCGCAGGGATCTTCGGGGTTGTCCTTGTCCGGCCAGCCGTATTCGCGGCAGATCTGCGGGCGCGTGTGGTAGATCCCACACCGGTTGTCGGGCAGCAGGTGACGGCACGGCGTGCGCACCTCGAGATACCAGTCGCCATCCTGTACCCACACGACGATGTGCTCGTGCACCAGGTACCAGCGGATGTAGTCGTGGTCTTTCGGCGTCGTCGGTGTATCGATTTGCAGCGCGAAATACTTGCAACACTTCGCGGAGCAATCGTGACACGGCGGGCCGGCCTTGGGATCGAACTTGAGAGGTCCGAGCTGGACGAGGGTCACGCTTCGATCTCCTCCAAAAGACAAGCGGCATCGAGTCTAGCATGCGGCCAGGAGCCGACTCCGGCGCGTATAATCGCCGAGCGAATGATCGTCTATGCGGCGAAACATCTCCTTCCCGTGGCCTCGACTCCGATCTCGAACGGAGCGGTTCTGGTCCACGACGGAAGGATCGTTGCCTTCGGGCGGCGGAAGGACGTGGTCAAGGCCCACCCGGGCGCCGAGGTGCGCGATCTCGGCGAGGTGGTGATCCTCCCCGGCCTCGTCAATGCGCACACGCACGTCGAGCTGTCGTTCATGAACGGCGTCCCCCCGGCGGGCGGCACGTTCATGACGTGGCTGCGGGATCTCGTGGCGCGGCGGCCGGGGATCGATGCCGGGGCGGCCGCCGAGGCCGCAACGAAGGCCCTCGAGACGATGCTCCTCAGGGGGACCGTCGCCGTCGGAGACATCGCCAACGGCGCGTGGGCGGCCCCGCTCCTCGCGCGCTCCGGCCTGCGCGGCCTCGCGTTCCACGAGATCTTCGGTTTTGCGGCCTCCGATACGGAATCGATCCTGGACGCGGCGGCGCAACGCCTCGAGTCCATCGACGCGGATCCCGACGTCTTGGCCGCGCGCGACCGGTTCACCACCATCCTCACGCCTCACGCGGCGCACACGACGTCGTTCCCCCTGTTGAAAGCGTTGGGCGGCCGGGCGGTGGCCTCGGGAGAGATGCTCTCGATCCACGTCGCGGAGAGCGAGGAGGAATCGCAGCTCCTGCGCGACGGAACCGGCCCGTTCAAGGACTTCCTGATCGAGCGCGGGGCGTGGGATCCGGCCTTCAAGGCCCCCGGGCAAACACCGGTGGAGTACCTCGAGCGTCTCGGCGTCCTGACGCCGCGGACGCTCGCGGTGCACTGCGTTCACCTCGACCACCAGGACATCTCCCGGCTCCAGGCGCGCGGGGTGACCGTCGTGACCTGCCCGCGCAGCAACCAGAGGCTGGGCGTCGGGAAGGCCCCGGTGCCGAAACTCCTTTCGTCCGGCATCCAGGTCGCGCTGGGGACCGACTCGTTGGCGTCGGCACCCGACGTGGACGTATTCACCGAGGTCGCGCATCTGCGACAGGAGCATCCGGGCCTGTCCCCCGCCGCCGCCTTGAGGATCGCAACGCTCAACGGCGCGCGCGCGCTGGGCATCGCGAAGGACCTGGGCTCGATCGAAGAGGGAAAGCTCGCGGCGCTTACGGTGGTCGGACTGAACGATCCCAACGACGACCCTCTCGAGGCGGTGACCTGGTCGTCCGAGAGCGTCTCCCCCCTCCTTCAGGCGGCGTGGGAGAAGGCCCCGCGGTGAGCGCGTCTTCAGGCGCGGTGGAAACCGTCCGCCGCTGGGGACGGATGGTCAAGTTCTCCCACAGCGTCTTCGCACTGCCGTTCGCCCTGACCGGCGCCGCGCTGGCGGCGGCGCGCTACGGCATCGCCTTCCGGCAGGTCGCCTGTATCGTCGTGGCGATGGTCTCCGCCCGCAACGCCGCCATGGGGTTCAACCGCCTCGCCGACCAGGCGATCGACGCGAAAAACCCGCGTACGGCCGGGCGCGAATTACCGAGCGGCCTGCTGTCGCGCGGCGCGGTGTGGACGTTCACCGCGGTATGCGGCGCGCTGTTTCTCGCGGCCTCGTTCCAGCTGAACGCGTTGTGCGGAGCGCTCTCGGCGCCCGCGCTGCTGGTCGTTTTTTTCTATTCACTGACGAAGCGGTTCACGTGGGCGAGCCACCTCGTGCTGGGGTTGTCGCTCGCGATCGCTCCCGTGGGCGGCTGGCTCGCGATCGCGGGGCGCTTCGATCCGGTCCCCTTGTGGCTCGCGCTGGCGGTCGGTTTCTGGGTGGCGGGATTCGACACGATCTACGCCTGCCAAGATGCGGCGTTCGACCAGCGGGAAGGGCTCTTCTCGATCCCCGCGCGGTTCGGCGTGCGGCGCGCGCTCGTTTTGGCGCGGGTTTCTCACGGTCTGGCCGTCGGCGCCATGGCGGCGGTGGGTGTCGCAGCCTCGCTTCACGGCATTTACTGGGTCGGACTCGTCATCGTGGCCGGCGTGCTCGTCGTCGAGCACCGCCTGGTCCACGCGGATGATCTCTCCAAGGTCGGCGTCTCTTTCTTGAACGCCAACGGCCTGATCAGCATGCTTTACTTCGGCGTCGTGCTCGCGGCACTGGCGCTCGGAAAGACAACCCCATGAACCACGACGACCGGGATCCCAGCCTCATCAAAGCTTACGAAGATCTCGACTTCCTGAAACGGGAAGAGCTGCGGCCGGTTCGACTGATGCTCGAGCTGATGAAGGCCGAAATGTTGCAGCGCGAGGCGGGCATCCATTCGACGATCGTCGTCTTCGGGAGCGCCCGGATCAAGGACAAGGAGCGGGCGCGGGCGCAGCTTGCCGAGGCCCGGCGCCTGCGCGACCAGCGTCCGGGAAACCCCGCCTCGGAGCACGCGGTCGCCGTCGCGGAACGGATGGTCGCGAACGCGGCGTACTACGACATGGCACGCGAGTTCGCCCGGATCGTTTCGGCCTCGAGCCAGATCGACGGGCGATGCGATTACGTCGTGACGACCGGAGGTGGGCCGGGGATCATGGAGGCCGCCAACCGTGGCGCCCACGACGCCGGCGCCAAGACGATCGGGCTCAACATCGTGCTCCCGCAAGAGCAGCAGCCGAACCCCTTCATCACGCACGGGCTCGGCTTCAACTTCCATTACTTCGCGATCCGGAAGATGCATTTCATGCTCCGGGCGAAGGCCCTCGTCGCCTTCCCCGGCGGCTTCGGGACGATCGACGAGTTGTTCGAGGCCTTGACGCTCGTTCAAACACGCAAGGTAGAGCCCATGCCGGTCGTCCTGGTCGGCCGCGCCTTCTGGGAGAAGGTGCTGAACGTCCAGCATTTCGTGGATGAGGGGTTGATCGCCCCGGAAGACGTGCACCTCTTCCGTTACGCGGAGACCGCCGACGAGACCTGGCGCCACATCGTCGACTACTACGCCAAGTACGGCGAAGACTGATGCGCCCCACGCTGGTTCTCTTCGACATCGACGGAACCCTCGTCGACACCGGAGGCGCCGGACGCCTCGGGCTCCAGGAGTCCTTCCGATCGGTTTTTGGCCTGGACGACATCGAGGGGCCCGTCGCGCGCGTGCGTTTCGACGGGAAGACCGACCCGACGATCATCGCCGACATCGCTCGTGAAGCCGGGATCGCGGCGAGCGAGGTCGAAGCCCGCTACACGGAATTGCAGGAGACCTATCTGCACGCGTTGAGGAAGGCGCTCACCGCTCCCAACCCGCGCCGGCGGGTGATGCCCGGCGTGCGGCCGCTCCTCGATATTTTGACGGGGCGACCCGACGTGTTCCTCGGCCTCGTGACCGGGAACATCGAGGAGGGGGCGAGGGTCAAACTCGAGGCCTTCGGGCTGAACCCCTACTTCGTCGACGGCGGGTTCGCCTCCGACCACCCCGAGCGCAACGAGATCGCGCGCATCGCCCACGAGCGGCTCTCGCGTCGCGCCGGCTTCCGGTTCCCGGCCGACCGCGTCATGGTCGTTGGGGACACCGAGTTGGACATCCACTGCGCGCGGGCCAACGCCTTCCGGGCGATCGCGGTGGTCTCCGGCTGGGTGCCTCGGGAACGGCTCGAGGCCGCCGGCCCCGACACGCTGCTCCCCGATCTGTCCGACGCCGAGGCCGTCCTCGCCGCCTTGGGCCTGTGAAGAATGGGGTCAGGTCTCCCATTGAGTCAGTTGGGGACATTCTGCTTTTCCTAAGAAACTCCCTCACTCGCGACGCTGTTTTGGACGAGTTGGTACCCGAGGTTTTTCGCGCGGCGCGTGAGGTTTTCGATGACGCGACGCCTGTACCGCTCTTCGTAGTATT
>JANMVW010000095.1:0-4398 GCA_031393555.1 Acidobacteriota bacterium
GGTCAGGTCTCCCATTGAGTCATTTGGTCACGACCCAAATGACTCAATGGGAGACCTGACCCCGGTTCCGCATCGCGGCGAGGGCGAGGCAGACCCAACCCGCGATGAGACAGAGGCCGCCGATCGGAGTGATCGCGCCGAGGGCCCGTACGCCGGTCAGCGCCAAGGCGTAGAGGCTTCCCGAGAAGACGACGATTCCCGCGAGGAAGAGCCATCCCGCCCCGTTGGTGAAGGCGCCGGGCCAGCGCTCGCAGGCCCAGCCGGTTGAAAGCAACGCAAGCCCGTGGAGCACGTGGTATTTCGCGCCGGTTTCCCAGACCGCGACCATGTCGGCGGACACGCGCGTTTTCAATCCGTGCGCGCCGAAAGCCCCGAGGGCCACGCCGAGAGCACCCAGCCACGCGCCGATCGCAAACCAACGAGCCGCCATGACGTCCCTCCGCAGCGCGGAAAACCGTCGGTACGTTAGCAGCAACGTCCTGCGCGGTCGTGCTTTTCTCGTATGATCGTCGCGTGCGCCGACTCGCCCTTGCCGCGACCCTCGTCTTTGCGCCGCTCGTCGCGCAGGCGGGGACGCTCGACGACATGGACCTTCGCAGCAACGTCGAGACCTCGATCCGCGGCACCGCCCAGACCGCCCAGCTTCACCTGAAAATCCAGGTCGAAAACGGCGTCGCGATCCCCGAGGGTGTCGTCCGCGATCTCAATCAAGCCGACGACGTCGCGGATCTTGCCGCCAAGGTGAAGGGGATTACGGGGGTCGACCGCTCGCGGCTCCGGCTCGAGTTTGCCTCGTCGAGCGACGACGAGTTGGCTTCGCGTGTAGGCCGTAAACTCTTTTCCGAGCCGAAGTTCGCGGCGACCTCGATGAGGATCGCCGTCGAAAAGGGCGTCGTCACGCTCACGGGGGCGATCAAGAATGCCGCCTGGCGCGGGGAGATTCACCGACTCTGCGGCGGGGTCGAAGGCGTGACGGACGTCGTCGATCGCCTCGATACGCCCGAGACTCCCGATGCGAAGATCCAAAAAGTTCTCGACAGCATCTTCGGCGTCCGCGTCGTTCCCCGTTTCCCAGGGTACGTCCGTGCGGAAGTCAAAGACGGGGTCGTGACGCTTCAAGGCTACACGCCGCGTCTTTACGACAAGCAGGCGGCCGCGTTCGACGCCCGGGGCATCAACGGCGTCAAGCGCGTCGATAACCGGCTCGAGCTCCGCTCGGCCACGGCCATCCGGGTGGTCCATCCATGAAGACGCTCCGCATCGTCGTGATCCTCGCACTCACCGTGATGGCCGTCGCGGCGCCGCTTCGGGCGGCGCGCCCGCCGGCGACGCCCACACCCGACGACGCTCCGCACGGCATCGCGAACCAGTCGGCGGAGCCTCAGGCCGAGAAGGCGCCCCCCTCCGGCGAGACCGGGCCGGTTGCGGTGCCCGAGCCTTCCGAAAAGGCTCTCCGGCACGCGCGCGGCGGAGACTGGCTCTGGTTGATCTCACAGCTATGGGCGCTTTTCGTGCCCGGCGTCATCCTGTTCACCGGGTTGTCCTCAAAGCTGAGGGATGTGGCGCACCGGATCGGGCGCAACTGGTTCTTCACCATCGTCGTCTACTTCGCTCTTTTCGTGTTCATCACGTTCGTCATCGACCTCCCGCTGTCTTACTTCAGCGGCTTCGCGCGGCCGCACGCATACGGACTCTCCAATCAGACGTTTGGCAAATGGTTCGGCGATGAGCTGAAGGGCGTGATGGTCGGGTTGATCGTAGGCGGGTCGCTGCTCTGGATTCCGTATCAACTCGTGAAGAAAAGCCCCCGCCGTTGGTGGCTGTGGACGAGCCTTCTCGCGATCCCGCTGACGGCCTTTTTCATGCTGATCGCGCCGGTGGTCATCGACCCACTGTTCAATACCTTCGGCCCGATGAAGGACAAGGTTCTCGAAAAGCAGATCCTCGACCTGGCCGGACGCGCGGGCATCGAAGGGGCGCGCGTGTTCGAGGTCGACAAAAGCGCCGACACGAACACCGTCAACGCGTACGTCACCGGCTTTGGCGGCTCGAAACGGATCGTGCTGTGGGACACGACGATCGCGAAGCTGACTCCCGACGAGCTGCTGTTTGTGATGGCCCACGAGATGGGCCATTACGTTTTGGGGCACGTCGTGAAGGCGATTTTTTTCGCCGCGGGCTTGATCCTCGTGACGCTCTACGCGGCGTACCGCCTCCAGGTGGGGTTGATCGCCCGTTTTTCGACCCGCTTCGGCTTCACCGAGCTTTCGGACATCGCCTCGCTCCCCCTCGTGATGCTGCTCGTCGGGGTGCTCTCGTTCGTCGTTACCCCCGTCGCCGCCGGCTACTCGAGGTGGCAAGAGCACGAGGCCGACCGCTTCGGCCTCGAGATCACGCGGAACAACCACGCCGCGGCCACGGCGTTCGTGACGCTGCAGCAGGAAAATCTGGGCGTCCCGCGACGCGGACTCCTTTACAAGCTCTGGCGGGCCGATCACCCGCTCCTTGGCGAACGCATCGATTTCTGCAATTCTTACCGGCCCTGGGACGAAGGAAAGCCCGGCCGTTACGAGCAGCTCTTCAAGAGGACACGGTGACTCGAAGCCTCAGGCGCGCGCATCGCGTGATCGCGGTGGCCTTGGCGATTCTCCTCCCGATCGCTTTCGCGGTCGCGCTGTTTCGCCGATGAGCGTCAAGTACAGGCTGATCAGTTGGAACCGGACGAAAAAGGCCTACGACACCACGATTGCGGCGGGGCTCGCGGTTTACCTCGGGCTGTTCGTGGGTCTCGGGTTTGCAGTGCACCCGGATGCAACGATCGAAACGCTTTTGATCCGGGCTCTCGCCACCGCGGCCTTCCTGATGCTGCACCTGATCCTGTCGATCGGGCCCCTTTGCCGGATGAATCCGGCGTTCCTTCCGCTCCTGTACAACCGCAGGCACCTCGGCGTAACGATGTTCCTCGTGGCACTCGCGCACGCGGTGTTTTCGATCGTGCAGTTCCACGCTCAGGGAAACGCAAACCCCATCGTCAGCCTGCTGACTTCGGGGACGGGGTTCCAGACGTTTGGCGCAGCGGCCCTGATCGTCTTCTTCTCCATGGCGGCCACGAGCCACGATTTCTGGCTTGCCAAGCTCGGCCCCCGCTGCTGGAAGACGCTTCACATGGGCGTCTACTTCGCTTACGCGCTCGTCGTTGTCCACGTCGCGCTGGGCGCGCTGCATGCGGAGGCTCATCCGGTGCTTGCGATTGCGACGGGGGCGGGGATGGCGTGGCTCCTCGGGTTGCACGTCGTCGCCGCGTTTCACGAGAGACCGGGAGACCGTGACACCAAGCGCGTCGAGGATGGTTGGATCGATGCCGGCCCCGTGGACGCCATGGAAGACGGCCGCGCGAAGATCGTCTGTGCCGGGGAGCGGATCGCCGTGTTCCGCTACGAAGGGAAGCTCTCGGCGGTTTCGAACGTCTGCCGTCATCAAGGGGGCCCTTTGGGCGAAGGGCGGGTGATCGACGGCTGCATCACCTGCCCGTGGCACGGCTACCAGTACCTGCCGGGGAACGGCCGATCGCCGGCGCCTTTCACCGAGAAGGTCGCAACCTACGATGTGCGCGTCATCGGCGGGCGCGTTTACGTCAACCCCGAGGCGCACGAACCGGGCACACCCGTGGAGCCTGCTCATGCCTGACAGTTTTTACGTCGGCTACCTCGAGCCGAAGCCCGAGACGGCGCGCCGCTTGCAGCGACTGGCCGCGGCCCTCGTCGTAGGCGCTGCCGTCGTGGCCACCGTGCTCGCCATGGCCACGGGCCCATTCGATCGCGCGACGTACGAGTACGCGACCGAGCGCGAGTGGAAAGGCCGGCTGGAGGCCACGCCGTACCCGGTGCTGATCGCGGAAACCCACGCCGTGGCGGGTTCGCCGCTTGGCGCCTACGAGCGATTCCCTCTGGTGGCGGTTGGGAAGCACGGCGCCGATGCACTGATCGCCGGACTCGACGGCGCCACGGTGCGATTGAAAGGGAGGCGCATCGTGCGCCGGGACACCACGATGCTCGAGGTCGTGCCGGGCACGATCGAGCGCCTCGAGCCGCCGCTCCCGGTGAAAGGCCGGCCGGTCCCCGCGTCAAAGATCGACGATCTCGGGAGCCAGACGTTTTCCGGCGAGATCGTGGATTCGAAGTGCTTTCTCGGCGTGATGAACCCCGGCCGCCTGGAGGTTCACCGGGCCTGCGCCATCCGCTGCATCGCGGGCGGCGTTCCGCCGATGCTCTTCGTCCGCGAGAGCAATGGCCTCGAGGCGCATCTGCTCCTCGTCGATCCGAACGGCTTGCCTCTGAACGACCGCGTTCTCGGCCTCGTCGGGCGCCCGGTCACGATCGAGGGCCGTCTCGAGCGCCG
>JANMVW010000113.1:0-1890 GCA_031393555.1 Acidobacteriota bacterium
TTAACTGGCCGGCGAAGATCGGTTATATGTATTTTTGTCGACTATTAAGACGAGACTAAGCACTTTACCGTGTTCTTCCGCGTCCGTCGTCCTGGCGGCCGCCCTCGGATTCTCGGCGGCCGCCGCCACGAAGCCACCCGCGGCAACCTCCGCGCCTTCGGGCGAAGCGACGACCATGCTGCTGGGGGACTGGCTCGGAACCCTCGACACGGGCGAGGGCGCCGCCAAGCTCCGGCTCGTCCTGCACCTCGGCAAGAACCCGGACGGGACGCTGAACGGCTCGATCGACAGCCTGGACGAGAACGTGAAGGGAATCCTCGTGGAGAAGCCGCTTTTCGCCGACGGGACGCTGAGCCTGAACCTTGCGACGATCGGCGTCTTCTGCGAGGTGACTCTGGACCAGAACAGGGTCGAATTGAGGGGAACGTGGCAAAAGAGAGACACGGCGTTTCCACTCGAGTTCAAGAGGGGAGCCGCACCGGCGGCGCCGCCGAGCGCGAAGTGACGCCGTCGGTCGGCCCTACGACCCCCTCACCATCCTCACGAGGTCGGTGACGTTGACGTTTCGCGCCTGCTCGACAACCTGTCCCTCGTAGCGCGGGAAGAGGGCGCGCCCCTCCTCAACCTTGCGCGCGAAGAGCGACCGCAAGGCGGACGCGTCGAGCGTGCGCCCACCGCCGTAGTAGGAACGGGCGACTTGCCCGAGTGCCCAGGTGGTCGCGAAGGAGAGCGCGGACCCGACCGCCGCCTTCCCGATTCTCGCGGCGGTCTTCCCCAGCGCCTTCTTGAGGAGCCCGCCGAGGAGGGTCCGGGCGTACCCCTCGAGGACCTGCGAGCCGAGGCCGACGCCGACGGTGGCGGCGAACTCTTTGATGTGGCCGCGATCGCCTCCGCCTGGGCGAGCACCGGCGCCGACTCCGATTCCGCAAGGCCGAGGGCCCGCCTCAGACTTCCGAGGAACTCCGCCTCCGCAGGCGTCGTCGCCCCATCGGTGCCGGCGACGTGGACCGCCATCTCGTAGGCGAGGGCGCGCGTCTCGGGCGACGTGAGGGCGGCGGCCTCCGCCGCGAAGTCGGCCTGCTTGAGGAGCACGCGCTGGTAGACGGCGGGAGCCGACGCGATCCCGAGGCCGTCGAAGACCTCTTTCAGCTTCTTGCGTTCCGCGTCGCTCGTCGCTCCGTCGGCGATTCTATACGGGAGGCTCGGCGAGTTGGTTCCGCACGGCTTCAGCGCTTGGGGCTCTCCCCACGATGGGAGAGTCGTCCCGCCGTTCTCATAGCGGCTGGGACGCTACCTCGACGGTCAGCTTGTCGCCCTTCATCACGAAGCGCAGGTCGCTGGCTTTCGTGCGCGACACATTCAGATCGTAGAGCGCCGACAGATAGGTCTTCTTGGTTCCATAGACCTTCGCGGCAAGCCTGTGCGGCCCGGCAGGAATTTGAACGGGATCCCACTTCGTGGTTTGGGAAATGAGCAGGACCGGTTTCCGGAAACTCTCATTGAAGATCGGGACGTCGTCGAACATGACGACGAGATTCCCCTCCCGCAGAGAGCTCGTGATGCTGATCGTAATGGGACTCACCGGTACCGCTGCGCCGCCGGCCTGCATGGCTGCGGGGCCCACCGACGCCATTGAGCACGGACTCGCGGCCGGCGCGGCGGCCGGGTTCGGATTCCACTCGCGTATCGACTTGGCCGGGGGCGGGGCGCCGACGGGCTCCCCAGCCACAACCGTCTCGAGCGTGGTCGCGATGAGCAAGGCCATCACGAGGCATGCGAGCATTCCCGTCCTAAACATTTTCAGGCCCTCCAGGCGTTCCCTGAGAAATATGGGCGCTTCCAGGACGGTGCCCAGCGTCGAATCTGGTCCTCCGAATTCAGATCCGTTAT
>JANMVW010000379.1:0-4317 GCA_031393555.1 Acidobacteriota bacterium
GTTCCGGCGGGACGATCGTGATCGAACAGACGGAGGCTTTGGTCAGTATTGATGTCAACAGCGGAAAATTCGTCGGCGCTCGCCGACCTGAGGAAACGGTGCTCAAGACCAACCTCGAGGCGGCCGAGGAGATCGCCCACCAACTGCGACTTCGGGATCTTGGTGGGATCATCGTCGTCGATTTTATCGACATGGATCGCTCCGAGCACCGGCATCTCGTGATCGCGGCACTCGAGAAGGCGCTCCAGCGCGATCGGTCGCGCACGAAGGTCGTCGGCCTTTCAGAGCTCGGGCTACTGCAATTGACCCGCAAACGAACCCGTTTGGGCATCGGCGCCGCCCTGACGCGCGAGTGCCTTTCGTGCTCCGGTACCGGCAGAATGAAGACGGTCGAAACAATCGCTTATGAAGCGCTATTCGAGGTGCGGCGGGTTGCTTCCTCGTTCACGACGGGAGCGGTGACGGTTCGAACCCATCCCGACGTTGCCCGGGCACTGAGGTTGGCGTTGCAGACCGCGGCTCCCATCGTCGACGCTTCGCTCGTCGATCGGCTTAAGGTCTTCGACGACCCCGATGCGCGCTTGGATCAGTTCGACGTGAAGGCGAACTAGACGCGACGAGCGATGCGCTCGCGGCGACGCCCCTCGGCGGCGGCTGCCCGCTCGCGCTCGTCATCCGACACGAATTCCAGCCGCGGCGCAGGCGCGATGCGCCCATCCGGCCCCATAGCGACCATGGTGACGAACGCCCGCGTCGTGAGGTGTCGCTCTCCGGTCAGGGGATCCTCGGAATGAACTTCGATTTCGATTTCCATCGAAGATCTGAATGCGGCGTTCAGACGCCCGTTCAGTACGAGGATATTCCCGACGCGAACGCCGCTTCGAAAGTCGACCGAATCCAGCGATGCGGTCACAACCTCCGACCGGGTGTGACGCATCGCGACGATCGCCGCGCACTTATCCACGAGCGCAAGAACGCGCCCGCCGAAGATGGAGCCTCGAGCGTTGGTGTCTTCCGGAAGCACGATCTCCGTCATCTCGACGAAGGAGTCGGTCGCCCGCCTCGTCGGTTCGCCGAGCGCGTGCTCCCCGTTCTTGCTCAGCGATGCGTGCCGGGGTCCGCGGCGGGCTCTGCCTTCGCGGCGTCCTGGGCAGGTTCCACCCTAGTCACCGCGGCTGCTGTCGCCCCGGCTTTCTTCGAGCAACCCTTCGCCTCGTGCGCGGCGCAGGGCTTATCCCCAGCTTTAAGGGCGACGTTCTTGTCGTTGGCGGCAGCGCTTGCATGGGCGCAACAGGGCATGTCGCAGCCCTTCGCATCGCCATTCGCTGCGACCGTCTTGACGTCCTTCGCATCGGCGGCCTGCGCCTGCTCATTGCAGGCGAGGCACGTTGACGCCGAAACAGCCAGAGCCAACGCCGCGACGCTCAATCCAATCCAGTTCTTTGTCACGTTGATTTCCCCTCAAGCGCCCGATGATTTGAGAAGCGGGAGGCGCCATGCGCGCGCGGATTATACGGGCAGCCGCTCAGGGAGTCCAACGGAGCGGGATGGTCGGTTTGACAGTCCAAGTTTGTTTCCCTAAACTGTCCCGACCTAGTTGAGAACAATTCGCAACTGGGCAATGCGTTGTGCGTCGACGCCGTCAGGCGAGGGGGCATTGAACGAAGCGGTTTTGGTTCCCTCCGAGCCCGCGGACGCCGCCGTCGGCGACGTCATTGTCCTCGTCGGCAACCCCAACGTTGGCAAGAGCGCCCTCTTTGGTGCGCTGACGGGGCACTACGTCACGGTCTCCAACTACCCAGGGACCACCGTCGAACTCACGCGAGGGCACCTCGAACTCTCGGGGGAGCGCGTACAGGTGATCGATACTCCCGGGACGAATTCCCTCAGTCCTTCCTCCGACGACGAGCGAGTGACCAGAGACGTCTTGTTGAGTTCCCAACCACGGGCGGTCCTCGTTGTCGGCGACGCGAAAAACGTTGAGCGCACGATGTTTCTGGCGCTTCAACTCGCCGAGATGGAGCTTCCTCTGGTCGTCGCGCTCAACATGTGGGACGAAGCGAGCAAGCGTGGGCTAGACATTGATACCGATGCCTTAGGCCGGGCGCTGGGTATCGAAGCGGTTCCGACGGTGGCGATTCGTCGCGAGGGGCTTGATGCGTTGCGCGCTGCACTGGCGGCGCCGCGCCATAGTGGCGTCCACATCGCCTATCCGGCTGCGATCGAACGGGCGATCGCCGCGATGCTGCCGGTGCTGCCCGTAGGTTCGATCGCCGCGCGCGCTCTCGCCCTACTGGTGCTCGGTGGAGACGAGGCCTTCAGGGCGGCTCTCGGACCGCGGATCGGCCAGCGCGCCTACGAGATCATCGAGTCGGCGCGCGTCGAGGCTCAGGAGGCCTGCGATGACCCACTCGCGGCCGTGATCAATCACACTCGGATGCGCGCCGCCTGGGAGATCGCCGACCGCGTTCGCTCGCGGCGAGCGAGCGTTGCGGTGCCTTCCCGGCGTATGGCGCAGACGCTTGAACGCCTGACCACGGATCCCGTGTGGGGGCTTCCGGTCCTCGCGGCGGTGCTCTGGCTCGCGTACGAGTTCGTCGGAGTGTTCGGGGCGACGACTCTCGTCGGACTCTTCGAGAATGGCCTATTCAACGGCTGGATCAATCCCGCGGTCATTTCTTTTTTCGATGCCTACGTACCCTGGACATTCGTGCGCGACTTGATCGTCGGCCCCTACGGGATACTGACGATGGCTCTGACCTACTCGCTGGCGCTTGTCTTCCCTATCGTGGGCACCTTTTTTATCGCATTCGGGGTTCTCGAAGACTCCGGCTACCTTCCGCGACTCGCCGTCATGGTCAACCGGCTTTTCAAGCGGATGGGGCTGAACGGCAAGGCCGTGCTCCCAATGGTTTTGGGGCTTGGCTGCGACACGATGGCCACGTTGACGACGCGTATTCTCGAAACCCGCAAAGAACGGTTGATCGTGATCTTGCTTCTCGCGTTGGGCGTGCCCTGCTCCGCGCAGCTTACGGTGGTCTTGACGATGCTCGGCTCGCTCTCACCGGCCGCGATGTTCATCTGGCTCGGTGTGGTGCTGGGCACGATTCTCCTGGTTGGGGCACTGGCCGCCCGTGTCCTCCCGGGAAAGGGGAGTGATTTCGTCCTGGAACTTCCACCGTTACGGGTGCCACGTCCCGGAAACATTCTCGTGAAAACACTGGCTCGTATCGAGTGGTACCTGAAGGAAGCCGTCCCGCTTTTTGTTCTGGGAACCCTGATTCTGTTCGTAGCCGACCGCCTCAACCTCCTGACTAAGCTCGAGGCGCTTGCGGCACCCGTCCTGCACGGGGTTCTCGGACTCCCGCGTGAAACCGCGGCGGCGTTCATCGTCGGTTTTCTGCGCCGCGATTTTGGCGCGGCCGGCCTCTATCATCTGGCCCAGGCGGGACGTCTCGATGGCGTGCAGGTCGTCGTCGCGGTTGTCGTGATCACCCTGTTCATCCCCTGTATTGCGAATTTCTTTATGATGGTCAAGGAGCGAGGTTGGAAGACCGGTCTCGCCATTGCGTCGTTTATCTTCCCCTTTGCACTCTTGGTCGGCGCCACTCTCAACTGGGTTCTGCGCGCGATGCACGTGACACTTCAGTGAGCGACCCCAATCCCGAGTTCGTTCCGTTCGTGACGAAACTCAAGGCGCGTGGCGACGCCACCGAATTCACGTGTTCGCTGTGCGGCGCGCACTTTACCCACGGGACCCTCGTTTGCGTTTCGTGTCCGTTGAACGCGGGCTGTGAAGTTGTGAAGTGCCCGTCGTGCGGCTTTCAGTCCCCACGCCGCTCCCGGATCGTCGACGCAGTGAAGCGCCTGTTCGGATCCGGGGAGCCAAAGTGATCTCGTGGTTTTTGCGTGCACGCGGCGCCGACGGGACGGGGCCGCGTGCCTTGTCCGCGCTTCGCGCGGGAGAATCGGGGATCATCGTCCGCATCGTATCGACAGCGCCTGAGCGCCTCGTGAAGCTGTCAAGCCTCGGCGTGATGCCCGGCGTCCGAGTCACGCTCGTGCAGCGACACCCAGCGGTCGTCCTCCAGATCGCCGAAACCAGCATTGCTCTCGACCGCGAGGTCGCGGACGACATTCTGGTACACCATTCCTCCTGGGAATCCGGACCCTAGACCCAAAACAAGCGTGTTTCGAAACGACGTGAGGCACGACGCCGCGCTCGGCGAGTAGGGAAACGGGTCCCCGCCGAGCGCTCGGTGCGGCGCCCTGTCGTACTGTTTTGTTTTCTCGTCGTGGTCTCCATCGTGTTCGAGT
>JANMVW010000147.1:0-4317 GCA_031393555.1 Acidobacteriota bacterium
GTCCCCTATTTCAGCAGGGGGGCGAGGCCGGCCCAGGTGTTGCGGTCGAGGACGTAGAGCGTCGCGAGGTAGAGGTCGACCTCGTCGGCGGGGAATTGGTCGCGGAGCGCTTTCGCCGCCTTCGCGAGCGACGCGGCGCTCGGCGGTTTCATGTCGTGGTCCTCGGCGATCAAGCCGTTGTCGTGCGGAATTTTCAACGCTTCGAGGAAGGCGGAAAGCAGGCCGCGCCGCTGCTCGAGGTGGAGCGCCAGCAGCATCGACCCTGCCAGCGAATCGTTGGGCCGGATGGAACGCGCGACGTAGCTCGCCCGCTTGTCGACGGAAAGCTGCCGCACCGCGCTCTCGCGAAAACGCATGCCGTGCATGATCGCGAAGTCGGCCTCGTGACGCGTGGGGGCGTCGCCCCAGTCGTGCGCGTACAGCGACCGCGCGGAAGCGAGCCGGATTTCGGGTTCGAGCGAGGCCCACAGCTGCGCGGGGCCGCACTGGGAAAGGTCGACGCGAGATCCAAGCGACATCTTGCGGTCCTCCTGCCGGTCTAGGGCGTGGGCGCCGGCGACCGGGCGCCAAGCCACGCCTCGAGCCGGCCTTTCTGTTCTGGGGTCGCGTCCGCGCGCGGACGCACGATGAGGGTCGGGGGCACCGGCGCGCCCGGGACCAGCGCGGCGCGCCGGAGCGTTCCGTCGCGGAAGAAGCTGACGGAAACCGGCGCTGCGCGCGGCAGGAGCGCCAGCTCTTTGTCGAGGCGCTTTGCCGTGAGGCGCCGGTCGCCCAGCGCGACGATCAGGTCGCGATCTTGCAGGCCGGCGGCGGCCGCGGGGGAGCCGGGCTCGACCCAGTCGAGCGCGGGGAAGTCCTTCCCGGATGAGCTCGTGCGCCAGCCGGTAAAAGGTACGGCGGGGGACGCGGGGTCGGGCACGACCTCGACGCCCAGGAGCGCCAGCGCCGCGGCCGTATCGAGTGTCCCAGGCTGGCTCGCCATCGCGTCCAGGCGCGCGTCCATCCCGGGGGCGCCGTCCTTGACGAGGGCCTCGCGCAGTTCGGCATCCGTGTAGCCGGTTGCGCGCTTTCCGGTGCGGAGGTAGAGCGATCGCATCACGTCGTCGAGCGAGCGCTTCCCGCCGGTTGCCGAGCGGATCTCGAGGTCGAGGACGAGCGCGACGAGCGCGCCCCGCGTGTTATTGGTCCGGTAGGTGAGGTACGGGATGTCGCTTGGGAGCCACCAGTCCCAGGAATGAGCCTCGAGACTCTTCGCCCGGATGCCGGGATTCCCACGGTCGGTGACGAGCCCCTCCGCGAGCGACTTGAAGTACTCCTCGCGCGTGGTTGCGCCCCCCCGCGTGGCGACCAAGTTGCCGTAGTAGCTCGTGAACCCCTCCGCGACGTACAGATTGTGGGTCGGGGATTCCTTCGTGAAATCGAACGGCCCCAAGCCCGCCGGACGCATCCGTTTGACGTTCCAGGCGTGGACGAATTCGTGCGAGGTCACCCCGAGGAATTTCTTGTAAGCCTCACGATCCTCGAACGACTCCAGCGGAGCGCAGATCGACGTGCCGAACAGGTGTTCGATCCCCCCGTGACCCCCGTCGGCCTCGAGGACGTACAAGAACAGGTAGCGGTCAAACGGCGTCTCGCCGAAAACAGCAGCGGCCTCGCGCACGATCTTGCGCACGTCGTCGCCGACCTTCCGGTCCTTGAAGTCGGGCGCCCGCGAGAACACGAGGTGGTAACGCGCGCCCCCGTTGTCGAAGCCGATCTCGGTAAAGACCCCGGCGAGGAAGATGCCGTCGGCGAGGACGTCGAAATCGGGCGCCTCGAACGTGGACGGTTGGCTTCCGGCCGGGGCGAGGGAGCAGGCGACTTTCCAGCCGTCGAACGGCTGGATGGTCAGGCGGGCCGGGGCGCGTTGCCGCTCGGGGGCGTAGCCCAAGAGGCTCGCGAGGTTGGCGTGGGCCATCGCGGTGTTCAGACGCGCGGCGTACGCTGTGCCGCGCTCGTTCGCGTAGACCCGGTAGGCGACGAGGACGGTCCCGTCTCCGGGTTTGCCGATCTCCCAAGTTTGCTTGTCGACCTTGACCGCCGGGAGGATCTTCCGGCCGCCGTCGACCGCGGCCAGGTCAAGGACGTTGCCGGCGACCTCGTCGATCTTCCACCCGCCCGGCGAGAAGGCGGGAAACGCGAATCGCAGCGGAGCTTTGACCTGTTCGAAGCGGACCTCGACGGTGAAAAAATGCGAGGCCGGGTCCGGCATCGCGACGTGGTAAGACGTCGTCGCGAGAACGGCCGAGAGACTGAGTGCAGCCAGCATGAGGCGCAGTGTAGCGGGGAACGGTCCGCAATTCTCTAGTGGAACTTTTTGTAGAGAACCACCTCGCGGCCGCCCTTCCGGTGCTCGATATGATCCATCAGCTCGCGCATCAGGAAGATGCCGCGTCCGTGGGTCAGCTCGAGTCGATCTTCGCCGCGCGGGTCGGGGACTTTGGAGGGATCGAACCCCGGCCCCTCGTCCCGAACGGCGATGACGAAGCCCTTCTTGGGGTCGCAGTAGGCGCGAACGAGGACGCGCTTGGCCGCGTCGCTCCGGTTGCCGTGAAACACGGCGTTCGCCAACGCCTCGCGCAAGGCGATCTCGAGCTCGGCTTGATGGTCGGCGAGGCAACCGGTGATGCGGGCGCGCTTCAGGATGTCCCGGACGGTGCGGTTGATCCCGGGCGTTGTGCTCTGCAGGCTGCGCCTGAAGCGGAAGGCGAGGGTGCGCCGGTCGAGAACGAACGGCGCCCGCTTTTTCACTGTCTTGCGACCTTGAGTCTCGGTCACCGCGGCCCCCGCCCGTTGGTTCACCCCGCGCGAACCCGGGAAGCATAAGGCAAAATGGCCGTCTTCCCTACGACGGGATGGAAACGAGGTTCGAGATGGCCCGGCGCTACTGGCTGCTGAAGTCCGATCCGAGCACCTTTGGCTGGCCCGAGCTGGAAAAATCCAAGGGCCGGCGCACGGTCTGGGACGGCGTCCGGAACTACCAGGCGAGGAATACTCTACGGGACGACGTCGGGCCAGGGGACGGGATTTTGTTCTACCACTCCCAGTCGGACAAGGCGGTCATCGGGATCTGCAAGGTGACCAAAGCGGGCTTTCCCGACCCGGGAGACGATACCTGGACCGCGGTTGAAATCGCGCTCGAGGCGAAGTTCGAGGCCCCGGTCACGCTCGAGGCGATGCGCCGGATCCCCGGACTTTCGGAGATGGCCCTGTTGCAGCGGGGGAACCGGCTTTCGGTTCAGCCGGTGACGGAGGCGGAGTGGGCGATCGTGCTCGAGCTGGGCCGGGGCTGATCGTCCGCGAAGGGCGCCCGGACGATGAGGCGTTCGTCGTGGGGCTCGGGGCCACGGCCTTTGCCCGTTTCGGCGAGTACGGCCCGGTCATGCGAGCTTTTCTCGCGAGCCCTGAGGTGGTGTCGTTCATCGCCGAGGCGGCGGGGGAGCGCGTCGGGTTCGCTCTGGTCGATCGGCCTGAATCACCTCCCGCTTTCGCCGATCTCGTCGCGATTGCGGTGGACCCGCGTCGCCGCCGCACCGGCGTCGGGCGCGCCTTGCTCTTGCGCGTCATCGCATCGCTCGAGGAACGGAGCGAGCCGTCGCTGCTCGTTCTGACGGTTGCAGACGACAACGACGCCGCGATCACCCTCTTTCGAGGTCTGGGCTTCGAGATGATTCCCGGCGTGTTGGGACGGTACGCCGGCGGGCAGACATCGCGCCAGATGGCGAGATACGTGGTCCCGGGACGAGCCTGAAGGGATCAGCGGCCGAGTTTTGCGCGCACCTTCTCGACGATGGCGTGCTCTCCCGGGATGAATCCGAAAAGGTTCCGCTTGGCGACGACGTCCACGCCGACGAGCACCCGGAACTCCCCTGGATTTCCGTGGACGAGCGTCGCGTCCAGGTCGAGTTCCTTCTTCAAGAGCGCCGCCGCACGGGTGGCGCGTCCTGCCATGCCTCAGGTGTCGCAGTAGCGGATGGTGATGGGGATCATGTTGAACCTCGAAACGCGCTAAGCGTCCACCCTGACGTGGGTCTGTTCTTTGTAGCGTGACGCGAAGAAGATGAAAACCACGCTCATGAGCCCCATCGCGACGATAAAGAAGTAGAAGTAGTTCGGGCCGACGAGGTAATAGGTTTCAACGTCCCCGCCCCCTTGGTAGGCGCCCTGCGATTTCACCGGAGCGCGCTCGACCACATCCATCAGGCGCACGCGGCTCGCGGCGGGGTCGATCTCGGCGACGAGAAACGTTCCTCGCAGCGGCTCGGGCTTGGCACCGCC
>JANMVW010000157.1:0-3783 GCA_031393555.1 Acidobacteriota bacterium
GCGCGGCACCGTGCCGGGTCACTGCCTTCAATCGCTCGCCCGCCTCGGCTACCCCGGCACCGTCGAGCTCGCCGCGACGGTGCTGCATCGGGGCGACCTCAACGACGCCGCCATCGCGATCATCGTCGAGGCGCTCGCGGATTTCTCGACCCCGCCCGCGCGCGAGCTGGTCCGCGAGTTCATTCAAAAAAAGACGGAGCTTCTGGCCGAGCCCCAGGCGCTGCGCGGCGTGCTGAAGATCGTCGAAGCGCCGGAGATTCCGGATGTTTTGTCCCGCTTCATGACCGCGCTTCAGTGGCGCGGAGCGCAGCGCGCCGGGGAGGGCTTCCGCACGCTGATGGACGCCCTGGCGATCGACGACTGCGGCTGGTGCTTCCGCACGGGGCCGTCGGGCCGCATCGAGTTGCGCAAGACCATCAAGGCGGTGGAGTCCGGGTACGACTGCGACATTCTGGCCGCGATGGGGGAGGCGACGATCAAGCAGATCGCGCAGCGCTTCCGCGCGGGCGACCATGCCGACATCGTTCACGCGATCGCGGACTGGACCTGTACGGCGGCCGCCAATCAGAAAGCCGATCCCGATCACGAGGATCCCGCGCGTCTGTCGGCCGCGGTGACCGCGTTTGGCTCGTCGCCGATCCTCGAGGCGTCCGAGAAGCTCGGACACCAGTTCCAGCAATGGGTCGTCGGCTTCGAGCTGTCGGCCGCGTTCGCGATCGCTCGCTCGATGAATCCGCAGTTCGCCCTCAAACGATCGCGCGGCGACATCGACAAGCTGCTCAAGCTGGCGGAACTCGAGACGGCGTTCCTGCTCCCCGATCTTCCTTCCGCGATCGCGGTCTTGTGCCGCGAAGACGACGAGCGCGGGCGTAAGGCCCAAGACTGGTGCTTGCGCATGCTCGAGGCGCAAGGCCCCTTCTTCCCGAAGGTCGTCGCGCTGGAGACGCTCGGCGAACTGCGCGCCGTCCACTTCATCCCTGAGGTGATGGAGTACCTGTCGGACGAGAACTCCTACGTCTACGGCGCGGCCGAGCGGGCGCTCTCCTTGATGGGGGAAGCGATCGTACCCCCCGCGCGAGCGAAGCTCGAGGCCCGATCTCTCGATCCGGACGCGGCGCACAGTCTGCTCGTGCTGCTGTGCGATCTCGGGAGCCGCGGCAGCTACGAGGCCGTCACCTCGAACCTCGACTGGTTCATGGATGAGGTGGGGCCGGGATCGACCGCCGAGTGGGTCAGTCTGTTCGGCACCCAAGAGCTCATCGATCCGTTGCGGGATTGGCTCGAGGAAGACCCCGTGCTCGTCGGTCAGGGTGTGCTGCTCCTGGCCGCGATCCACAACGTGAGGATCCCGGAAGAAGAGGAAATCCTCAAGGCCATAGAGGACGAGAGGCAGCGCATGGAATCCGAGCCGGAAACCGACGGGGCGGGCGGCGGGCCCGATCGCGACGGCGGCAACTACCTGAATTAGGCCGCGAAAGGCCCCCGTGAGCTCGCTCCCCAAGGACCGCATCAGGAACATCGGCATCGTCGCCCACATCGATGCCGGCAAGACCACCACGAGCGAGCGCTTCCTCTATTACACCGGCCGAAGCCACAAGATGGGCGAGGTCCACGATGGCCTGGCCGGCATGGATTTCAGGGTCGACGAGCGCGAGCGCGGCATCACCATCTCCGCCGCCGCGACGACCCTCGCCTGGAAAGACCACCAGCTCAACCTCATCGACACGCCGGGGCACGTGGATTTCACGGCGGAGGTCGAGCGCGCGTTGCGCGTGCTCGACGGAGCGGTCGTCGTCTTCGACGGGGTGGAGGGCGTCGAGCCGCAATCCGAAACCGTCTGGCATCAGGCCGACCGGTACGGCGTGCCGCGCATTGCGTTCATCAACAAGATGGATCGCATCGGAGCCGATTTCGACGCCGCGGTTGCCGGGATCGAAAAGCGCCTCGGTGCGATCGCGATCCCGATCCAGATCCCGGACGGTTCGGCCGAGACGTTCGCCGGCCTGGTCGATCTCGTGGAGAACCAGCACGTCACCTTCGACGAAGGGACGCTCGGCCGCGTCGTCGCGTCCGGTCCGATCCCTTCGCGGCTAGCGGGCGAGAGCGAGGCGAGGCGGCTGCGCCTGGTCGAGCGTCTCGCCGATCTTCACGAGCCGCTGGCCGACCTGTTCCTGGCGGAAAAGCCGATCACGGTCTCCGACCTGCGTGCCGCCCTGCGCGCCGTGACCGTCGCCGGCAAGGCCGTGCCGGTCCTGTGCGGCGCCGCGCTGCGCAACATCGGCATCCAGCCCCTCCTCGACGCGGTCTGCTGGTATCTCCCGTCCCCGGTGGACGTTGGGCCCGCGGAAGGCACCGATCCGCGCGACGGCAAGCCGATCAAGCGGGAGCCGGCCGATGCGGCGCCCTTTTCGGCGCTCATCTTCAAGGTGCAGGCCAGCGCCGCCGCCGACCAGTTCTACCTTCGCATCTACTCCGGGCGCCTCGAAGCGGGCGAGCGGGCGTGGAACCCGCGCACCAAAGAGCGCGAGCGATTGCGCCGCATGCAGCGCGTGTTCGCCGACCGTGGAGAGAACGTGGACGTCGCCGAGGCCGGCGATATCGTCGCGGTGACGGGATTGCACCGGTCGGTCAGCGGCGACACGCTGTGCGACGAGGGGAAACCGATCCTCCTCGAGCCCATTCGATTCCCCTCGACCGTCGTTTCGATCGCCATCGAGCCGAAAACGAGCGCCGATCGCGACCGCCTCGGCGAGCTCATCCCGCGCCTGCAGCGCGAAGATCCGACCTTGCGAGCCTCGGTCGATCCCGAGACCGGCCAATCGCTCCTTTCGGGGATGGGAGAGTTGCACCTGGACGTCACGTTGAAGCGGATCGAGCGCGAGTTCGGGATTCGGCTCGGGTTCGGGAAGCCCCGCGTCTCCTATCGCGAGACGATCCGCGCGTCGGCCGAGGGCAGCGCCACCTATCAGCGCCAGGTCGGGGGCGAGCCGCTGTTCGCGCGGGTGCGCCTCCGCCTCGAACCGCTCGCGGACCAGGGCGGGCGGGCCGTCGTGCGCGATGCGATGGCGCCGGGAACGATCCCCTCGGCGTACCTGCCCGCGCTCCGGGAAAGCATCGCCAACGCGGCGGATGGCGGCGGCCTTTACGGTTATCCGGTGACCGGCGTGGCCGCCACGCTCGAGGACGCCGCGTTCAGCGAGTCCGGTCAGCCGGAAATTGCCATCAACTCCGCCGCAAGCCACGCCTTCCGCGAGGCGCTGCGCGCCGCGGGACCGATCGTTCTTGAGCCGTACGGCCGGCTCGAAATCCATGTCCCCGAAGAGTACGTGGGGGTCGTGATGAAGACGCTCCTGCAGCGCCGCGCGGTCGTCACGGACACGGGGTTTGCGCGCGAGTCGGCCGTTATTCGCGGCGTCGCGCCGATCGGGGAGATGTTCGGGTTTCTCACCGCGCTGAGATCGCAGACCCAGGGGCGCGGCTCGTACGTGCTCGAACCACTCGACTACCGCCCGCTTCCGGACAACCTCACGGCGCTCCATCACGACAAATTGATCGGTTGATGGCGGGGACGCCCGTCCGGGCGGCTTGACACCGAAAACGCAAGGTCTTAACCGGGTGGACTCCCCCCGACAGGGCGCTTACTATTTACACCCGGCCCAACGAGACGGCATCGTCAAGAGAGGCACCATGACATCGATCGAAAACGTGATCGTCCCCGCGGAGCTGGGTGTCCTTCCGCTCCGCAACAGCGTGCTCTTCCCGAATGCGATCATGCCGATTTCC
>JANMVW010000166.1:0-10990 GCA_031393555.1 Acidobacteriota bacterium
AATCGATGAGCACCCTGGCGATCGTTTTGCGGTTCCTGCACATCGCCCCGGCGGTCGTGGCCGGCGGCGCGACGATCTTCGCGAGGATCGCGCTCCTCCCCGCGCTCACCTCGCTTCCCGAGGCCGAGCGGGCGCGCGTAAAGGACCTGATCGACCGGCGTTGGCGGGTCGTCGTCATGGTGTGCGTCACGCTGCTTCTGGTCAGCGGGATCGCGAATTTCGTGATCTACCAGGCCCCCGTCCACAAAGGGCAGTCGCTCTATCACGCGCTGTTCGGCGTCAAGTTCCTCGCGGCGATGATCGTCTTTTTCCTCGCATCGGCGCTTTCGGGCCGAAGCCGCGCGTTCGCTGGGATTCGGGCCAACTCCCGTTTCTGGGTCGGGGTGGCAGCGGCGCTCGTGATCGCGATCGTTCTGATCTCAGCGGTGCTGCGGAGCATCCCGCACGCTATTTGACCTGCTTTTTCCCGTACAGCTCGTCCCACCACGCCGGCTGACCCTTCAGCCACCTGTCGAACCACGCGAGGATCGATCGCGACCACACCAACCGTTTGGCGTGCTCGACGATGTGGTGGTCCTGGCCGTCGACGGTCAGCAGTTCGACCGGTGCCCCGACGAGCTTCAACGCCGTGTAGAAGCTCTCGCTCTCGCCGACGGGCACGTTCGTGTCCTCCACGCCGTGGGTCAGCAAGAGCGGCGTTTTCACTTTGTCCGCGTGGAAGAGCGGGCTGCTGTCCACGTACAGGTCCTTCCGGTTCCACGGGAACGAATCGGCGGACGCGAGCGCGCCGTACGAGTAGCCCCAGTTCCCCTCTCCCCAATAGGACGCGAGATTGGAGATCCCGGCGTGGGAGACCGCGGCCTTGAACAGCTCGGTCTTCGTGACCAGGAGCATGGTCATGAACCCGCCGTAACTCGCGCCGATGCAGCCCACGCGTTTCCCGTCGACCGAAGGGTACGCCGCGAGGAACGCGCGGGTCCCGTCGAGGATCTCTTCCGATGCGACCCGCCCCCAGTCGTTGACGTGAACGGCCGAGCGCGCCTGGCCGTAGCCGGTCGCCCCCGAGGGTTGCGGGACGTAGACGACGTAGCCGTGCGCGGCCCACCACTCCTTCGGGTAGCGTCCGCCGAAATCTCGCCAGACCGGAGTGGTGCCGCCGTAGTAGAAGACGATCGCGGGGTAGCGCGAGACGGCGGCCGGATCGAATCCCGGCGGCAAATAGACGCGGCCGTCGATCGTCGTTTGGGCTTTCGAGGGGAAGGCCGCGGCGGCGACCCCGCCCTTCCTGACCCTCGCGAAGACGGACCCGGCCGGCGTGTCGAGCTTGCGAGCCGCTCGGCCGCTCAGATCCACCGTCCACAGGGCCTCCGGAGACCACGGCCCGCTCGCGGTGCACGCGGCGACGGCGGCCCTTTCCGAAAACGCGAGCTCCTGGACGACCTCGCCCCCGGTCTCGAGCGCGACGAAACTTTTCGCCACGGGGTCGTAGCGGTACAACGAGACGCCGTCTCTGTCGGCGGCCTTCACGTAGATCGCGCCGTCGAAACGGCTCCAGATCGCGGAGAGGATCGAAGGATCGAACGAGCGGGAGAGCGCTTCGGCCTGCCCCGAGCCCGGATCGAAGACGTAGAGCTGGCCGTCGCTCTCGTTCGGCGTCATCCCCGCGGGAACGTTGCGGCCGAGGTCTCCGAACTCCGACGGTCCCGACAGGATGAGCAGGCGCCGGCCGTCCGGGGCGTATTGCGCGTCGGCGGTCCAGAAGGAGTCGCGCAGCTTCTTCCCATAGAGAGTCGTCAAGTCGAGCTCCCAAATTTCCTTGCGCGAGTAGGGACGGCCGGAGACATCTTCGACCTCGCGCAGGACGAGCAGGCGCCGGCCGTCCGGCGAGAAGCCCGAAGCGGCCGTCGCGAGGCCTCCCGCGGTGAGACGTCGCGTCGTGCCTCCCGGGACCGAGACCTGATAGAGGAAGCTCTTGTCACGCCAACCCGCCTGACGGTCGAGAAGGCTTTCCCGAAGCTTGACCCCGCGCTTGTCGACCTCGGCCTTCGACGTCACCGCGTAGACGACCGACGCACCGTCGGGCGCCCACTGGTAGCCCGAGAAGTTCTCGACGCGTTCGACGATCGGCGTCACGGCGCCGGTGTCGAGGTCGGAGAGCCAGATCGTGCTCGAGTCCTTTCCCGCCTCGCGCCGGTCGCGCGCCGCGTAGCTGAATTTCCTGCCGGACGGCGACCAGGCGATCTGGCCGATCGCGATGCCGCCGCGCCACGTGCGCACCAGGGCGCCGGTTCCGGCGTCCCGCATCTCGACCCAGCTTTCGCCATCGTCCGAACCTGCGATGATCCGCGACAATGCCGCGGCGACGAGGGCGCCATCGGGGGAGATCGCGACCGAGGTGATCTGCGGCGCGTCCAACAGGTCGGCGAGGGTCAAGTCCTGCTCGGGTTCCGACGTGTCGGCGATCGTCGGGAGCGCCTTCGCATCCGGCTTCGCGATCGCAAGGGTCGCGCCGATGTTCCAGGGGGCGCCGCGTTCGGGCTCGAAGACCGTCTCGATCATGAAGACGTGCGTTCCCTGCTCGAGCTTCACCGATCCTTTCGCTTCAGAAATCGCACCGTCCTTCGAGAGCCCGCCTGTGACGATCGGCTCACCATCGACCCAGAGGCGGCGAGGGTGCGTTCCCTGGAGTTCGACATCGAACGCTTGGAAGCGATCGACGGCGACGGTGCTGACGAGCCATGCCGAGGCGTACCCCTTCCCCTCGTTGGTCGCGAGCGTCGACAACACCACGCGACCGTCCTTCGCCCCGGGCGCTTGCGCCCAAACGAGCGGGGGGCCGGACGGCCACGAGACCGAGTCTCCCAGCGCCGGCTTCGTGCGGGGAGACGGCCCGCGGTCGGCCTTGAGGAGATCTTCCAGTCCGTACCTGCCCCGGTCTTCCTCATGGAAGAGCGGCAACGCATCGGACACGGGCCCCAACAAGAGCCAGTGGGACACGGTGTGCGTCGAGGGCTTGTCGGCGGAAACGGTCGACGAGGAGACGGCAAGCAGGGCGACGGCGCACAACACCGAAATCCGGGAGTTCGTCCGCATGGCTTTTGTCCTCGAGAGGAATGGCCGGAACGCCGGAAGATACCACCGGGATCGCACTGGGAATTTGGGCACGCGGGAGGGGGGCTCCCGCGTGCCCGACGGAGCGGAGGGCTGCCAGGTAAGCGGTCGTGTGATCGCCCACCCGCTTACTTAGATACGATCGTCTCGACGGAATCGTTGGCCTGTCATCGCGACCTTGCGGCGATTTCTCCGCAACTGAAAACGAAGCGCTCGGCGGCCTGCGTGAGCGGAACGCCCGCGCGACGCGCGAGGACGTAGGGAACCGGTGGCACGCCGCGAAGACGCCGCCGCCCCGGAGCCCGGTCCCCCCGATCCCGTGGAAAAGCGATCGACGGTACCGGTGCGACGCCAAGCCCAGCAGCGACGAAACGCCTCACGAGCGACAGGTTCCCCACCTCGACAGCGGGCCGGAACGGGACACCGGCGGCGTTCCAGGCGTCCTCGAGGTGGCGACGGAATCCCGACCCGCGCTGCAGTGTGACGAGGCGTCGATCCCGCAGACGTTCGATGGTCACCTCGCGGCCGGCGCGCTCTCCGGACGGCACGAGGAGCTCGACCGGGCTCGACAGGAGCGGCTCGAAGGAGACCCCGGCGACCTCTTCGGGAGAGGCACCAACGGCCAGAGCCAGGTCGATCTCTCCCGCACGGAGCGCTTCGAGAAGGCGTGGAGCCGGCCCCTCGATCACGCGAATCGAAAGGGCCGGACGTTCCCGGAGCAGGCGAGCGATCGCTCGCGGGACGACCTCGCGTCCGAGCGCATCGCCCGCGCCGATGCGCAGCTCGTCGTGCCCCGCAACGGGAACGCCCGCGGCTCGATCGAGCGCGCCGAGGCTCTGCAAGGCCGCCTCAGCCAGCGGGAGCAGGCGCGCCCCTTCGGGGGTGAGAGCCATCCCGCGCGCGTGGCGGCGGAACAGCTTCGTGCCCCATGCGCTCTCGAGCGACAAGAGCCGGGCGCTGATGCTGGGCTGAGTCCGTCCGAGCCGATCCGCCGCCCGACCGACGCTGCCGGCCCGCGCGACGGCGAGGAACGTCTCGAGGGCGGGAACGTCGGCCACGCGCCAACTATATCGAGTATGTCTATGTCTTGCATTCGTAAAATCATATTGTCCGATAGCTCAGCCGCGGCTACCGTGACCGTTCCGGAGGTTCTTCCCATGGTGCACCGACTCGAGATCGCGACCCGCCCGCAGCAGCCCGACCCGCGCGGCACCTCGATCGCCGCGACCGTGCGCGCCTTCCTCGGCATCCCCGTCGGCCGCGTCCGCACACGAGACGTGCACCGGATGGAGGCGAACCTGTCGGAAGACGAGGCCCGCCGCGTGCTGCACGAGTTCGTCGACCCGGTGTCCCAGCACGGCGCGTTGGGGCGCCTCGACGACGGGCCGTTCGACCTCGCGGTGACGGTCGCCTACAAACCGGGCGTGACGGACCCCGTGGGCAAGTCCGCCCGGGTCTGCGTCGAGGACACGCTCGGCCGGAAGCTCGCCGCGGACGCCGCCGTCTACACCTCGACGATGTATTTGTTGGACGGCGTCGACGCCGGGCAGGCCGCCCGGATCGCGACGGAATTGCTCGCGAACCCCGTGATCCAGACGATCCGGATCGAAGGCTACGACGCGTGGCGCAACGCGCCCGTCGATCTCTCCGTGCCGAAGATCGCGGCGCACGCCACCCCGGCCGTCGCCGCCGTCGATCTTTCGGGATCGGACGACGACCTTCTCGCGCTGTCGAAGACCAAGCTCCTCGCGCTGACGCTCGCCGAGATGACGGCGGTGCGCGACCACTTCCGCCACGCGGCGAAGGACAGCAGGCGCGCCGCGGCCCAGCTCGGCCCGTCTCCGACCGACGTCGAGCTCGAGTGCATCGCCCAGACCTGGAGCGAGCACTGCAAGCACAAAATTTTCAACGCGACCGTCACCTACAGCGAGCCGGGGAAAGAGCCGGAGACGATCCGCTCTCTCTTCAAAACGTTCATTCGCGGCGCGACCGAGGCCGTGGATCGCGCCGCCCGCGAGCGTGAGGGACGCTCCTGGCTGGTCTCGGTCTTCCACGACAATGCGGGAGTGGTCGCCTTCGACGAGCGCGACCACCTCGTGTACAAAGTCGAGACGCACAACTCCCCGTCGGCCCTGGACCCTTACGGCGGCGCGATGACCGGAATCGTCGGTGTCAATCGCGACCCGTTCGGCACGGGCCGGGGCGCCGAGCTTCTCGCCAACGTGTGGGGCTACTGTTTTGCGTCGCCGTTTCACGAGGCGGCCCGGCCCGCGGGGCTCCTCCACCCGAGGCGCATCCGTGACGGCGTCCACCAGGGCGTCATCGACGGCGGAAACCAAAGCGGCGTCCCCTACGGGCGCGGCTTCGAGCTCTTCGATCCGCGCTTCCTCGGGAAGCCCCTGGTTTTTTGCGGCACCGTCGGGCGCCTGCCGGTGACGATCGCGGGAACCCCGGGGGAGGAAAAAATCGTGAGCCCCGGTGACCGTATCGTGATGGTCGGCGGGCGGATCGGCGCCGACGGGATCCACGGCGCGACGTTCTCGTCGGCGGCGCTCGACGAGAGCGCCCCCATTCAGGCGGTGCAAATCGGCGACCCGATCACGCAGAAGCGGATGTTCGACTTCCTGATCGAGGCGCGCGACCGCGGGCTCTATGCGTCGATCACCGACAACGGCGCGGGCGGGCTGTCGTCTTCGGTCGGCGAGATGGCGAAAGCCTCGGGCGGCGCCAAGCTCGACCTCGCCAAGGCGCCTTTGAAGTACGCGGGGTTGGCGCCGTGGGAGATCTTCCTCTCGGAGGCGCAAGAGCGGATGACGCTCGCCGTTCCGGAAGGCGACGTCGCGGAGTTTCTGGCGCTCGCGAGACGCCGCGAGGTCGATGCCGCGGTGCTCGGCACGTTCACGGACTCGGGGTTTCTCGAGGTCGTTTTCGGCTCCGAGACGGTGGCGCTGCTCGACATGCGATTCCTCCACGAAGGAGACCCCGACCTCGACCTGTCGGCCGTGTGGGAACCCAAATCGTTCTCGGAACCGGGCGGGCCCGCGCCCGCCGATCTCGACGCGACGCTGCTCGCGATGCTCTCCCGCCTCAACCTCTGCTCGAACGAGACCAAGGCCAGGCACTACGACCACGAGGTCAAGGGGTTGACGGTCGTGAAGCCGTGGGTTGGCGCGAGCGCCGATGTCCCCGCCGAGGCCACGGTCTTCCTGATGCGCCACGGCGCGAAGCGCGGCTACGTCCTGTCGGAGGGGGTCAACCCGTTCTACTCCGACATCGACACCTACGCGATGGCGCAGTCGGTTCTGGACGAAGCGGTCCGCAAGCAGCTCTGCGCCGGCGCGCGGCTCGACCGTATCGCGGCTCTCGACAATTTCTGCTGGCCCGACCCGGTGCAATCGCCGGGAACGCCCGACGGCGCGTACAAGATGGCGCAGCTCGTGCGCGCGTGCCGCGGCCTTTACGATCTGACGCGCGCCTATCAAACCCCTCTCGTTTCCGGCAAGGACTCGATGAAGAACGACTCGACGATGGGCGGCGTGAAGATCAGCGTGCCGCCGACGTTGCTCGTTTCCGCCATCGGGCAAATCGACGACATCGCGGACGCCCTCACGCTCGACCTCAAGTTCGAAGGCGACGTCGTCTACCTCTTGGGCCTCACGAAAGACGAAACCGGCGGGAGCGAGTACTTCCGGCTTCGCGGAGAGCGGGACGGAGCCCACGCCGCGCCGGGCGAGCCTTCGCCCTACGTCGGAAACCGCGTCCCCACCGTCGACGCCACACAGACGATCCCCCTCTACCGCGCCCTCGAAGCCGCCAGCCGGAAGAAACTCGTGCGCTCCGCCACGACCCCGGCGAAGGGAGGGCTCGCGCTGGCCCTCGCCCGAAGCGCCATGGCCGGCGAGCTGGGAATGGACCTCGATCTCGACGCCGTCCCCGACCTCGCCGCACTGCCCCCGGACGTCGCGCTGTTTTCGGAATCCAACGGCCGCTTCGTCGTGACGGTGGCGGAACGAGACGTGGCAGCGCTCGAAGCGATCTTCCACGGCCTCCCCTGCCGCCGCATCGGCGCCGTGACCGCGGCCCGATCGCTTCGCGTAACGCTCGGGGGCAAACTCCGCATCAGCCTCGACGTGGCCGCGATGAAATCCGCCTACAAGGAGACGCTCGCCCATGTCTGAGCCGCGCGTTCTCATCCTCACGGGACTCGGCCTCAACTGCGAAGCGGAGACCGAAGCCGCCTTCGCGATGGCCGGGGCCAAGCCGGACAAGGTTCACCTCCTCGATCTTCTCGACGGAACGGCGAAGCACAAGCTCGCCGACTACCCGCTCCTCGCCTTCATCGGCGGGTTCGCCTTCGGCGATCACTTGGGCGCCGGCTCGGTTTTCGCGAACAAGATCCGCTGGCGCCTCTACGATGACCTCCTGGCCTTCATCGCAAAAGGCGGCCTCGCGCTGGGCGTGTGCAACGGATTCCAGACGATGGTGCGCCTCGGGCTTCTCCCGGGCCTCGACGGCGACTTCAAGACGCCGCGCGCGACTCTCGCGCAAAACGACCGGCCGGGCTATCGCGACGCGTGGGTGACCCTCGGCTTCGATCCCGCCTCGCCTTGTCTCTGGACGCGCGGGATCGACACGATGGAGCTCCCTTCGCGCCACGGCGAGGGCAAATTCCTGGCCGAAGCCGCCATCGCCGACCGGTTGGAACGCGAGCACCTCGTCGTCGCCCGTTACCTCGGTAAGGACGGCAAACCCACGGAGGAGTGGCCGTTCAATCCGAACGGCTCGCCGAACGCGGTAGCCGGCGTGTGCGACCCGTCGGGACGCCTGTTCGGTTTGATGCCGCACCCCGACGCCTATCTCTACCCCTTCCACCATCCGCAATGGACCAAGCGCAAGCTCGCTGGGACGCAGGCCGCTGAGGGGGACGGGATGAAGATCTTCAGGAACGGCGTGCGGGCGGCGATCGGCTACGTGGACTGAGGGGGCGTTCCCGAGTCGTAATCCCTCACGACTTTCGCGCGCCAGGCGCACAACCCCACCACGAGGACCGTCGCGAGCCCTCCCGACACGACCGACACGGTGGCGCCGATCGCGGCGGAGGCGAACAACGACGCGACGAGCCCCGCCTCGAGCTCGCCCAGCTGCGGTCCGCCCATGAAGAAGATCATGTTGACGCTCGTCATGCGGCCTCGCATCGCGTCGGGGGTGATCATCTGCCGCACGATCTGCCGGACGACGGTTGAGATCAGGTCGGCCAGCCCCGCGGCGGCGAGCGCGATGAACGTCAACACGTAATTTCGGGACAGGCCGAAGACGACGGTCGCGAAGCCGTAGGCGCCGACGGCCCAGAGGAAGACGCGGCCTTGCCGCGCGGGGATCGGATTCAGCGACGTGTAGATCGAACCGACGAGCGCGCCCAACGCCGGGGCCGCGCGCAGCCACCCGAAGCCGAACGCGCCGACTTTCAGGACCTGGTCGGCGAAGATCGGCAAGAGGGCGTTCGCGCCGGAGAAAAACGTCGCCACGAAATCCAGCGCCATCGTCCAGACCATGACCGGCGTCGAGAAGACGAAGCGCAGCCCATCCCGCAGCGACCTCAACGGCGATTCGACCGCCTCTCCTGATCTCTCGACCTTCCCCGACGCCCGCATCGTGAGGAGCGTCGCCACGACGGCGAGAAACGACGCGGCGTTCGCGAGGTAGATCCAGGAGAGCCCGCGCGTCCCCTCCCCCGCCGCGGCGATGAGCACACCCGCGAGCGCCGGACCGCCGATCATCCCGGCGTGGAACATCGTCAGGTTCATCGCGAGCGCGCCGGGGAGGTCGTCTCGCGGGACGAGGCGAGGCACGAGCGCTTGGCGCGCCGGGTTGTCGAAAGACCCCGCGGCCGAGGTCATCCCTGTGAGCAGGTAGAGGGTGAAGAGCGTCTCGTGGTGCGTCAGGGTCAAGACGCCGAGGACGGCGGCGACCGCTGTCATCGTGAGCTGGGTCGCGAGCATCACGCGCTTGCGATCGTACCGATCGGCGACGACACCACCCAGCAAGGACAAAGACACGATCGGGATCACGCGGGATAGCCCCACCATGCCGAGGGCCAGCGGGGACCGCGTCAAAAGGTAGACGTGCCAGTCGATCGCGGCGGCTTGCATCTGGGAGCCCGTGAGCGAGATCAGTTGCGCCGCCCAGAGCCAGCGAAAATCGCGATGCCGCAGGGAAAGATAAGGTCGCACCGCGACAATGTAGCAATCCGAGGGGACAGCAATCGGTCAAAAAACTCGTCTTCGCCAACCTCGCCGGCGAAATCGACATCACGCAGCTCGGGGCGATCGGTGAGCGCTTCAATGTCCCCGGGCTCGGACAGGTTCCGGGGGCCCGATAGACGGCACCCCCAGCCCGAAGGCCGGGGGTGCGCCAACCGCGGTTACTTACGTAGCGTCGACTTCTTCGGGGCCGCCCCGCTAACGACAGCCGGCGGAGTCTTCGGCGGGAGGAGCGGGGCACCGGTGACCCGCATCGGGATCGCCCCTTCGTTCGCAAAGGCGCGAACCAGTCTCGGCGGGACCACCTTGTTCATCCCGTTCGGGCGGAACGTGATCTCGACGAGTTTCGACTGCTTGGTGAGCGGTGCGAATCCGTAGAAGGCGATCTGGAGGGATCCATTGTTTGCGTTCCAGATCGCGTTGTAGCCGGCCAGCCGGTCGACCGGCTGGACATCGACGATCGAGATCTTGGACGCGTCGTAGCCCAGGGTCAGATCAAGACCCTGGATGCCGGCGGCGTTGCCAACCGACACGAGGATCGTGCTCAGATTGCCTTTGCGGGTCGACACCGCCTTGCTCTCCATGACGATCGAGGCATCCCCCGTCCTTCGCGGGATCTGGACCGGTCCGGTCCCGGCAAGCCGCGCCGCCAGGGCCCGATCGTTTTCGATGGCCTCCGCCTCGAGTTGTTCCGTAGGAGTCGACGATTGGGTCGAAGCCAGGGTCGAAGCCTTCGCCCAGTTGCCGGAGACGTCGCCGTACAAGAGCGCATAGAAGTCGGCGACTTCGGGTCCGGACAGCGGCGTGTAGGTGTACTCCGGCGTCGTGCACGACGGGTAGCTGGCGCACCGCAGGAACTGCCAGTCTGAGTTCTTGGTCGTCGCAACCGGCAAGTGGGCGAGTTTCTCGGCCACGAACTGCGAGATGAGGCCCGAATCGTAGGCGCTGACCACGCCGTTTCCGGAGACGTCGCCGGCGAGCTGCTGCTTGCCGGTCAGCGAGATCAATTGAACCGAGTGGCGCGCGATCAGCAGCGCATCGAACGAGCTGACCGCGTCGTTGTGGTCGGACGCTCTCGGCGTCCCGAACTTCGGCAGCGTCTTGACGGTGACGTCACCCGCGACACTTCCGATAGAGTAATGACCGTCGGAATCCGTCGTCGCCTCCGCGCCGGCATCGCCGTTGAAATCGACCCCTACGTTCGGGACCGGCTTCGTGCTCGGCTCTGATCCGACCCCCCTGGCGTCGCGGTAGTACCTGACGGCGCCGGTGACGCTGCACAAGCCACTCGCTTGGTACACGCACTGGTCGCTGTTTTCGTCGCAGCTTGCGTTGATGCAGAGGGTTCCACCGTTGCACACCCGAGTCGCCCCAAGGCACGAGCCACCGTTGCATGTGTCGTTCACGGTGCAGTACAGGCCGTCGTCGCAAGAGGCGGTGTTGTTCGTGTGAACGCACCCCGTCGCCGGAACGCAGGCGTCGTCCGTGCAGACGTTGTTGTCATTGCAGTTCGGAGCCGAGCCACCGACGCAAGACCCACCAGCGCAGGTATCGGTCGTGGTGCAGGCGTTGCCGTCATCGCAAGACGCGGTGTTGTTCGTGTTCACGCACCCCGTGGC
>JANMVW010000168.1:0-3399 GCA_031393555.1 Acidobacteriota bacterium
CTGCACCAACGACTCCTGTGTCCCCGCGACGGGCTGCGCGCACGCGAACAACACCATCGCGTGCTCGGACGGCAATCCCTGCACGATCGGCGACGTCTGTGGCGGGGGAGCCTGCCTTTCGGGAGCGGGCCCCCTGCCCGCTTCGGTCCGTCGCTGCAGCAGCGGCGCCCTCGCCATCCCCACATCGGGGGCCGCGACGCCGTATCCGTCCGCGATCGTGGTCACGGCACAGCCCTCCTATCTGTGCTCGACGACGGTCGAGCTCAACGGGTTCACGCACTCCTACGCCAGCGACGTGGACGTGCTGCTCGCGCACTTGACCGGCGGCAACGCGCTCATCCTGTCGGACGTGGGCGGGAGCACGGCGATGACGGGGGTGAACCTGATCTTGAGCGATGCGGCCGCGGCGCCGCTGTCCGGGGTGGGGCCGCTCGTCTCCGGCACGTTCAAGCCGACGAACATCGGCGCCGGCGACGTGTTCCCAGCGCCTGCGCCTGCGCCGACCGGGGGATCCGCTCTGTCGGTGTTCACCGGAACGAACCCGAACGGGACCTGGAATCTTTGGGTCGACGACCCGTTCGCACCGGACGGCGGGTCGCTTTCGGGCTGGTGCCTCAACGTGGTCTCGGTGTGCACCGCGAGCTCCGGCTGCAACGACGGCAATCCGTGCACGACGGATTCCTGTGTGAACTCGACGTGCACGTTCACGAACAACACCAATGCCTGCAACGACGGCAACGCCTGCACGCCGAGCGACACCTGCGCGAACGGGATTTGCGTGGGCGGGCCGGCGCCGTCTTGCGACGACGGCAGCTCCTGCACGACCGACAGCTGCAACGCGTCCACCGGCCTGTGCGAGCACGCTGCGATCGTCTGCAACGACGGCAACTCCTGCACGACCGACAGCTGCAGCCCGGCGACGGGTTGCGTTTTCACGGCGAACAACGCCAATCCGTGCACCGACGCCAACCCGTGCACCGCCACCGACGTCTGTCAGAACGGCGTCTGCGTGGGCCAAAATCCGGTCGTCTGCGTTCCGGACGGCGACGTGTGCACGACCGAGGCGTGCAGCCCGACGACTGGTCTTTGCGTGTCGAGCAGCAACACCAACGCTTGCAATGACGGTAACGCGTGCACGATGGGGGACACCTGTGGACCGAAGTTCACCGAGAACTTCGACGGAGAGCTTGCCCCCAACCTGCCGGGGACTTGGACGAGCGCGGTCACGGGAACCGGAAACGCCTGGAGCAGCGACTTCACGAGCAGCGACACCGCGCCGAACTCGGCCCTGGGGTTCGACGGTTCCGCGGTGGCCGATGAGGTGCTCGTCAGCCCGCCGATGAACATCGCCACTCCGACCGCGCAGTTGACGTTCCGGAACCGGTGGGGCTTCGAGAACGCCACGTCGTGCCTCGACGCGGGGGTTCTCGAAATCGACATCGCCGGAGCCGGGTTCACGGACATCGTGGCGGCCGGCGGCAGTTTCGTCAGCGGCGGGTACACCGGAACCGTGTCGTCGTCGTTTAGCAACCCGCTGGCAGGCCGCTCGGCTTGGTGTAACGCCTCGGCCGGCTACCCGGCTTACCTCACGACGGTCGTCAATCTCCCCGCGGCGGCCGCGGGACACACGATCCAACTGCGATGGCGCATCGGCACCGATACGAGCTCGGGCGGCGCGGGTCAGAACATCGACTCGATCGTCGTCCTGGACGGCAGCAACACCTGCCGCCCCGGCACCGGATCGCTCGACTGCAACGACAACAACCCCTGCACCGACGATTCTTGCGATCCGGTCCTGGGCTGCCAGCACGGCAACAACGCCGATCCGTGCGACGACGGCAACCCGTGCACGATCCTCGACGCCTGCGGCGGCGGCAACTGCAGCGGGACGGCGGTCCTCTGCGACGACAGCAACGTGTGCACGACGGACCGCTGCGACCCGGCCTCGGGCTGCATCTACACCAACAACACGCTCGCCTGCGATGACGGCAACGGGTGCACGACCCTCGACGTCTGCAGCGGTGGCAGTTGCGCCGGGACGCCGATCACCGCTCCGGCGGAGGTCCAGAGCCTGACGGCAGCCGCCAACAAGCAGACCTACAACTGGTCCCCGGCTGCGTCCGCGACGCGGTACGACGTGGTGCGAGGCAGCGTGAACGGGCTTCCCGTCGGCCCCGGTGGCGGCGACGAGGTTTGCTTCGGCGGCCTCGCCGGTCCGACGGTCACGGATGCCGCGAACCCGTCTCCTGGCACCGCCTTCTGGTACCTCTCGCGAGGGGGCAACAGTTGCGGCAACGGAACGTACGGCAGGCAAGGATCCCACGGAGCTCCCGGAGCGCCGCGTGCCACGACCACCTGTCCGTAAGTGCGAGCGCGACGTTAGATTACAATGTTTAAAGTCCAGCGTCCGGCGAAACGCTCGTTTCCAAGGTTGACCCGCGACCGGAATCTTCGTATGAAAGTCGGCGATTTCATCATCTTGCAGGCACCGTGGGGGCGATGAATCGAGGCTCGGCATTCAGCCAAGGCGCGCCCTCCCTACGCATGTGGGATGAGCGATCGTTCGTGCCCGCGAAAGCGGCGGATTTGTGGTCATTCACCAATGGGCGCGCCCTCGGGTTGGTCCCGATGAGGCGCCGAAAGACTTCTGGACAGGGGGAGATTCGATGAGGATCAGAACGGGTTGGATGGGGACCCTCCAGGCGCTGTGCGCGCTGGGTTGTCTCGTCACGAGTTTCGGTACGGGCAAGGCGGAATCTCGCGTGGTTTCGGACCCCGCGAACGTCGTGGCCGTGGACGACAACGCGGGGCCGCAGTCCTTCGTGGAGGCCGTCGCGAGCCCTATGGTTCAGTCGGCTGCGCAGCCGAACGCTCCGAGCGTGGCGGGATGCCCCATCACGGTACTGCCCAACGACAACGGAACCTCGGGGAACGAGCGGGCGCCCAACCTCCGAAATCGATTCGGGAGGACGGTCTATCTCATCAAGGCCACCGAACTCGCCGCGGCGGGATTCACGGCCGGCACGGCTGTCTCGGGAATCGGCTGGAATTTTCAGACCGCCCCGGGGCTGACCGGCACGACGAACCTGATCGTATACCTGCAAAATACCGCGGATGTTACGAACCTCAAGAGCACGACCTGGGCGACGGCGATCACGGGAATGACGACCGTCCATAACGCCGCAACGACTATTCCCAATGTCGCCGCGCCGTGGGACATCACGTTCTCGGGTGGGTCGGCGTTCACCTACACGGGCGGCGGACTGTACGTCGCGTTCGACGCGCCGTACCCCACCGGCACGCTTTCGACGGCCACGGTCGTCTGGTGCAACAGCACCGGCTTGGTGAACGGGCTCCTGGGTGCCCAGGGCACGACCGCGCCGACGACGCTCGCGGCCA
>JANMVW010000176.1:0-22987 GCA_031393555.1 Acidobacteriota bacterium
CGTCGTCCCCATCGAAGAATCCCGGCGTATCGCGGAAGAATCGGGGCTCGACCTCGTCGAGGTCGCTCCGGACGCCCGCCCCATCGTGGTCCGCATCATGGACTACGGCAAGCACCGGTTCGAAGCGGCCAAAAAGGTGCGCGACGCGCGTAAGAACGAAACGCGCATCATGGTCAAGCAACTCAAGCTGCGCCCCGCCATCGGGGAGCACGATCTCGAGACGAAGCTCACCCACGCCAAGCGGTTCCTCGCCGAGGGGGACAAGGTTCGCGTGACGATCATGTTCCGTGGCCGCGATCTCAGGCGTCCCGAAAATGGTCGAAGGGTTCTCGATCGCGTCGTCGAGATCCTCGGCGATCTCGCGATCGTCGAGTCCGCGTACGGCGAGATCATCAACCGCGACATGAGCATGATCCTGGCCCCGCGCAAGCATTGATGCCGGGAGCAGCCTCCCGAGCGACGTTTCCTTATCCCCTCGTCGAAACCGTCCTCGACAACGGGCTCCCGGTCGTCGCCGTTCCCCTCGACACTCCAGGGATCGCCGCGCACTACGTCGCCGTGCGCACCGGATCGAGGAACGAGACCGAGCCCGGCCTCTCCGGGTTCGCTCACTTCTTCGAGCACATGATGTTTCGCGGCACCAAGCGCACGTCGCCCGAGCAGTACAACGATGCGCTCAAGCGCTTGGGCGCCGACGGCAACGCCTTCACGACCGACGACTGGACCTGTTACCACGTCGTCGCCTCGACCGCGGGCTTGCCGACGGTCATGGATCTCGAGGCCGACCGTTTCATGAACTTGCATTACGGCGTCGAGGCGTTCCAGAAAGAAGCCGCCGCGGTCCTCGGCGAGTACAACAAGAACGCGTCGATTCCGTTCAACATGCTGTTCGAGAAGCTCCACGACACCGCGTACACCACCCACACCTACAAGCACACGACGATGGGCTTTCTCGAGGACATCGAGGACATGCCCAACCAGTACGACCACAGCTTGGCTTTTTTCGAACGGTGGTACCGCGCCGACAACGCGGTCCTCGTCGTCGCAGGCGACATCGTTCCCGAGAAGGTGTTCGAGCTGGCGCGCCGGTACTACGGGGCGTGGCGCCCCGGGGTCGCGCCTCTCCTGACGCCTCTCGAGCCGGAGCAGAGGGACGAGCGCTCGGCGCACATCCCGTGGGCCGCGCCGACGCTCCCGCTCCTCGCGATGGCGTTCCACGCCCCGGCCTTCGATCCGGACGACCTCGAAGTGCGCGCGCTCGACGTCATGGCGCAGGCGTACTTCGCGCCGACGAGCCCTCTCCACAAAGAACTGGTGCTCGATCGTCAATGGGTCGACGTCTTGACCGCGGGCGCCGAGGATAAGCGCGATCCGGGCTATTTCCTCATTCTGGCGCGGGTCAAGGAAGCGGCGCGCATGGACGACGTCCGCGCGGCGATCGAGCGCACGCTTCAGGCTTCGGCTTCGACGAGGCTCACCGCCAAGCGGCTCGACAACGTCACCTCCCGTCTCCGCTACGGGTTCCTCTCGGGCCTCCTCACCCCCGACCAAGTCGCCGCCACCGTGTGCCACTACGCTCAGCTCACCGGGACGACTTCGGCGATCGACAGGTCCTACGCCACGCTCTTGGCCGTCACGGCCGAGGACGTCTGCCGGGCCGCGGAGCGCGTTTTTCACCCCACGAATCGCACCGTGGTCACGCTCGCCCCGGGCGAAGCCGCAGGTCCCGCGTGAAGACGGTCCTCCTCCCGTCGGACAAAACCCCGTTCGTTTCGATCAGGTTGTTGTTCGCAACCGGAAGCGTCGACGATCCCGCCGGGAAGGAAGGGCTCGCCGCCGCGACCGGCGCGCTGCTCGCCGAGGGGGGCACGCGGGCGCTGACGTACGAACAACTGCTCGATGCTTTGTATCCGATGGCCGCTGGGATCGGCGTCCACGTCGATCGCGACGTCACCGTCGTCAAGGGCACGGTCCATCGCGATCATCTCGACCGGTACTACGACCTCATTCGCCAGGTCGTGCTCGAGCCTCGTTTCGACGAGAAGGAGTTCGAGCGCCTGAGAGATGACCAACGCAACGCGCTCGTGTCCGGATTGCGCGCCAGCGACGACGAGGGGTTCGGCATCGAATCGTTGGCCTGGCTCCTCTACACGGGGCACCCCTACGGCCGCCCCGTCGAGGGGACCGTTCGCGGTATCGACGCGCTGCGGCGGGAAGACGCCGCGGCGTTTCACGCGACACGGTTCACGCGCGACGCGCTGACGTTGGGCCTTGCGGGGAACATTCCCGGCGGGTTCGTCGAGCGCGTGGCCAAAGATCTCCAGGCGCTTCCGCAAGGTTCGGCACGGCGCGCCGATCCGCCGCAGGCCTCTCCCGTTCCGGGCTTTGACGTGCTCGTCGTCACGAAGCCGGCGCGCGCCTGGGCGATCTCGCTCGGACATGTGCTTTCGATCACGCGAGCCGACGCGGATTTCTTCCCGCTGTTTCTCGCCAACTCGTATTTTGGCGAGCACCGCACGTTCAACGGCGCGTTGATGACGAAGATGCGCTCCGACCGCGGCCTGAACTACGGCAACTACAGCTACGTCGAGCACTTCGCGCAGGACGGGGCCTCGACCTTCGCGCTCCCGAACGTGCCGAGGCAAAAGTAGGCGTTCACTGTTTGGATCCGTCCGGTCGCGGCCGAGCATGCGCACTTTGCGATCCGCCTGGCGGTGCGCGAGCTCCGCCGGCTCGTCCGGGACGGCCTGACGCCCGAAGCGTTCGAGGAGACGCGCGCGTTTCTCCTCAACTACAGCAAGCTCTGGAGCCAGACCCCCTCGCGACGTCTCGGCTACGCGATGGACGGTGTGTTCTACGGAGGGAAGAGCCTGGTCGACGAGCTGGCCGACCGGCTTCCACGCATGACGGTGGGGGACGTCAACGACGCGATCAGGCGCCATTTCCTTCCCGAGAGTCTCAAAGTCGCCGTGATCGCCGACCCCGCCGAGGCGGAAGCGTTCGTCGACCGGCTGGCGTCGAACGCCCCCTCGCCGATCGTCTACGCCACCGAAACGAAGCCCGAAGTCCTCTCGGAAGACCGCGAAATCGCGGTCGAGCCCCTCCCCATGGAAAGAACCCGTTGCCGGATCGTGCCGGCCACCGTAATGTTCGAGCAGTAATCCAAGGGGCGGTGGTCTTACGTACTTCTCTACAGGATGGGTCAGCGCGATGCTCAATAAATGTGCTCCGAGACTCTTGATCGGGATGATGGTCATGCTCGGCGGCTTGACGCCCTCCGTCGCGGGCCTGCATTTCGTAGCCATCCAGGAAGTCTTCGTCGGCACTCCGAGCGACATGATCAACCCCAATCTCACTGCCGATCAGAGGGCCCAGTACGTCATGCTGCGGATGACGAGCTCGGGCCAGATCTTCGTCAGCGGAGCTTCGATCCGGGTCGAGGACGCCTCGGGAAACATCCTCGGAAACTTCGGTACGTTCAGCGCGAATCTCGGCAACGGCGGCGCGGCGTGTTCCTATCCGACCTGCCCGGCGTTCGTGATCGGGACCACGGCGGCGAAGAACCTGTTTACGTTCACCTTCGACAAGCTCGTCGACGGGCAGGCCGGCCGGGTCGCGCTTCCTGCCGCCGGGGGGCGCGTCTGCTGGTTGAGCGGGACGACCGTTTACGACTGCGTGGCCTGGGGCAATTTCAGTTGCACGGCGGCCAACTGTCCCCTTGGGGCCAACGCCTTCCACGTGGGTGACTTCAACGGGAACGCTTGCGACGCGAACTTCGATGGCCCCGCGGCCCCCACGGGGCTCCAGTTCGGCAAGAGCCTCACGCGCACGGCTTTCATTTGCGGAACGAAAGTCAACTCCACGCAGTTTGCTCTCCAGTTCCCCAAGCCGGTGAACAACGCGGGGGCCGGCAACCTCACCGATACGGATGCCGATGGACTGGCGAATCAGCTCGATTGCAACTCGTCCAATTCGTCCATCCAGTGGGCGCCCGTTGAAGTCCAAAACGTGACGTTCTCGGGTCAATCGACGTCCACGAATTCCTGGGATTCCCAGGCCGCGTTCGTCGGGACCGGAGTCCGATACGACGAGATCCGGGGAAGCCTGTCCCTGGTGTCCAACTTCACCGACGACAGCTGCAACAACCCAGGGACGGCATCGACGTCCAGCGTCGACGCGTCCGTCCCGCTCGCCGACGAGGGCTTTTACTACCTCGTCCGCGCTTCCGGCGGTACGGGATGCGTCGGGACCTACGGGAAGTCCTCGAACTTGGCCTCGCGCGACCCGCTGTTGACGGCCTGCCCGTAGCGAGGGCCGTCTGCGCGTAGCGACGATCCCGAGTACGCCGTGACGCTGGCCGCGATCGCCGTTCTCGTTGCCGGTCTGGGGTCCGCCCACGCCTCCGCCGTCATCGGGCCTCTTGAAGAACCCGCGGCTGTCGCTTCCGGATCGGACGGATCGATCTACGTTTGCGAAGCCTTGGGGCACCGCATCTCCGTATTCGATCGAACGGGGGCTCTCGTACGAAGGTGGGGGAGCCTGGGACGAGGCGAACGGGAGTTCGACGGACCCCGGGGGATTTCCATCTCGGAAGACGGCCGGGTCTACGTCGCCGACACGGGGAACGATCGGATTCAGGTGTTCAACGCCGACGGGCGGTTCGAGCGTCAATGGGGAAGGCACGGAGCGGATGCCGGCGAGTTCGACGAGCCTCTAGGACTCGCCGTCGCCGACGGCCGAGTCTATGTCGCCGACTCCCGGAACAACCGCGTCCAGGTGTTTCAGCGCGACGGAACTTTTCTCTTTTTCGTCTGGAGCTACGGCTTCCACGACGGCGCCTTCGACAGACCGGTTGACGTGGCTGTCGATCGCGACGGGAGTTTCTACGTCAGCGATCAGGGGAACAGCCGCATCCAGAAGTTCTCCGCGGAGGGACGCTTCGCTCTCGCGTGGGGGGGGCGAGGACGTCGGGGAGGACTTCTCGAAGAGCCCGGGGGGCTCGACGAACGCGATGGACGCCTCGTCGTGGCCGACCCGTACACGCATCGCATCGTGACCTTCGATCGGTCGGGGACCCTGCTGGGCGAATGGACCGCGCATTCCGGCCTCGAGGCCCCGAGCGCCGTCGCTTCGCTTCCTCCGGGAGACGAACTCGTCGTTTGTTCGGCGGTCGAGGACCGCTGCCAGATCGTCTCACCGGGGAAAGACAGGATCCCGTCGTGGAGGCCGATTCTCGCGGAATGGCCCGGGACGGTTACTCCGTGGGCGGAGCCGGTCAGGCGATCGTCGTCGCGTCGCGGGAGACGGGTGTTCCCTTCATTCTTGATCTTTCCCGCAAGGTGCCCGCCCTCGTCGCGAAACTGGGCGGGCCGGGGCGAGAACCCGGCGAGTTCATGCGCCCATCCGGCTTCGATCTCGACCTTGGCAACGGAACGGTTCTGGTGAGCGACAGCGGAAACGTCCGCGTCCAGCGTCTGACGCTCGGACCTACGACGAGAACGACGTTCGTCGAAGGGATCGGCCTGGACGACCACGAGAGGCTGGCTGTCGAACCCGGGAATTGGGCGTTGGATCCGGCCACGGTTGAGCCTGGGCCGATCGCTCGCGATGCGCGCGGCCGGCTCATCATCGCGGACACGGTGGGACGCAGGATCGTCGTCCTCGACCGAGACTTCCGTCTCGCGGACTCGTGGGGTGGATTCGGAGAAGGCGACGGCCGATTTCGAAACCCCGTCGGACTTGCGCTCGATCCGGCGGGCTCCACCGTCTACGTGCTCGACGCAGGGCAGCGACGGGTTCAGGCGTTCGGCCTCGACGGACTATTCCGCTTCGCCTGGGGCGGGACGGGGGAAGCGCCCGGCACGTTGGACGCACCTTCGGGGATTGCGGTAGGAAAAGACGGGTCGGTCTACGTCGTCGATCGTGGCGCCAACCGCGTGCAGAGATTCGACCGCCGCGGGTCGTGGCTTTCCGCTTGGGGGAACACAGGATCCGGCCCCGGCCAGTTCAGGAAACCCGAAGCCGTGCACGTCGACGGCCGGGGGCGGGTGATCGTGATCGATTCGGGGAACAGGCGCGGGCAGGTGTTCACCTCCGCGGGACGCTTCATTTCGGAGCTCTCCCTCGATCCCGCAACGATGACCGCCGCCCCGCTCCGCCGTTTCCGGCCCGCGCGAACGGCAGCAGCGCCCGCGGCGAGGCCGGACGCCTGCCGCGCGCGCATCGTCAGCAACGGCGGCCGCTATACGGTGTGCGTCACCACGGTTCCGGATCCGGTACCGCAGAACGCACCGTTTGCCGTGAACGTCTCGGTGTACCAAAACGCGGCCCGCGGCGCTCTGGCGCGCAACGTGATCCTCGACGTCGACGCCACGATGCCCGAACACCACCACGGCATGACCTTGACGCCGCAGGTGCGGGCCTTCGACGGCCCGGCCGTGCAGGAACTCCTTCCGGGGCATGGGGCGATGGGAAATGGTCGCTTCGAGGTCCGGGGCCTGCTCTTCCACATGCCGGGGCGTTGGGTGATCCACTTCGACATCACTCACGGGGCCATCACGGAGCGGGCGCAGCTTGACATTGATTTGGACTAAGAGCCCCGGGCGCACGCTTCGGATCGCGGCGCTCGTCGCCGCCCTCGGCTTGGGCGTCCTTGCGGTTTCGCCCGGGCACGGTCAGGCGCCGCCGGGTGCGATGGTGTCGTTTTCGGAGGATGAGCGCCGGAGGATTCTCGAGCTCTCCCCTCTGGGTCCTCCCCCGGCCGACCCGTCGAACGCGGTCGGGGACGACGACGCGGCGGCCACTCTGGGACAGCGATTGTTCGTCGAACCGCGGCTGTCGAGCGGCGCCGTCTCGTGCGCCACGTGTCATGTGCCTCACCACGGTTTCACCGACGCCAAGCAGGTGAGCGAGGGGGTCGGACGCGGCCGGCGTCATACGCTTTCCCTCTGGAACGTCGCCTACAACCGCTGGTGGTTCTGGGATGGTCGAGTGGACTCCCTTTGGTCGCAGGCCCTCTCGCCGATCGAGAACGAAACCGAGATGGCAGGCGACCGGCTCAAAGCGGCGCATCTTCTTTCGGGAGATGCCGCGCTCCGCGCCGCCTACGATTCCGTCTTCGGTTCCATGCCGGACCTCTCAGACCAGGAGCGTTTCCCCGCCGCCGGACACCCGGTCCCCGGCAAACCGAATGATCCGCGAAGCGTGGCATGGTCAGGCATGTCGGAAGCCGACCGCGAGGTCGTCAATCGGATCTTCGCCAACATCGGGAAGGCGATTGCCGCGTACGAGCGGCGCCTCGTCAGCCGTCACTCGAAGTTCGACCGATTCGCCGAGGCGCTTCGCGCCGGCGAGGATTCCGCCATGCTGTCGATTCCCGCCCAGCGCGGGCTCAAGCTATTCGTCGGCCGCGGCCAGTGCCGGGTCTGTCACGGTGGTCCCAATTTCACCGACGGAGAGTTTCACAACACGGGTGTCCCTCCGCTCGACGCGGCCGGACGCACCGACGCCGGGCGCTACGCCGGAATCCCACTCGTCCTTGCGAACCCGTTCAACCTGAAGGGGCGCTTCTCCGACGACCGGTCGCCAAATGCCGGGGAGAAACTGAGCTTCCTGCGCGTCACCCCCGAGACGTGGGGCCAGTTCAAGACCCCTTCCTTGAGGAACGTCGCCCTGGTTGCGCCCTACATGCACCAGGGGCAGTTCGCGACGCTCCGGGACGTCGTCACGTTCTATTCGACGCGGGCGGGAGCGGGCGACCCCGGATCGAGCGGCGAGAGGATCCTGAAGCCGCTCCATCTCTCCCCGTCCGAGATCGATGACCTCATCGCGTTTCTCGAGTCGCTCACCGACGACGCGTTATGATCTCGCCCCGATACGGCACAAAAACGAGCCGTCGAGACGGCTTTCGGGAGCTACGATGCGAAGTGTCATGCGAGTCGGAATTGCCGGAGTCCTCGTCCTTCTTGGCTCTGTCGTTGTGTGGTCTGGAGATCCGCCGCCGGTCACCGTGACCGGCGAGGTGATCGACTCCGCCTGTTACATCAAGTCCGGAGCCCGCGGCGAGTCGCACCGCGTTTGTGCCCAAAAATGTGGGGACGCTGGGATCCCCTTCGCGCTCGTTGAGGATGGCACGGGCACCGTCGTTTGGATCGCCTCGGTGGACGACATGGAAACTCCCAACGCGAAACTGCGGCCGTTCGCCGGACGCCGGGTGACCATCACCGGCACCTGGGCCGAACGCGGCGGAGCGAAGCTCTTCCTTTTGCTCTCGGTGAAGGCTGCCGCAGCCTCATGAGCCGATCCGTTCGCGTCGTGATCGTCGTCCTGGCGCTGTCCGTCGCCGTGCTCACGGCGGTGCTGGCCTTCGTCGTGACGAGATCTGGATGGCAACACGCCGCTTTGGACACTCCTGTCCAGCGAGGGCGGGTGCTGGCGGAGCGAATGGGGTGTTTCGGTTGCCACGGACCCGGCGGCGGCCAACCGATTCCAAACGAAGGAGCCAAAGACGGCGAGGTGCCGGGCTGGACGGGCGGCACCTGGATGATGTGGAACCGGGACGAGGACGACGTCCGCTCCTGGATCCTCAGGGGGCGAACGAATCGTCGTGGCCCCGACGTCGGCGCATTGATCCCCATGCCTCCCTACGAAAGCCGCCTCACGCCCAAGGAAACCGACGATCTGGTGGCCTACGTTCTCACCGTGTCGCATTTCGGGCGGATTACCGACGAGTCTGCGGCGGCGGGGCATGAGGTCGCGTACCGGTTAGGCTGCTTCGGCTGCCACGGCAACGAAGGGCGGGGTCTCGTGATGAACCCGGGATCGTTAAAGGGGTACATCCCGCCGTGGGATGGTTCTGACTACCCTGAACTCGTCCGTGACGATGCGGAATTTGGCCAGTGGGTGCGGAACGGAGTGTGCGAGAGGCTGCACGCCAACCCGGCGGCGCGGAGGATCCTCGAATCGCAGACGATTGCGATGCCCGCGTATCGCAGCCTCGTCTCCGACGACGACATCAAGGCGATTGCGGCCTACGTCGCCTGGGTCCGCGCCCATCCGCGAACCGGCGCACCGGAGCCGGAAAAACGGTGAGCCGCCGCGTCCCATTGGTCCTGTTCCTTCTCGGGGTCACCTCGTGCGCCGGCGACGGCGTAGTCTCGATGGTCGGCGGACCGCCACCGAGCAACGCGCCCACGCTGACGTCGCTCCAATCATCGATCTTCAGTCCGAAGTGCGCAGTCCCCGGATGCCACACGGCGCCCGCGCCCGAACAGGGGATGGACTTGACCGAGGGTCACACGTACGCATTCACCATCGGCGTCGACTCGAACGAGCTGTCTGGATTCAAACGCGTGGTCCCCGGTGATGCGGCGGATTCCTACCTCTACATGAAGCTCGCGGGCGATCCGCGGATCGTGGGCGAGCGAATGCCGTTCGGCGGCATGTTGACAGCGGCGGAGATCGAGAGCGTTAAACAGTGGATCGACGCCGGAGCGCAGAACAACTGATGCGCGCCTTGTTGACCGCCGCGGCGATCGTCGTCATCGCCTCGGGCATCGCCCGCGCCGAGCCGGTGCTCGCGGCACGCACGGGACTTGGATGCGCGTCGTGCCACATGAACCGCACGGGCGGCGGAGGCCGGACGGCCTACGGCGCGGGCTATGGGGCGCAGACGCTTCCGTGGAAGAAGCTTGCCCCGGGGCACGGTTTGTTCGAAGGCGCGATTGGCGACCGTGTGCGAATCGGACTCGATGCCCGAGGTGGTTACCTCGCCACGTTTCGGGATGCCGGGCCGTACATTGGTGAGGCGGAATTCTCCGGAGCCGACCTCTACCTGGGGTTCGACCTCCTCAAAGACAAGCTGCTCTTCTATCTCGACGAGCACGTCGCCCCGGGCGGCGCGACGGCGCGAGAGGCGTTCGCCTTGTACGCGTTCGATCGCGCAGGGATCTACATCAAGGGGGGCAAGTTCTTCCTTCCTTTCGGTCTGCGCCTCCAAGACGACGACGCGGCATCGCGGCGTGCGACGGGGTTCACGTTCGACACGGCCGATATCGGGCTCGAAGCGGGGATGGACGACGGCGCCTGGACGGCCGCGTTTGCGATCACGAACGGCACTTCGGGCGGGGCCGAGGCCGACAACGGAAAAGAGTATTGCCTCACCGGGGCTCGGTTGTTCTCGCTGGGCCGCTTCGGGCTCTCAGCCTCGACCAACGATCTCCCCGCCGGAGCGAGGCGCTCGGTTGTCGGAGCTTACGGCATGTTTCGCGCCGGGCCGATCGTGGTGTTGGCCGAAGCGGACGTCATTCGAAGCGACGATGGGACGAACCCGGACCGACAGGGTGGAGCGGGGCACCTCGAAGTCGATGGACTGGTCCACGCCGGACTGATGTTGCGCGTTTTCAGCGGCGCCGCAAATCAGGATCGCGACGACGGGATCGGGCGGCTCACCCAGTGGGGAGCCGGCGCCGACTGGACGCCCCTCCCCGGACTCCAGGTTCGGGCGTTCTATCGGGCCCGGAGCGGCCCCTCCTCGGTCCCGGCGGCTCGAGACAACCAGGGGCTGATCGAAGTTCACGTCTACTTCTGAAGCCGCCTCCGGCGGGGGCACGCGCAGGACGCTACTTCACCGCTGACTTCGTTTTCACCGGATCCGGCGGCTGTTTCGGGAACTCGTGCGGGTCCTTCACGAGCTGCTTCTTGACCTCTTCGATGGCGCGATCGAGCTGCGGATCGCGTCCGGCGATCTCCGCGGCGGGGTCGTTGTCGACCTCGATGTCGGGGGTGACGCCTTCACCTTCGATGACGTAGCGCCCTTCCTTCGAAAGAGTCGAAAACTGCGGCACCGAGACGCGGCCGCCGTCGAGCAGCGGTCCCGCGCCGCTGATGCCGGTGACGCCTCCCCAGGTGCGCCTGCCGATCAGCGGCCCGAGGCCCGCCTCGCGGAACATGTACGGGAAGATGTCGCCGTCCGACGCGGAGCTTTCGCTGATGAGGCAGGCCATGGGCCCGCGCATCACGATTTCGGGGTACGTGCGGGTGTCCTCGGATGTGCGCGAGAACCTGTAGCCGAGCACCGTGCGGCGCAGCCGTTCGATGATCCACTGCGAGATGTTCCCGCCGCCGTTCGCCCGGTCGTCCACGATCATCCCGTTCATCCGGGCCTGCGGGTAGAACCACTTCACGAATTCGCGCGCGCCGTCGCCACCCATGTTGGGGATATGCATATAACCGACCCTGCCGCCGGTCTGCTTGGCGACGTAGGTGCGGTTCTTCTCCGTCCAGTCGAGGTAGAGAAGACTGCTCTCGTCGCGGATCGGGTTGACCTTGACCTGGCGCGTCTTTTTGGGATCGTCCTTCGATGCGACCGTCAGAGTGAACGGGTTCGCGGCCTTGTTGACGAACTGCTTGAACGGGTCTTCCGTGGGGGACAGCTCGTCGCCGTCGACGGCCAACAGCCAGTCGCCCTCGTTGACGTCCACGCCGATCTCCGTCAGCGGCGAGCGGTAGCGCGGCTCTTCGTTCTGGCCATTCAAGATCTTGGCGATGCGGTAGCGCTTCGAGGACGGGTCCAATTCGAGCTTGGCACCGATGAGTCCGACCGGCGCTCGCGCGGGCAGGGTCCAGTCACCCCCTTCGATGTACAGGTGGCCGATGTTGAGCTCCGAGATCATCTCGCCGATGACGTAGTTCAGGTCCGAACGGTGGCCGACGTACTCGACCAGCGGGCTGTACTGCTGCCTCAGCGCTTCCCAGTCGTAGCCGTGCATGTTCTCGACGTAAAAGAAATCGCGGTAGCGCCGCCAGGCCTCTTCGAACATGTTCTTCCACTCGTCCTTCGGAACGCGATCGACCATCAGTCCCGCGGTTGATACGGACTTTTTCGAGTCTTTTCCCGTGGGCGTCGCGTCGTACAGCGCGTAGCCGCCGTCACCACCGACCAGGAGCTTCTTCCCGTCCCATGAGATCGCGTAGTTCCCCGCATCGTCGAGGAGGTTCGTCTCTTTCCGCTTCTCCAGATCGTAGATTCGTAGTTGGGGCTTGGTTTCGGGCGCGCGTCCGTTGTAAGGGGCACCGCTTTTTACGTAAAGGATGAACCCCTTCGTCACCGAGAGCCCGTCGTAGTTGTCGCCGTCGAGCGGAGCGCGGGCGACGCGGCTGCCAAGCCCGTCGAGGTCGATCTTGGTCGGCGGCTTCGCCTTCGCGTCGTCTTTCTTGTCGTCCTTCTTGTCGCCGCTCTTGTCCGCGGGCTTGTCGTCTTTCTTGTCGTCATCGGCCTTCACTTCATCGGAGAGGGGAGCGAAGGGACTCGGGACGTCCTTCCTCAGCGCCAGCGCGAAGATCCCCGTCATCCGGTTGGTCGCGAAGTTCCACTCGCTCGCGGAGATCTGCGGCGGGTAATCACGTTCGGACAGGTACCAGAGGTATTTCCCCTCCGGATCCCAAGCCGGGTTGTGCTCGTTGAAGAACCCCTCGGTGACCTGGAGCGTCTTGCCGTCCTCGACGCCATAGAGGTAGAGCGCGTTGTTGCCGTTCGCCTGCGACAGCGAGAACGCAAGCCAGTTCCCGCAGGGCGACCAAGCGTAATCGGTCACCTGGAAGCTCCGCTCGTTGGCGACCTCGACCTGTTTCCCGTCGGTGACGGTGACGACGAAGATCCGCCCCTCTTTGTCGGAATAGGCGACGCGCTTTCCATTCGTAGACCACACCGGGCGGTATAGGCGCGCCTTGTTCCCCTTCGTCAACGCCTTGGCAGGCGCCGAGCCGTCCTGCGGGACGAGGTACAGCTCTTCTTCTCCCGAGAGGTCCGAGATGAAGACGATCTGCTTCCCGTCGGGCGACCACGCGGGGGCGCGGTCGTGCGCTCCGGAACTGCGCGTCAGGTTACGCGTGGGGCCGTTTTCGATCGGGGCCGTGAAGATGTCCCCGCGCGCCGCGAAGAGCGCGCGCTCTCCCTTGGGCGAGAGGTCGAAGTCTTCCACGTTGCCCGCCGCCGATACCCGTCCCGGCCGGTCCCAGAGGCCGTCGTCGGGTACGGTGATGGCGAGCTTCGACTCTTTCCCCGTCGCAACGTCGAACGCCGTCAGTTCGCCCGCCGCCTCGAAGACGATCGTTCCCTTGTTGTCCGACGACGCCCACCGCAGATCCCAAGTATCGCTTTTCGTCAATTGCGTAACCGCTGCTGATTTCACATCGTACTTGAAGAGGTTGAGCGTTCCGGTGCGATCCGACAGGAAGTAGACGGCGTCGCCGATCCACATCGCGTCGCGCTCGGTGCGCTTGCTCGGTGCGATCACTTTCGCCGTGTTCGTCGCGAGATCGTAGATGTAGAGATCCTGCGCCCAGCCTCCCTGGTAGCGCTTCCACGTGCGGAAGTCGCGCCAGAGCGGCGCGTACACGAGCCGCTTCCCATCGGGGGAGAAATCGCCCGCGCCGGCTCGCGGCATCGGCAGCGCGACAGCGGGGCCTCCATCCTTGTTGACGGTGTAGAGCTGTCCGGGATGCTCGGGGTAGCCGTAGCGCAGCGAGCGGAAGAGGATCGACGCGCCGTCAGGGCTCCAGCCGTACACGATGTTGTCGTATCCCCACCGCGGCGAGAGAGGGCCCTCCGCCGGGTAGTACGTCAATTTCTTGGGTGTGCCCCCGTCCGCCGGCATCACGTACACCTGCTCGTCGCCGTCGTACTGCCCCGTAAAGGCGATCCATTTCCCGTCGGGAGAAAAGCGTGGGAAGACTTCGACGCCCGGATGGGCCGTCAGTCGTAATGCCATCCCGCCCTTGATCGACGTCTTCCAGATGTCTCCCGCGTAGCAAAAAACCACCTGGTCGCCGTGCACGTCCGGGAAGCGCAGGAGCTTGGAGGGGCCGGAGGTTGCGGCCGGAGTTTTGGCGCTTGCCACGAGCGCGGCGAGTGCGAACAGGGTGCGGGCGAGTCGAATGGTCATCGACGTTCTCCTGGGCGGTGAAGGGGCGTGCCGAAGGGGCGGATTATCGCTTGATTTCTGACGGGAGGACAAGCCGCGAGTCGAGGCTCGAAACCCTCGCGATCAGGTCGAAGTCACGGTCCCGGTGCAGCACCGTCAGGTGGTGCCGAATGGCGCATGCCGCGATCAAGCAGTCGACACCGGAACGAATCGTCAGGCCTGAACGCCTCGCAGCCCGGTACAACTGCGCCGCTTCGACGATGACCTCGGCCCGGAGGGGAGATTCCACGACGGGAAAAGAGAGCATTGCGTCGCGTGCGAGGGCGAAGGTCCGTTCTTCCCGGAACCCCTGAAGTACTTCCTGGACCACAGGAAGGCACGTCACGATTTCATCGGTGGGTGCGACGGACTCGAGCTGGAAGCGAGACCCTTTCCGAAAGACTTCGATCCAGACCGAGGTATCAACGAGAACCACGAGGTTTTCTCTTAGGGGCGCGCTCGGCGACTGCCCAGTCCCGTCTCATCTCCGACAAGTTCCCCTCCCACGAGCCGGAGCCCGCGAGTTCCAAGATGCGGCGCGAGCGAACCTTGAGCACAAACTCGGTCAAGGCGCGGCCGACGGCCTTGGAATAGGTCCGCTCCCCGCTCAGGCGAAGCGCCTCTTCGAGAAGCTGCTCATCAAGCACAAGATTTGCCCGTTTCATGCGCATAGTATGCCTCCGTACCGACCCACGGGCAAGCGACACCCATCGGAATCACTTGACCTGATCCACTCCTCACGCCGAACATGGGCGTGCTCATGCCGAAAGACACCGCCTCCCTCGACCCGGCCGATCTCGCGCGATTGCACGCGGGCGATCATGACGAGCCGCACCGCGTGCTCGGCGCCCACGCGGCGCGACGTGCGGGGGTTGACGGCAGCGTCGTGCGCACCTTTCACCCGGATGCCGTGGGGTGCGATCTCATCTTGGACGTCCGGCCGCGGGCCATGGAGCCGACGGGCTTCGGCGTGTACGAGACATTCGTTCCCGGGCTCGAGCCCGGGTCCGCCTATCGCGTTTGCTTCCGGTTCGAAAGCGGCGCGAGCTGGGAGCGCGACGATCCGTATCGATTCCTTCCGACGCTTGGCAACGTCGACGTCCACCTTTTCCACGAGGGGACACACCGCCACCTCTGGGAAGTGCTCGGGGCACGCGTCCTCAACGTGGGTGGGGTCCCGGGCGTGTCGTTTGCGGTGTGGGCGCCGAACGCTCGTCGCGTTTCGGTGGTCGGCGACTTTGCGCGGTGGGACGGCAGGCTGTTTCCGATGCGGCGACTGGCGGGGTCGGGTGTGTTCGAGTTGTTCGTCCCTGGCCTCGAAGCCGGCGCAGTCTACAAGTTCGAGATCAAGACCCAAGAGGGGATGCTCCGCCTGAAGACCGACCCGATGGCGCGTGCCATGGAGATCCCGCCGAAGAGCGCGTCGCGTGTCGATGTGACGTCGTACGTATGGGAAGACGACGCGTGGATGAAGGCGCGGCGTACGACCGATCCCACGCGAGGCCCGCTCGCGGCCTACGAAGTCCACCTGGGCTCGTTCGCGAAGGCGATGGAATACGACGCCCGTACGCCGAACTACCGCGAGCTCGCCCCTCGCCTCGTTCAACACGTCAAGGCGCTCGGATTCACGCACATCGAGCTGATGCCGGTGGCCGAGCATCCTTTTTCGGGGTCGTGGGGCTATCAGGTGTCCGGCTACTTCGCGCCCACCGCGCGCTTCGGAACTCCCGACGATTTCCGGTTCTTCGTCGATCACTGCCATGTCAACGGCATTGGCGTGCTCGTCGACTGGGTCCCGGCGCACTTTCCCAAGGACGACTTCGCGCTGAGGCGCTTCGACGGAACCGCGCTCTACGAACACGACGACCCGCGACAAGGCGAGCATCCCGATTGGGGGACGCTGATCTTCAATCTCGGCCGGCCCGAGGTCTCGGGCTTCCTGATCGCGAACGCCCTGTACTGGTTGCGCGAGTTGCACATCGATGGGCTGCGCGTGGACGCCGTCGCCTCGATGCTCTACCTCGATTACAGCCGCAAGGAGGGGGAGTGGGTCCCCAACCGGTACGGCGGGCGCGAGAACCTCGATGCGATCGACTTCTTCCGGACCCTCCACGCGGTCCTTCGCGAAGAAGCGCCGGGTGCCTTCACGATCGCCGAGGAATCGACCTCGTGGCCGCTCGTCACGGCGGACGCGAAGGACGGCGGTCTGGGCTTTCTTTTCAAATGGAACATGGGGTGGATGCACGACTCGCTGAAGTACTTCGCGGTCGATCCCATCGGACGCACTTGGAACCACGACAAGCTCACTTTCGCGATGATCTACGAGTACAGCGAACGCTTCTTCAACCCGCTCTCCCACGACGAGGTCGTCCACGGCAAGAAATCGCTCGTGGCGAAGATGCCGGGGACCGTCGAACAGCAGTTCGCCAACCTCAAGCTGCTTTATGCGTACATGTGGACGCGTCCCGGGAAGAAGCTGCTCTTCATGGGAAGCGAACTGGCGCCCTGGTGGGAGTGGAACGAAGACCGTGGGCCCGAGTGGAACCTCGCCGACCAGCCGCTCCACCGCGGTGTTCTTGGCGTCGTGGCGGCGTTGGGCGCGCTGTACCGTGAAAAGCCGTGCCTCTGGCGGCGCGACCACGAGGCCGAAGGGTTCCAGTGGATCGACTGCCTCGATCGCGAGAACTCCGTCCTCGCCTATACGCGCCGGGACGGGGACGACCACCTCGTCGTCGTATTGAACCTGACGCCGGTGTCGCACGCGACCTACCGCATCGGTGCGCCCCAGACCGGGCGCTATCGCCTCGTGCTGAACACCGACGACCCGCAGTTCGACGGCACCGGATTCGAGGTCGCTACCGAACTCGCCACCGAGGATGAGCCCCAGCACGGCTTCCCGCAGTCGCTGACGCTCCGGTTGCCGCCGCTGTCGGCCCTGGTGTTCGAGCCGGTGGCGGTGAAAAAGCCGGCGAAGAAGAAAGCCGTGAAGAGTCCGGTGACGAAGAAAACGGCGGCGAAAAAGGCGGTCGCCAAGACCGCGCCGAAGCGTAAGGCCGCGAGCAAGAAGCCCTAAAGGGGACCGCGCCGGTTTTTTCCAAAAAATCCCTATGCCAAGTGGCCGATTCCTCGTACTCTATTCGGCATGCCGACAGGATCTGTTCAGCCATCAGCCGCGGTGAGCCACCTGCTCCGAGATCGGCGAAAAGGGCTCAACCTCTCCGTGGCCGAGGTCACCCGACGACTCGCTGCGAAGGGGACGCCGATCCCTCACTCGACGCTCATCCGGATCGAACAGGGAAAACTCGATCCGGGCGTGCGACGGTTGCACCAACTCCTCCGTCTCTACGACATTCCGCCCGAGTTGGTGGCCGACTTCGTCGACCTCGAGAACATGGCGTCGAAGCCCGCGGTCGAAGGCGACACCGCCACGCTGTACGACAAGGCCACCTCGCTCTGGCGCTCAGGTGAACTCCGCGAAGGCCTCGCGTACTTTTTCGAATTGCGACGCAGGCTCAGCGCCGAACCGGGGCAGGAGGCGCAGCGCCACCAAGCGACCCTGGGCTTCGCCGTCGCGGCCCGCGACCTCGGCAAGTTCCGCCTGGCGAAATCGCTGATCGATGAGGTGTTGCTCGACGGGCCGTCGAGCGAGTTGACGACGAAAGCGTTCGTGCTCTCGGCGTCGGTGTGGGCCGGTCTCGGCTCGCTCGATGTCGCCCTCGCTTTCATCCGTGATGCGGCGGCGCGTGCTACTTCCGCGGGTCCGGAACTGGGCGCACTGGTGGCGCACCAGGAGGCCAAGCTCCTTCTCAAAGCCGGCCAAGCCGAAGACGCGGGTCGAGCGCTGGCCCGCGCGCTGTCGCTGTACCGTGCGATCGGCGACACGTACGGCGAAGGCCGGGCCGCCGTCTTACGGGTGAGGATCGCGGAGACATCGGGAGGCGCGCGCAAGGCGCTCGACGCGGCGCGACAGCTCGTTGCGATCGCGGAAAAGCACGGACACGCGAAGCTGGCGCTCACAGGGCAACTCGAACTGGGGCGCGTGCTCACCGGTTCCGGCGATCATGCGCGCGGCCTTGAACATCTTCGTCGGGCGCTGGGGCAGGCGGTGCTCACGGAGGACCGCAATGCTCGGTTCCTCGCCCATCACCATCTTTGGAAAGCGTATTCGGCCTCGGGCGATCGAGCCCGGGCGCAGGTTGAGTTCGATTCCGCCCGATCGTTGGTTCGATACGTGGACGACGTATCGGAGGAAGCCGACGAAATTCGCGCCCTTGGGGCCCATGGAGGACCCTCCGATGTCTAGTCGAGTTTACTCTTTCGCTATCTCCGCCGTTCTGGCGACGGGCGCCATGGCCGTGGTCGCGCCGATCGCGGAGCCGCCCGACTCGCAGGGCAACCTCGTGTCCGGCGCCATCGAGACAGCCGATACCCCGTGGACCGGGACGAGTTACGACGTGCGTCACGTCATCAACCCGGGCGGCGGACGCCCCCTGATCATCAAGGTGTTGACGTCCGACAGCCGGGACGATCTCGGTCCCCGCCTCGCCGTCAACACCGTCAACGGGGATTCGTGGGTCGCGTGGTGGCGGCACGGGTCCATCGATCAGGTCATCGTTCGGAAGAGAATCAATGCCACCGGTGCGTGGACTCCCGAGCGCGTCCAAAGCGTCGCTACCGTGGGGAGCCGGCATCCGTCGATCACATTTGAAGGCAGCAGAGGGTGGATCGCCTACGAAGTCACCGGTTCGAGCGGCGAAATCCTTCTCGAGGCGAAAGTCATCGAGGACGATCCAGCGCCGTTCTTGTCCGCAAACGTGGTCGCGACGACGCGCAATCCTGGAATCGTCGAGGCGCGCATCCAAGCGGAATACGGCCGCCTGTGGCTGACTTGGGTGGATGGCACGACGGAGGTCGGGTGGTGCCGGTACGATGCGGCGACGTCGACCTGGAGCGTTCCGCGATTCGAGTCGTACGAACTCGATTCCGTGGCGGAGGCGCGCGGCCGTATCCGATCGACCGTCCTGGCCAACTGACGGCGGCCCCGGGGTGATCTAGCCCGGGCTCCTTCGCAACCCGTCGCAGCGCCGGGCGACCCAGGACGGCGTGAGACGCGTTGTGAAGTCACACTTCGCGCACTCGCCGAGTACCGTCGCGACGTCGAGTTGCAGCCGCTCCGCAATCGCCGTAAGGACGCGCGGGGAGCGGCGAGCGATGTCCCGCCCCTGCTGTTCCAAGGCGTCCAGGAAGTCGTACAGCCTGGGGTTCGAGAGCCAAGGCGCGTACCGCTCGCGGTTGAAGAGCAGGCTGAGGAAAGACATCGTAGGGGGCGACCCCTGCCAGATCGCCGAATCGTCGACGAGCACCGTCGTGACCTCGTGGTTGGATTCCCAGACGGCGCGACGCCACCGGTCGAGGTGGGGTTCGGCGGCGACCGCGATCATGGGCCGGCCGCCGGGTGCGACGTCGACATTCGCGCGGCCCCTGAGCGATGGCCAGTGTTGGGGGGCGATCGCGTGCACCTCGATCCGCCCGTCCAAGACCACGCGAAGTCGGTGAACCGTGTCGGCCGCTCCAACGTCGGTAGGGAAATAGACAGGGATCGGCGAGGCGGTCGATGCGCCACGAACACGATCCCAAACAGCCCTGGACCACGTGGCCGCATGCGTCATCGGGACGTCGCCCTCGAACCCGTCCGCACAGGCGTCGTGCCTGTTCATACAGACGGCAACGCGGACCCCGTCGACCGCGAGCGCGACCTGCGCGCACTCTTTCACTGCATCGCGATGTTCGATCATCATCTCCCTGGGGACCAGGACCGCGGCGAAGTGGCCGGCGCCGAGCGCACGCACCAGTTCTCGGGGTGTGAGCGGCCGACCTTGCGTGTCGCGCCGGACCTTCGGGGAATCGACCGTGAACAAACAGCCGCTCCGAGCGCGGCTCGACAACCGAGTGGCCTGCGGCGGCGCCTCTGAAAGTCCGATGGCCGGGGCCGTCCATACGCTCTCCCAGAACCCGACGTGAAACTCGCCCGTCTGGACGCCGTTCTCAGCCGGAGCGGATCCCGTTGGCTCTGCGTCGGCCGGCAGTTCCGTGGGGGAATCCCCGAGGGCCGAGGCCAAGCGGACGAGCACCTGCGGCCGGATCCAATCGCCGCGGTCTTGTTCCAACTGGGCGACCTGCTCCTGACTCAGTCCCACGAGTTGAGCCAGAGCCGCCTGCGAGAACCCGCCCCGGGCCCTCAACGACCGGATGAAGGAGCCCAGTGTGGACACAGAGCCTCCGAGTTGCATTGCATGATTATGCCACTTAGAATACCAGTAACAGGCTAAACGGAGTATAACAAAAGGATTCCTGGGGGGACCGTCGATGTCGCTGATCGCGCCGTTTTCGACCATGTCGCTTCCGGAGGTCTTCGGCTGGCTCGATTCTTCGCGCCGAGCCGGCGTGCTGACCGTTCGAGGCGTCGGCGTTGAGACGGTGCTCCACGTACGAAACGGGCGCTTCGTTGAATGCGCGGCTTCGGACCAACCGGCTATGCTCGGGCATTTATTTTTGTTTCAGGTAATCATCACGGTTTACGTGCTCGATCGCGCGATGCGCGAGCACGCGACCGGTAGTCGACGACTGGGTGACGTCCTCGTGGACATGGGGGCCGTCGGCGGCGACACCATGACGGAGGCGTTGACGGCCAAAGCCGAGGAAACCGTGTTGAGCACTTTTGACCATCCGAACGGATGGTTCGTGTTCGACCCGGGCGCAACGACCGTCGCTTCGCCTCTGGCCCTCGACATGTCGATCCCCGATGCGATCGCTCGGGGGGTCAGGCGCGCCGCCGACGCGGCGGTTGCGGCGGTGTCTCTCGAACGACCCGGATATGTCATGCGAAAAACGGCGAAGACGGCGTCGCCGAAGCTCAATTCGGCTTGGCCGCTACGGAGCGCCTATGCCGCGGTCGACGGCGAACGCAACATCGACGAGATCGTCCTCCACCTCCATGGCGCAAAATTCCACGTCATTCAGCGGCTCTACCAACTGCTCGTCGAGGGATTCATCGAACTCGTCGCGCGCGAAGAGACCGACCCGTTTGCCGGCGACGAGGTCGCGGAGAGCGAAAGCGCCGCACCCGGAATCACGGAGTCAACGCCTCGGGAGGATCTGGATCACGGTATCTCCACCGGCGAACTCCAACGCGTCATTCCGATCGCACTCCCGCGCGAGATGGCTCGAGGTGCTGGAGACGTGTCGGTCGTCGAGAAGTACCTGCTCACACTCTGCGATGGAATGCGCGACGTGCGGATGATCACAGCGGTTGCGTCCGTTCGTCCCCACATCGTGACCGACACCATCCGGTCCCTGATCGATCGCGGCTTGGTCAGGGCGACCATGGGGGCTGCCGATCGTACGTAGTCGCGCGACGCCTACGGGACGACCGCGTCCAGACGAATCGTTGCGCGCGTCGTGAGCTCACGTTCGAGCCGATTGCCGAAGGGCTCATAGCTCACCGGTCCCCACGAGCCGTTCCCGCCGAGGCGCACCCACGCCATTTCCCCTTCGAACTCGGTGCTGCCGTGTGCGTCCACCCAGTCGACCCAGAGTTGACCGGATTGGCTGTGAACGCCGGGCCGAACATCGGACGTGTTGTTGGTCGTGGCGATCACTTCGGCGACGAAGTTCGATCCGTCCTTCCGAGTCAGAACCACGGCGCGCGGGGCGGTCCCATACCCGCCCGTATGGAGCTCGTACACGAGGCGGACGATGCCGCCGTGAACGATGCCAACAGGGCGGCACGCCGCCTCGCCGAGGCTGGAGACTCGCTCAGGAGCGGACCAGCTCGCCAGGTCGGGTGTCGCCTGGACATGAAACACAGTTTGGCTCGTGCCGTTGTCGACCCAGTAGACGATGTGGACGTTTCCGGAGGGGTCGAGGAATACGTCGGGATCGAGTTCGTTCGCCGTCGAGCCCTCGACGACGTACGGCGTGGTCGAGACTCCGTTCGCAAACGCGCTGACGACGACATCGAATCCCTGTGCTGAGTTCCGCGCCCACGTGACGATCGGTAGCCCGGATACGGGGTTGAGGACGAACAACGGCTCGCCGTCGCCACTGGCTGCTCCTGCAGGGTTCAGTACGGCCCGACGTGGGTCAGCGGTGTACTGGGACCAAACGAAGCCAATGGGATCGCCGCCGTCCACGATGCTCAACTTGTACAGGCAGCGGGGTGCAGGGTTCTGAGCGGGCGCGGCGTCGAGTGAAACGCCCACCTCCGCCGAAGCGAAACCCACGCTCGCCAGACCGACAAAAGCCAGCCCAATGACACGGGTCATGTGTATTGTTCTCATGCGCCGCCTCCTGCCGCGCTGCTCCCCGTCCGCGGCCAGTCGTCCCGCTACGGTTCGAGCTTCGTTTGAGTCCGGATCGACATCTTTGAGAAGCCGGTGAAGGGTTCGCGTGTACATCGTGTTTGATGCGTCGTCACCCTCGTGTTTCGCCAATTCGGCTAGGTAGAACGTGTTACGGAACAAGACCTCGTTGTAACCAATCTCGATCGCAATTTGGTTGGAGCGCATGGCCGCCTTACGGCATTCACGATGGTCACGCCGTTGATGATGCGTAACTGCAAGGTTGCTCAAGGCCAACGCGATCAGGCGCTGAAAACCGCCCTGTTCCGCCTTACCCAATGCCGCATCCAGATGGCTCATCGCGGAGTCGAACTCTCCCGATTCAATGAGGGCGCTCGTCAAATTGATGTGGCAGCGGCAGGCTTCAAAAGAATCGGACACGCCATCGAAACGGCGCATCGCGTCGCCAAAACACTTTGCGGCGGCAACGAACCGTCCTGCCCGGTGCTCCAGCAGGCCTCGCAGCGCTGCGAGGTGCGCCTGGGTACGCGGCGGAATCTCATTTTCGCTCCCCAACCGCTCTGCGTGGTCGAGCAGCGCAAAGGCTGCCGTGAACAGCTTCAGCTAGCCCTTGATCAAGCGTGATTTGAAAAGATTTATGAAGTAAAAACACTCGAAACGCCCACC
>JANMVW010000179.1:0-5202 GCA_031393555.1 Acidobacteriota bacterium
CGTCGTCCCATTCAGGCAAGCGGCTGCGACGCACACCGTGGACGAGGAATAAAGCGCGCAGCTCCGGCTGCCCGAACAGCTGCCCGTCGTTCCACACGACGATGCGGGCTGCGCCGCGCATTCATTGTCGGGGTCGGTGCCGGCCGAAATCGCTAGACACTGCCCTTGCGCGGCGGGGTCGCCGCAAGTTTCACAGACGCCGGTGCAGGTTGCGGCACAGCAAGCACTGTCGCGACAGAAGCCGCCGGCGCAACTGCCGTCTGCCAGGCACACCTCGCCGGTTTGTCCGGCGCACACGGTTCCCGCGATCGGCGTTCCGCCCGAGTCGTATCCGAGCACACCCCCGCACAGGTTATGGGCCCGCACCAAGTAGTACGCGCTGGTGGGCGGGGCATCACTAAAGCTCGTGGCGGTGATTCCGCTGGCGACACAGGTCGCCGAACTGAAACCCGATGCGCTGGTGGCGCGCACCACGTCATACCAGACCGACTGGGAGGTGCCCGTCGCGAAAGGCGGCTGCCAGGCAAGCGTGGGGGCGGCCCCGCCGGCGACCGTCAGGGCGCGCGCTTCGGTGGAAGCCGTCCAGACCGCCGGGTTGAACGCGCGACAATCGCTCGCGTCCGAAACCCCGTCGCCATCGCTGTCCGCATCGACCTGCGTCGAGAATTCGGATCGGGCGGATCCCGGGCGGTCTTCAGGCTCCTCCGCGCTCGCGGTGACCACCAGAAGCGCAGGGCCTCGGGCCGCCACAATTCCGACCGGGATGTCAAACCTGCGTATCTCCTCGGGAAGCAAATCGCCAAGCAGGCAGCCCTCGGCTTTGCGGCAACCCGCGAGCAGGGTCTCTTCCACCCGCAAACCCTCGGCGAGTTCGATGCGAAGCCGAACCGTGGTGGCGGGCGAATCGCCGTGATTTTCGACCTGCACCGTGACAATCGACCAACGACCGCGGCTCAGGAGCATGCGGGGATTCGGCTGGACAAAGGCGAGTCGCAGAGCGACCGGCCGGGGCTCGTACGCCCCGATGCTGCAGCTCGTACGGACCACGCCGCGCTGGTCGACGGCCGCACACGCGCCGGGCTCTGCGCTGCCGGGGGAGGCAGGGTGTCCCGCCAAAATCGCCGGGCTGTCGTGACGGAGGCCGAACGCGAGAGTCTCGTCCGCGTGCGCGCGCAAAGGGCCCAGGCATGGATCCGTTGAAATCAAATCGCCATCAGCGAGCGACCAGGCGCAGCCGGCGAGATCGCCTACGAGATTATGTCCGAGGCTGAGCGGACCGTCGCCGCAATCGGGCGAGGCCGGCGCGACATTGCGCGCGAGAATCGAGTTCGCAATTTGGATGCGGCCAACTCCGGCGATTCCGCCACCGCGCGCATCCGCACTATTGTCGACGAGGGTAAGGTTGTTGAGGGACATCGAGCCCGCCGTCGCGAGGCCTCCGCCTTCACGCCCAGCCCGATTGCCGGCCAGCGTGGCATTACGGATTTCAACTTGCGAGGCGAGAGCCGCGCTGATTGCACCGCCGTCGAGGGATGCCCGGCAGTCGGTCACCGTCAGTCCGTCCGCGCTCAATTTCCCTGCTATCAACAGGGCACCACCCGAGCCTTCGCTCTGGTTGTCCGTCAGAAGCACTCTCCGCAGCAAGAGCATGCCGCCCCGTTCAACGCGTATCGCACCCCCGCCCTCCCCATCGGCAGACCCCTCCCGAAGGGTGACTGCCGACAACTCGAGCGTTGCGGCTCGGGCGATATGAAACAACCGGGTTACGCCGCCCCCGGAGATCGCGGTGCGTGACATTCCATCCCCCGCAAGGATGACCGTTCCCTCGACCGACAGCGAACCAGCCCCGGACGCACCCAGGGCGAAGCTCCCCGAAGGCAGGGCAATGTGCACCGGCTGCCCGGCGGTGTTTGACTCTTCGATCGCCGCACGGAGCGAACAACCGCCCTGGCGATCGAGGCACAATCCATCGCCTGGCGAGCGATCCCCGGTATCTCGCTCCGTGTTCACCTTGAAAGTCATTGGGGCTGGTTCAGCTGCCCTGACGGAACCGAGCAGGCCAGTCATCAACACCGCGTGGATCGCACAGCGTATTTTGAAGTTCATTCAGGAACAATAGGCTCTGCGCCTTCGATTTGCATTCCGCCACGCCGATCACGATGCGACCAGGGGTCGCGAGCAGGGCGAGGCCCCCACTCCCGCTGCAGTAGAAGATTCCCCGAGGGCGGCCTCAACCGGTTAGCGACTGAGGTCGCTGCATTCCCGTCACCCGGGTAACGCTCAGTTGCCTTCTGTTTCCACACCCGTCACCGCGAACCATTTGTCTTCGGAGCCCGCGAGCACCATGACGATGGGGGCGATGCAAGGGTTCGGAAGGATCAACCTCTCGTCGATCGTCGAATCTCCTTCTTCCGAGGCCGGAAAGCCGCGAGTGACGACATTAGATTGACCGACATGGTCGCCTTCTTCGGTCAGACAGCTCACGAGCCCACGGAAAGTCGCCTCGTCGTTTTTCCCACGCAGATCGACGGGAACCGACGGGTCATCCTTGAAGACGAGCCCCTTCACCTTGATTCTGAGCCGGCCGTTCGCCCCGAGATCGCCCTTGATGGACTTCGCGATAGCCCACGGGAGTTCGTCCCCCGGAACGTTTCGAATGGGATAACCGGCTCCCACGAACGGCCCGTCGACACCGTACATCGCGTCGAACGAGATGAGGTCTCCGCCCGGCGAAGGTCCCGCCGGCGGCTCATGCCGTTTCGCTTGACTGGCCGGCGGCGAGAGGGCGTAGGACCCCGCCACCAAAATCACAGTTGCCGCGAGCACGAAAAACACAGCCGAGATCCTCTTTAGCTTCATGGTTCTCCCTCCAAAATGGACAGCCATCCGTTGAACTCGAAACCGCAAAGTCTTCATGATCGAACGACGACCAGAGCGTCGTGACGGTACCGCCCTCCTGACGGTGTCGGAAGCTGTGGGCTCGAGGTCTGCACCCTTCAGCTCTGGGAAGTCTTCCTCGCGGCGGATTGCAGGCTGGATCAATTTTGGTGCGCGACCGCCGTTGCTTCTAAGGCTACGCCGCAATCGTAGAGGCAACAACGACTATCGCGCGATGCCGCGAAGTCGATTCATCAGAATTTGAAATTTCATTGCGCCGCATGTCGGTCGGAGTGATGGGGCAACGATGTTGGCGAGGACCAGGTCGGCCGGGCGCCGTGAGGGAACGCGAAAGCGGTTCGCGTCAGCTCCCGTGCGGCGGCCGAACGACGAAGATTTTTCCCTCAGGCCCATCCGCCACGTAGGCAACGCCATCGTCCGTCACTACCGCGTTCCGTGCGCCTTTGGCGGTAGGGATAGGGGCCGTGCCATGGAGAACGCCCTTCTCGTCGAGGTGCGCGATCGTAAGCGTCCCCGCGCGAGCTGCCGCCACGTAGAGCGAACGATTGGCGGGCAGGTAATCGATCGCGTCGACCCCCGCGCCGGTGTCGAGCTTCGAAAGCATGGCGCCGTCGTTACCGGCATCCAGAACCACCGCATGCTCGGTGCAAGCGACCATCAGGAGCTGACCCTTCGGTTCGATGGCGATCCCTCTCGGGCCGTCCTCGCCGCAGGCGGGCATCCAGGTCGCCGTCACCTTTCGCGTCGCCATCTCGATCCGGAGCGTCCGGTCCTTGTCTTCGAGGTTGGTGTAGACCAGGCCGGCCTTGTCGTCGACGGCAAGAGACTCGGGATCGCCTTCCAACTTGAAGCTGCCCACGACTTTCGGCGACGACGGTTTCGATACGTCGAGGATCACGATCGCCTGGTCATGCGGTGTCGTGACCCAGACCTCTTTCGTTCGCGCGACGAAGGCCAACGCGTCGGGAGAGCCGGGAAGCGCGACACACGCGCCCCGCTCGAGGGTCTTGGCGTCCACGACGCACACGCTGGAATCGGCACGGTTTCCCAGGTAGACAACGCCGTCGCCGACCGTCACCGAGCTGAGCCCAACCATGCGTTTTTGTCCGCGCCGCTCGACTTCCTTGGTCGGAAACCTTTCCACCTTTCGGAGTTCCTGCGTCTTCGTGTCGATCACCACAGCGTTTCCCGTGCCACCGGCAGGAACCCATACCCGGTGCCGAGCGTGATCGACGACCAGGTAGTCGAGGCTGACGCCATCCACCGGCGCCCCCGGTAACGCCAGAGAGGTGACTTCGGAGCCCGCCGACGCGGTGACGATCAGCAATCCGACAGCCAACGCGACGACTGGACGCATGAGATCCTCCGTGTGCTTTCTCCACTTCGACGAAGTGGTGCCGTCCGACGCGGAGATCGCTTGCAATGTCGATTGGAAAGGCAGCATACGCCCGATCGAAGCGATCCGCGCAGCGCACGACAGGACTGCGCGCAGTCTCGATGACCGTCGATCAGGCGCCGGATGCCGCCGCGAGAACGAATTGCAAGCCGCCAAATCCCACGGCACCGCTCTCGATGCGGCTCAGGCCGGCTTCGCTCAACAGGGGAATGACATCCCGGAGATCGAATCGAGTGTGGCCGTGAAAGTGTGCGATCAACCCCCGCCTTTCCCGTCCCGAGCCTCCGAAATCCACGGCAAGAAGCCGCCCGCTCGGCTTGAGAACCCGTCCGATCTCGCGGAGACAGCGCCGGCGCGCTTCGCTCGGCACATGGTGAAGCGTCAGGGACAGCAGTACCGCATCGAATTCTGCGTCCGGAAACGGCAGAGCCTCGGCAACCGCGTTCTCGAACACGACCGCGATGCCTGTCTTCTTCGCTTTCTTGTCCGCTCTGGCGATCATCTCGGGCGACGCGTCGATCCCGTGCACGGACCCGCTCGGCCCGACGCGTCGCTTGGCGGCGATCGCGAGCGTTCCTGTCCCGCTCCCGACGTCCAAGACATGCTCGCCGGGTTCGAGGCGCGCCAGACGGACCACCTTGTCCCGAAAGACCGACTCCCTGCCGAGCGTTAACAGCCAGACCAGGGCATCGTAGCGAGCGGCCCAGTGGATGACCGAGCCCGTGGTCCTCGGCGCTTGGTTCCGATTTGTCAATTCTGCCGCCTCTCCCAACGCCCTGGAGTCCGCGAGAGCGCCTTCGTCAACTCTTCACGTGTTATCCGCGCCGTTTCCGAGTCGACGCGGACACATCCTACGCTCCGCTTGTTAACCAGACAGCCCAAGCTCGAATTTCGAAGGGTAGGCTCCC
>JANMVW010000202.1:0-1973 GCA_031393555.1 Acidobacteriota bacterium
CACCAACCGCCTCGACATTGCCTTGGCGGTCGTCGTGCGGGAAGGCTTGATCCTCGTCGCCCGTCGCGCCGACGACCAGCACTTGGGAGGCGCGTGGGAGTTTCCCGGCGGCAAGATCGAAGAAGGCGAAGAGCCCGCCGAGGCGGCCCTCCGCGAGCTACGAGAGGAGACGGGGCTCGCGTCCGCCGCCGCCACGCCGCTCCTCGTCTTCGTCCACGACTACCCGGATCGGCGCCTCCTTTTCCACGCGTTCGTCGTGACCGACGCCGCGGGAGAGGTGAAAACCGACGGCGGCCGCGCGTTCGCTTGGGTTGCGCCGTCGTCGCTCGACGAGTTGGCGATGCCCGAGGCCAATCGCGCGATTCTCAAGGCTCTGCGGTGGCGGCGGCTATGATCGTTTCAAAAATCGCGCCCGTTGCCGTTGGTAGCCAACGGACGCCCGAGGTCTTAGCTCAGTGCTTCCATCAGAACTGTTGGGGGTCGTCGCCCAATGCCACCACCGCCGCGGGTGCGGTCAGAGCGACCGAGATCGTCGCCCCAGCGGCCACCGTGAACGTGGTGCCTGTCAGCATGTAAAACGTGTCGTCATCGAGCGTTACGGGAACGCGAACCCGAGCAGAAATGGCGCTGGCGGTCGGGTTGTAGACCGAAACGGTCACGGTTTGGACAGACACGTCGGACGTGCTCGCTTGGAGATCCGAATAGTCGGCAAGGGCAGGCGTCAGAGTGAAGAGGCAGCACGCCAGGCAGAACGCTTTCATCTTCTTCGACATGGTGAGTTTCTCCCAGCACGATGAGTTCGCGCCGATGACGAGCACCGAGACGGGGGGCCCATGTCGCCAGACGGTGGACGCGTTTCGCGCCGGCCGTCTGCGCCCCGGCGCCGTCGACTACCGCGTCGTCGCCCGCGTCGGAGACGAAATTGTCGCGCAACAACGACGGACGCTGTTGGTCGGGGCTCGGCCGTGAAGGCGGAGTGAGGCTTCAGAAGCACGGGCCGTATAATCCGGGCATGATCTTCAAGTGGGACCCGGCCAAGGCCGCAGCAAACAGAAAAAAGCACGGCGTCGACTTCCATGAAGCGGCATCCGTCCTCGATGACCAGCTATCCACGACGTTCCCAGATCCCACGCATTCCCGGCTCGAGCGGCGTTTCCTCTCAATCGGCGTATCTTCTGAACAGCGTTTGCTCGTGGTGTGCCATACCGAGCAAGGCGCTGCGGTGCGGATCATCAGTGCGCGTCCTGCGACGCGCCGTGAGCGGAGATTCTATGAAGAAGGCCAGTAAGCGATCCTCGAACGGCATGAGTCCGGAGTACGACTTCGCGACAATGAAGGGTGGGGTTCGAGGCAAGTATGTGAAGCGCCTGCGTGCGGGGAGCAACTTGGTTCTGCTCGAGCCCGACGTAGCTGCCGCTTTTCCGTCCGACGCCGCTGTCAATCAGGCCCTGCGCGCAGCACTCGATGTGGCGTCGGCGGTGAAAGCTCCGAGCCGGCTTCGTGGCGGCGCCTTGAAGGGGACCCAACCGCGCGTTGCGCCCCGTGCGAAGAACGGGTCGCGCCGCGCGACGGGCCGCTGATCGCGAACGCTACGGTAAGCTTCCGAATGGAAATTCCGCCTGACCTCGAATGGCCCACCCGCGGGAACAACCGTCTGTGAGCGAGCCCCAGACCCTGTTCGGCGTGGGCGAGCGCGACCGCGGCAAGCGACTCGACCAGTTCCTCCACGAGCGGATCCCGGGGTTGTCCCGCGCGCGCATCCAGCGAGCGATCGAAGAGCGCGTTACCCTCTCGTGGGGCGTGCGCGCTCGTTCCGCAACGCCGGTGCGGCCGGGCGAGTCGGTTCAGGTCGGGCACACGCCGATCGTCGAGGACGTGCGCGACGTGCCGCTCCCGGTCCTGGCGCGCGGGGCGGGGTGGCTCGCCGTCGACAAACCGTCGGGGATCGTCGTGCATCCGGTCAATACCGTTCG
>JANMVW010000205.1:0-7858 GCA_031393555.1 Acidobacteriota bacterium
CCCAACGCCCTGGAGTCCGCGAGAGCGCCTTCGTCAACTCTTCACGTGTTATCCGCGCCGTTTCCGAGTCGACGCGGACACATCCTACGCTCCGCTTGTTAACCAGACAGCCCAAGCTCGAATTTCGAAGGGTAGGCTCCCCGTGTGTAACGCATCTACAGGCAACTAAGCGCCCGGTTCATAGCCGGAGGGCCGGCGTGAGGGCCGTAGATCATCGCGAACGGATTCCCGATGCCTACAGGAGTCTCCGGATCCGACTCACCTCGTCCTTGTCCATCGTTTCACCTCCGAATCGTTGGACGTTTGGAATCTCGCTCATGGGAGGAATGATGGGCCTGCACCGCCAGGCTGCGGGTTATGAACGCTTTCTTTGGACGGCAAACGCGCCGCAAATCGGCGACTTCCTCGCGGTGGCCGATACGGTCCCCACGCCCGCACGGGGCCAGGGCCGCTATTGCGCAGCTCCCGTTCGTGGTATCACAACGGCGCAGGAGGCTTCGACGACGTTGGTGTCACGGCGACAAGTTGCTCGCGGCGGCGCGAAGTCGAGATGCGGCCGCCGTCTCGTCGTCGGATTCGTGTGCTGCTTGCTGGCCTCGATGGTCTACGGCATCGCCCGGGCCATCGATGCCCAGTCCTTGGGAAAGCTGGGGCTCATCGTAACCGTTAAGCGTGATTCGGGCGCCGTTCGTCCGCTCTTCGGTGCGGACTTCGACCTGACGTGCACGACCCCGGTGACGTTTTCGGTTCGACTTCGCACGGATGACGCCGGTCACGCCAACACGTTTGCTCGCCCCGGAAAGTGCCTGCTCACCTCGCGAGCGTCGGTTCGTATCGATAGCAAGTCGTATTCGTGGAGGGGGAATGTCGAGTTGCTGCGCGGGCTGGAAACACGCTTAGAGCTCTCGAACGACAACGCGGCGATACAGGAAGGTGCAGAGCCGCCTTCCGGGGAAGGCCCTTCCGTTCCCGGCCCGCCGGATGATGTCGGAAGCGACCAGCCGACCGATCCGACCTCCGAAGTCGCTCTTCCCGTGGTCATCTTCAAGGTCGAACCCATATACCCACCCCGGGCAAGGGAGGACCGGATCCGAGGAACGGTCGTTTGCCAGGCGGTGGTCGGCGACGACGGTTACGTCAGAGATGTGAAGGTGCTGTCCTCGACGAATCCGATTTTCAATGCGGCCTCGATGCGCGCGGTCTCGCAGCGACGGTATCTCCCCGCGCAGCGTTCCGGGCGGGCGATCGCGATCTATTTTACGGTGAGGGTCGATTTCAAGGTCTTCTAAGTCCGTTCGCTTGCGCAGGCCCGTTTGAGGGCCTCGAGTGCTCGACGCGCCGGATGGTCGCCTAGCTCGGTGGGCGCCGAGACGGGAGCGGATTCGTACGCTCGTGAACTTCGAACGTGATGGCCGGAGTTCCCGCGCCACGGGCACACCGCTCGGACGACACGAGCCTCCATTCACCGGCATCGAAGGGCGGAAAGTACGTGTCGCCGTCGTAAGCCCCGTGGACACGGGTCAGAAACAGCTTTGAGGCCACAGGGAAGAAGAGCCGGTAGACGTCGGCCCCGCCCGCGACGAAGACGTTTTCGCCCTTGACGAGCGACAAGGCCGCATCGCGATCGTGCGCGACGAGCACGCCGGGAGCGGTGAAGTCCTTGCCGCGCGTGAGCACGACGGTCGTTCGGCCGGGCAGCGGCCTGCCGATCGACTCGAAGGTCTTTCTCCCCATGATCAGCGTGTGTCCCAGCGTGAGAGCCTTGAACCGGGCCAGGTCGTCCGGAATTCGCCAAGGAAGCGCGTTCCCATGGCCGATTACGTTGTTCTCGGAGACCGCCGCGATGATCCAGACGTTCGTCATACGGCGACGGGAGCCTTGATCGCGGGGTGCGGGTCGTAGTCGACGAGCGTGACGTCGTCGAATCGAAAATCGAACAACGACCGGATCGCCGGGTTGAGCCTGACGGTGGGCAACCGGCGCGGGGCGCGCGCGAGCTGGTTTCTCGCTTGGTCCAGGTGATTGAGATACAGGTGCGCGTCCCCGAAACTGTGGACGAAATCGCCGGGCACGAGGTCGCACACCTGCGCGACCATCATCGTGAGGAGCGCATAGGACGCGATGTTGAAGGGAACGCCCAAGAACACGTCGGCGCTTCGCTGGTAGAGGTGACAAGACAGGCGGCCGTTCACGACGTGAAATTGAAAGAGAATGTGACAGGGCGGAAGCCGCATCTCAGGAAGGTCGGAGACGTTCCACGCGCTGACGATGTGACGCCGGGAATCGGGGTCGTTACGAATCGAATCGAGTACGCCGCGGATCTGGTCGATGTGGCGTCCGTCGGCGGTACGCCAGGAGCGCCATTGGGCCCCGTAGATCGGGCCGAGATTCCCGGCCTCGTCGGCCCACTCGTCCCAGATCTTGACGCCGTTGTCGCCGAGGTACCGGACGTTGGTGTCGCCGGCGAGAAACCAAAGCAACTCGTGGACCACGGAATGGAAGTGGATCTTCTTGGTGGTTGCGAGCGGAAAGCCGGCGGACAGATCGAAGCGGAGTTGATGGCCGAAGATGCTCAGAGTCCCCGTGTGGGTCCGATCCTCTTTGCGCTCGCCGTGATCGAGGACGTGTTGTAGCAATTCTAGGTACGGCAACATGTCCCCGGCTCCTCGATCCAGTTTATCCGACCGCCGTCGGCTGCGGCAAGACGGTTGACCTACTTTCGAACGGCGTCGTCGAAGACGACTTCGATCTCCCCGTCGGCCGGCGACATCCCGGCGTACCGGACCGTCGCGCGGCCGGCGCCGCTTTTCATGTCGACCCCCATGCGCCGGGCGCGCGTGTACACCAGGAACTCCAGCCCCTGCGGGTACTCGGCGTAATTGTCCACGGCGATGACGACGCCCGAGATCTTGCGCTCGACGATGCGCTGCGCGACGTCCATCTGGTTGCCGAGCGTCGCGCCGTACTGGAGCGACCGGTCGCCGTGGTGGTTGTGGATGTGGATCGCGAGCAGCGCGGTCATCGTGCCGATGGTGACCGTCTGGAGCCCGAGCAACGTTTTCGCCCACCACCGGGCGCGCACGCGATCGAAACCCCACCAGATCAGATAGAACGAGCCGAACCAAGCGCTGTTCGAATAGTGCCAGTACGGCTCTAGCCGTAACCCGGCGAAAAGCGCGGCACCGCCGAGCACGATCAGCGTCGCAAGCAATGCCAGTTGGCGATCGAGCGGCCAGTCGGCGACGGGCGTGTCGCGCTTCGCCGCCCCAACGACGAACGCGAACAGCGCCGCTCCGCCCGTGACGAGGGCGAGCGCGCCCGTGCCGAACGCAAGCCCACGGAGCACAGCGGAGTCGCTGTAAAACGACTTCATGAACGGCGCGAACCCCTGGTGCGACCAGAACAAGAAGCCGTGCCAGACTCCGGCGAGCGAGCCCGCAAGCCCGGGCTGCGGGCGGGCGGTGGGCTCGCGCAAAAACACGATCGCATACAAGAAAGGCCAAACGGCGGCGAGCGAGGCGAGCGCGCCTAACCCGACGATGACGAGATGCTCGCGCATCCAAGCTCGTCGGAACACGAGCGTCGTGATCGCGCAGGCGGCGATCGGTACCACGGCGAGAATGTGCACGTGGAAGCCGAGCACACACAGCGCGCCGAGCATCCACAATCGCCACGCGGCCGGCGTCACCAGGAACGAGGCCGTGACCGCCACCATGCCGGCGCTGATCGGGATCAAGAGCACGTTGTCCCAGAGCATGCGTTGATAAAACGCGAGAAACGGCGAAAAGGGGATCAGAAACAGCGGCCAGGGGGACAGTCTCGCCAGCGCGCAGAGGCGCCACATCGCGAAGGCCAGCGCGGCGGACGCGATGGTGATCTTGAGCGTCGCCAAGGCCGCCAGGTCGGGCGTCACGGCCAAGAGAAGCTGGTAGAACCAAACGCAAACCGGCGAGTAGACGATGCCGAAGCTCCCGACCAAGCCTTGGTTCGCCAGGCGTCCGCTCTGATTCGCGGCGGAGGCGAGCGTGAGGAACACCGGTTCGTCCGAGATGAACGGAATGTCCCGCGCCTGACAGGCATGCAGGCCCAGCGCCATTGCGAACAGCGCGAGTGCGATGAGTCGCGTTCGCGCGGAGGGGTCGCGCGCCGGCCCGGCAGATGTTTCGATCTCCATCACCGGGCGCATGCTACCCCGACGATGGCATTCCCCGGCACGGACGACGACACGCTCCCTAGCTCTCCTACAAAAAGGCGAAAGCCGAAGAGACCTCACGGGCCCCTTCGGCTTTCGGTTTGAAATCGATGCGGTGCTGCTTTACGCCTTTGCGGCTCTCCCTCCTCGCGGCGTCACGGACAGGGGCTGAGGTTCGGCCGTTCCAATCCTGACGAATTCCGCCCGAGCGAGGACTCGCCGCAAGACAACTTGCGCGTGATGAGGTAGTACGCGGTCCCACCCGCCGGCGGGATCGCCGCATCGGTCACCGGCCCTGGAACGTTGTTGGCGAGACACGTCTGGTTATAGATCCAGGGGACCACGATCGAGCCTCGATAAACGTTGAACGGTCCGGGAGCGTCCGTCCAGCTGATGTCGGCGTCCGTCCCGGTTTTTGCAACCGTCACCGAGTTGTTGACCGCGATCGGAGGGACGGGCGTGTGCACGCACGGATCCAGCGTGATGGGGCAACTCGGGTTGCACGTGTCGGCCGTGCAGGCGTCGCCGTCGGAGCAGTTCGGCGGAGGTCCTCCCACGCAGTTCCCGAGGTTGCACGTGTCGCTCGTCGTGCAGGGATTGCCGTCGTCGCACGAGTTCGTGTTGAACGCGTGAGTGCAGCCGAGGAGTTGATCGCAGATATCGGTCGTGCAGAGGTTCTTGTCCTCGCAGCTCCCGATGGTCGGATTGGCCGGGTTGCAATCGCACGCGTCGCCCGCGGAGTCGAGATCGGTGTTCGCCTGCCCGGGATTCCGGAAGTTCGGGCAGTTGTCGCACGCATCGCCGACGCCGTCGTCGTCCTTGTCGTTTTGATTCGGGTTGGCGACCAACTTGCAGTTGTCCGCGTCGTCGCCGATACCGTCGAGATCCGTATCGGGCGGAGGCGTCTGCGCGGGCAGCACGCCGTGCTTTGCCAGCTGGGCGTCTTCTTCGGTCAGGCGCTTTTGCTGCGTCGCTGGGCCGTTGCAGCCGGGCGCGTCACGTCTTACGCCGACTCCGGGGTGGAAATTGCTGGTTCCGGCAAGCGTCAGCGGAGCGGTTGTCGGATTGCAGTCGTGATCGATCAAAAGACCGGCCGGCACCTGGGTGAGATTGAGAATTGGGTCGGGGATTTCGACCCAGTGCCCCGTGGACGCATTGAAGGCGAGCGGCGGCATCGCGAGCGCACAGGGGTCGAGGTTTCGAACGGCCCCGTCGCCGATCCGCCGGAACGTCAGCCGTGGGCAGACGGGTAGGCTCGACGTAAAGGTTCCACCCTCGCCGGGGCACTGTCCGTGGGTGATCGTCATGGTCCCCTGCGGCTGCGGAACGACGTCTGAAAGGCAGACGCTCACGTTCCATTGGTCAGACCCTCCGCCTGTGTAGGTCACCGTGATGGGGGCGGCGCTGACCAGGGACAAGGCCACGATCTCGATTGGCACTTGGGCGGTGGCGCCCGGCCCGTTGAGCGTGCCGGGTTGAAGCCGTTGAACGAGCGTGTCCGTCGGCCCGAGCGGCGAGGACGGATCGAGCGGCACGCCCTGATACCGGACCGTGCCTTCGAATGGCAGCGAGCCTGGGCCGAAGAACCCTGCCGGGATCGGCACGCAGCCGAAGTCCTCTCCCGAGGTGCCGCCGGGCGGCGTCGTGAAAACATCGATCCCTGGGTTGAGAACTATCGGGGGCGGTGTGGTCGGAGTAACGACGAGTTCCCAGCCCATGTTGGCATTCGGAGCGCCTCCGAAATTGAACGGAGCCCCGGGAGGATTATTGGTCCCGAAGAACGACCCGGCGGCGGTCGTCTCAAAAACCGTGTTGGCGCTGATGCCGAGATCCGGTGGCGTGAACATCCCCTGCCCGAAATTATTGATCTGGGTCAGGGTGGCCCCGGTAGCACCGGTGTTGTTGTCGAAGGTGATGCCGGCCCAGAGCGTGATGGGGGCGCCAATCGGGAGATTGAAGCCGGCTCCGAGATTGCCGGACAAAACTGTCACGCCGCTGGTGAAGGCGAAAGCAGGAAAACTGAAACCGACGGCGGTCGCCGAGACAGGATCGACGAAGTAGGTGCCGGGGCCGTTGGGAAGACCGGGACCGAGCGGCGGGCCGTCCGCGTTCCAGAAACGGAGGCGGGCGCGTACGCTCACCGTGGCGGTGTTTAGGTTGGCGACTGAAAAGCGGATCGTGGTGACATTGCGGAGAAACGCGGTCGTGGTGAACGTCAGGTCGTCCATCACCAGCCGGGTGATCGAATTGCCCGCTTGGTTCGCGGCGTTTCCTTGCGCAAACGCTTGCCCGGTGAACGTCGTGACATCGGAATAAACCGCGTTCGGGTCGACCACCTGCGGGGCTAGGGTCGGGGACACGGCGATCCCCGCACCATGCAATCCCGACAAGGGAAGTACCTTGACGACCTGCAGCTCGCCGGCCGGACGGTCTACGAGATCTGCGGGCACCGCGTTCTGGGAATAGGCGGTTGAAGACAGCAGTAACAACGATGAAGCAAAAGCCAGGTAACGCATTTGACTTCCCCCTCTTTCCGACGAGTCAGCGCCGCCGGAGCTTCGAACTGCCATCGGAGTACGCCTGGCTAGTGGGCTAGTCAAGAAGAAAGAGAGTTTTTGTCCGTGGCGTGTGGGCTGGCCTCGGTCCCCGCAAGGGAAGGGGGCAGGCACCCAAATCCCCACGACTGGGCGCCTCTCGGCGATGGAGAGGCCGCCTCGTTGAAGCTGGTTTGCGACCTCCACGACGAGGATGCCGTTTTTGGAGAACACAGCCACCAGCGTCCTGGATGGTCCGCGGACTGACGTGGGCCAGCCGGGCGCGCACCGTCGCTCCCGACGATCCGATGGTCATGTACACCTGGGGTCCATCGAGGCGCTTGCCGGAGAGCGCGGCTGGTTCGAGCACGACAGCAATCTCGACTCGATCCGGGCCGACCCCCGGTTCGTCGGTTTGTTGGCTCGACTGGCCTGAGGCGCCTACATTAGGTTCTCCTTCACAGGAGACCTCCTTTTGCGGACCGCCCTCATCTTGGCCCTCATGCTCGCCCTCGGTTCCGCCGCCTCCGCGGCGACCGACCCGCTCGACGGCCTCGAGCCGAGCTCTTCGGCGCCGTTTCGCATCTCCGGCACGGGGGTGATCAACGACGCGACCCACCCGGTTCGCCCGGTGAGTTTCCGGCCGATCGCAGCCTCCATCCGCATCGCCATCGATCCGGCCGCGGGTGAGGCCTCAATAGAGCTCGCGTGGGGCGAAGGCGACGACAAGCAGATCGAGCGCTACTACGTCAGGAACGGCCGGATCTTCCAGGTGGACGACAAGGGGCAGGAACTCGGGGCGGGATCGCTCGCCGACGTCTCGGCCGCCGCCGTCGCCGCGCTCCACCCGGCGCTCGTCGCAAACGCAATGCGCGAGAACCGGCAAAACCTCCGGCTCGATCGACCGGGAATCTACCTTTTCGCTTGGAACGATGCCCTGTGGACGGTGGCCACCGACGCGAAGAGCTCCCGCATCACCAGCCTGAAGCGGCAAGATTTCGACGAGATCCACGGTGACGGCTATGAGGAGGTCCTGTTTGGATCCTCCCCGGCACGCGTCATCGTCAAGGATCGCGGCCGCGAGGCCGCGCGGTTTGACTTCGGCGCGCCGGAGCTCATTTCCGGGGTTGGG
>JANMVW010000386.1:0-10492 GCA_031393555.1 Acidobacteriota bacterium
GTCGACTTCCCGACGTTCGTGAGGACCGGGAAGGACGAAGCGTTCGTCGACGGTCTGGAGCCGCAATGGTCCGGGGCGATCCCGGCCACGTTCCTCTACGACGCGGAGGGCAAGCTCGTCCGGTACTGGGAAGGGAAGGCCAGTTACCCCGTCATCAAGAAACGAGCGCAAAGGGCGCTCGACGCCAAGGAGACCCGATGACCCGAATTCACCTGCTCGTGATCCCCGTGCTCTGCGGCTTCGCGATTTCGACCGTCCTGGCCGGAGGCGCCCTTCCGATCGGCGCCACGATGCCGATGGGCGACGTTGCGATGAAAAGCGTCGATGGGAAAGAGCTCGACCTCAAATCCGTCGTGCAGCCCGCGGGGACGCTCGTTGTCTTCACCTGCAATCACTGCCCGTTCGCCAAGATGTGGGAGTCGCGCATCATCGAACTGGGGAACGCGTACGTCGCGAAGGGCATCGGCGTCGTCGCGATCAATGCGAACGACCCGACGGTTGCGGCCGACGATTCGTTCGAGGCGATGCAAGTGCGCGCCAAGGAGAACGGGATGACGTTTCCCTACGTGGTCGATGCCACCTCGAACGTCGCCCGCGCGTTCGGGGCGACGAAGACACCCGAGGCGTTCCTGTTCGACAAGAGGGGAAAGCTCGTCTACCACGGTGCCGTCGACGACAACGGCCAGGAGCCCTCGAAAGTCGAAAACGCGTATCTGAAGCTCGCGCTCGAGGCTGTCGTGAACGGCAAGGACGTGGCCGTGAAGGAAACGAAATCGATCGGCTGCGGGATCAAATTCCGCTCGTGATGGGATCGCGCTAAACGGTAGAAAAAGTCCGGACTCGGCTGCTTGCAGGCCAGCGGCGAGTCTCGCTATAGTGCGCGACCCGTCATGAAACAGGACCAAAACAGTTCGTTCGTCTTCCCGCCCTGGGTTGACGACCTGAAGCCGCTTCTTGCGGTAGTCGGGTTGGTGATCCCTGTTTTTCTCGTCTTTTTGGTTTGGTACGGCGGTTCACCCGCGACGACCGACATCGGTTACGCGCCGGTGCAGCCCGTGCGCTACTCCCATGCTCTCCACGCCGGCGAGTTGGGGATCGACTGCCGGTATTGCCACAACACCGTCGAGATCGCGGCGCATGCGGCGATCCCTCCCACGCAAACGTGCATGAATTGCCACACCAACATCCGGGGGGCCTCGGCGAAATTGGTCGCGGTTCGCGAAAGTAACGCCACCGGTATGCCGGTGCGTTGGGTCCGCGTGCACGACCTCCCCGATTACGCCTACTTCAACCACTCGGCGCACGTGAGGCGCGGGGTGGGCTGCGTCGAGTGCCACGGCCGGGTCGACAAGATGGAAGTCGTCTACCAGGCGAAGAAGCTCTCGATGGGATGGTGTCTCGAGTGCCATCGCAATCCGGAGGCGCACCTGCGGCCTCCGGAGTTCGTGACGCAGATGGATTGGGAGCCTCCGGCCGGGGTCGATCGAGCGACCTACGGTCAGTCGATTCGTCGGCAATACAACCTGAACCCGTCCGAGGACTGCAGCACATGCCACCGCTAGAAAAGCGCTCAGCCCACCGCCCCATGTGGCGCAGTCTCGACGATCTCGCCGGCGATCCGGCGTATCGCGACCTCGTCTTGCGCGAGTTCCCGTCCTACGCGGACGAGATGCTCGCACCGTCCCGGCGGGAGTTCCTCAGGCTCATGGGCGCCTCGGTCGCGCTGGCGGGCATGACCGCCTGCCGCCGGTGGCCGTCGGAAAACATCGTCCCCTTCGCGCACCGCCCTGAGGGGTACGTCCCCGGACAGCTGCTGCAATACGCGACGTCGTTCGAGTTGGGCGGCGCGGCGATCGGACTGCTCGTCACCAGCTACGATGGCCGCCCGATCAAGATCGAGGGCAATCCTTCCCACCCCCAGAGTCTCGGTGCGACGGACCCTTTGGCGCAGGCCACGGTCTTGCAGCTTTACGATCCCGACCGCAGCACCGAGTTCGTCGAGCGCCCGAAGGGAGGCGCCCCCGTCGCCCGCGACCGGGACGCGTTTACCGCATGGGCCGGGCCGCATTTCGCCGCCCTTCGCGCCTCCGGAGGACAGGGCCTCCGCGTCCTCGCCGAGCCCAGTTCGTCGCCGACGCTGACCGACCTCAAGGCGCGCTTTTCCGCGACGTTTCCGAAGGCGACCTGGGTCACGTGGGACCCGCTCTCGCGCGACGCCGCGCGCGAAGGCGCCACCTTGGCCTTCGGCCGGCCGCTGCGCGCCCACGTCGCCCTCGAAAAGGCCGACGTGATCGCGGCGTTCGATGCCGACCTTTTGGGCGACGACCCCACGGCGTTGGCGAATGCGCGGGCCTGGGCCAAACGACGGCGCGCCAAAGACGGGACGATGAACCGCCTGTACGCGATCGAAGCGGCGTACTCCCTGACGGGAGGCTCCGCCGATCATCGCATCGCCGTGCCGGCCAACCTTGTCCCGGTCGCTCTCGGCCGCCTCGCCGAAAAGCTGCAACACGGCGGGCTCGCGTTTCCCGCCGGGACCGAAGCGTTGCGGGACGTCGTGTCGCGCTTCGCGGCGCATCCTTATGACGATCCGCGCATCGCGGTTCTGGCCCAAGACCTCATCGGAGCGAAAGGCAAGGGAGCGATCGTGGTCGGGCCGCGCCAGCCCGCGGCGGCGCACGCCCTGGCTTGCGTCTTGAACGCCGCGCTCGGCAACGCGGGGGCGGCGGTTTGGTACTCGGAAGATCCGGAACCCCTGCGCCCGTCGCACCGCGAGGCGATCGCTAAGCTTTCGGCGGAGATGGGTGCCGGCCTCGTGGACACGGTGGTGGTGCTGGGCGGCAACCCGGCGTTCGACGTGCCGTCCGACCTCGATTTCGCAAAGAAACTTTCCGGCGTGAAGACCACCGTCCGCCTCGGCCTCTACGACGACGAGACCTCCGCGGTCTGCCGCTGGCACGTGCCGCAGGCTCACTACCTCGAAGCGTGGGGCGACGCGCGCGGATGGGACGGCACCGCGGGGATCGTGCAGCCCCTGATCGAGCCCCTCTACGACGGCACCTCCGCGATCGAGTTGTGCGCGACGATGATCGACGGCAAGCCCGGCCATGGTTACGATCTGGTCCGCCGGTCGTGGGGCGCGATGGTGCCGGCTTTGGATTTCGAAAAATCCTGGCGCCGCATCGTGCACGACGGCTTTTTCGAGGGCACGCGTGCGTCCGCCGTGATGCCCGCGTTCGCCTCCGGTTGGGGCGCCGCGGTCTCCCAGCTCGCCGACGCCAAGCCCCCCGCCGCGGGCTCGATGGAGTTGGTGTTCGCGCGCGGCAACGGCGTCCACGATGGCCGGTTCGCCAATCTCGGCTGGCTCGTCGAGCTTCCCGATCCGATCACGAAACTCACGTGGGACAATGCCGCGCTCTTGAACCCGAAGGACGCCACGGACCTCGGAGTCGGCGGGGACGGCGACCTGGTGACGATCAAGACCAACGGACGGGAGCTCACCCTCCCCGCTTTCATGGTGCCGGGCCAGGCCCGAGGTTCGGTCACCGTGGCGTTGGGCTGGGGGCGCACGCACGCCGGCCGGGTCGGCACGGGAGTCGGCGTCGACGTCAACGTGCTTCGCGGAAACGACACGCCGTGGAGGTGCGAAGCGAAGCTGGCGAGGACCTCCGGAAGGAAGGCGCTCGCCACGACGCAAGACCATCACGTCGTCGATGCGCTCGGTAAGAAAGAAGCATTGATACGAGCCGAAGAACTGATCCGGACGGGCACGCTCTCGGAGTACATAGCCCGGCCCGAGTTCGCCAAAGAGATGGTCGAGCTTCCCGAGGCGGCTCCCCTCTGGAAAGAGCACGAGTACAACGGCCACAAGTGGGGGATGGCGATCGACCTGTCCGCCTGCACGGGCTGCCACGCGTGCACGATCGCCTGCCAGGCCGAAAACAACATCCCCGTGGTCGGAAAAACCGAAGTGCTGCGAGGCCGCGAGATGCATTGGATCCGCGTCGACCGCTACTTCGAGGGCGAGCCCGAGGCGCCTCTGCTGGCCTTCCAGCCCATGGCCTGCCATCACTGCGAAAACGCGCCGTGCGAGCAGGTCTGCCCCGTGGCCGCGACCGTGCACGACCACGAAGGGCTGAACGTGATGGTCTACAACCGCTGCGTCGGCACGCGGTACTGCTCGAACAACTGCCCGTACAAGGTGCGGCGCTTCAACTGGTTCAACAATCACAAGAACGAATCCGCGGTCGAGCTCATGGTCTACAACCCCGAGGTCACCGTGCGCGCGCGCGGCGTCATGGAAAAGTGCACCTACTGCATCCAACGGATCGAGTCCGTGAAGATCGTCGCGAAAAACGATCAGCGCGAGATCGTGGACGGCGAGATCGTGCCGGCGTGCGCGCAGGTCTGCCCCACGGAAGCGATCGTGTTCGGCGATCTCAATGACGCCGGCTCGCGCGTGCGCGCGCTCCACGGCGATCCGCGCTGCTATGGCGTGCTCGAGGAAGTGAACACGAAGCCGAGAACGCGCTATCTCGCACGATTGAAAAATCCAGCCGAGGGGCGGGCTTGACCATGGGTGTGGCCGCGATCGAGCGCGTGTCCCGCGACAATACCTCGACCGATCCGACGGTCCGGGCGCCCCTCGTCCTTCCGGGAAACGACTACGCGAGCATCACCGACAAGGTTTGCCGGATCGTCGAGGCGCAAAAGCCTCCGAAGGCGTGGTACGTCGCGTTTGGCGTCGCCGCGTCCCTGACCGGTGTGCTCGGCGCGATGGTGCTTTATCTGGTCACGACGGGCGTCGGTGTCTGGGGGCTCAACAAGCCCGTCTCGTGGGGCTTCGACATCACCAATTTCGTCTTCTGGGTCGGGATCGGGCACGCGGGCACCTTGATCTCGGCGATCCTCTACCTGTTTCGCCAGAAGTGGCGCACCGGGATCAACCGTTTCGCCGAGGCCATGACGATCTTTGCGGTCGTTTGCGCGTTGCTGTTTCCTGGAATCCACGTCGGCAGAATTTGGCTCGAATACTGGATCGCGCCGCTCCCCAACCAGATGAACATGTGGCCGAACTTCCGCTCACCCTTGCTTTGGGACTTCTTCGCCGTGGGCACCTACTTCACGGTTTCGCTGTGCTTCTGGTACATGGGCATGATCCCGGATATCGCGACGATCCGGGACCGTGCCACGACCAAGGTCCGCCAGGTCGCCTACGGCATCGCCGCATTGGGATGGAACGGGTCGAACCGGCATTGGCATCGCTACGAGCGCGCGTACCTGCTGCTCGCCGGATTGGCCACGCCACTCGTCTTGTCGGTGCACTCGATTGTAAGCTTCGATTTCGCGACGTCGATGCTCCCCGGCTGGCACGCGACGATCTTCCCGCCCTACTTCGTTGCGGGCGCGATCTTCGGCGGCTTCGCGATGGTGCTCATGCTCGCGGTGCCGTGCCGTGCGTGGTTCGGCCTGAAAGACGTGATCACGCCTCGCCATCTCGAGAACATGTGCAAGATCCTGCTGGCGACCGGAATGATGGTCGGCTACGCCTACGCGATCGAATTCTTCATTTCGTGGTACAGCGGGAACCCGGCCGAGGGCTTCGTCTTCATCAACCGCGCGTTCGGGCCGTACGCGTGGGCCTACTGGACGATGGTGTTCTGCAACGTCGTGACTCCGCAGGTGTTCTGGTCCCGCCGGGCCCGGAGCAATCCTTGGGTCATCTTCGGCGTGGCGGCTTGCGTCAACGTCGGCATGTGGTTCGAGCGCTTCGTCATCATCGTGACGACACTCTCGCGGGATTTCCTGCCCTCCAGCTGGGGCTCGTATGCGCCGACATGGGTCGAGGCGCTGACCCTCGCCGGGAGCTTCGGCCTCTTCTTCACGTTATTCCTCCTGTTCTTGCGATTCCTCCCGATGGTGGCGATGGCCGAGGTCAAGGCGATCATGCCCGCCCCCCACGATACGGTGCACCGATGACGGGCGGTGTCGACACCCGGGGCAAGATCTGGGGGCTGCTCGCCGAGTTCGCATCGCCCCAGGATCTCGTGCGCGCGGCGGCGCGAGTTCGAGATGCCGGGTACACGAAGTGGGATGCTCACACGCCCTTCCCGGTCCACGGGTTGGACGGCGCGATGGGCATCAAAACGACACGGCTTCCGTTTTTCGTGTTGGCGGCCGGGGCCGTGGGGACCACTGCCGGATTGCTCATGCAGTGGTGGATGAACGCCATCGACTACCCGATCATCATCAGCGGCAAGCCGTTCAACAGTCTCCCCGCCGATATCCCGGTGACGTTCGAGTTGACCGTGCTTCTGGCGTCGCTGACCGCCTTCGTCGGGATGCTCGTGTTGAACAAGCTGCCGAGGTTCAGCCATCCGCTCTTTAAAAACGGCGCTTTCCGGCGTGCGACCACCGATGCTTTCTTCATCGTGATCGAAGCGACGGATCCTCGTTTCGACCGCGAAAAAACCGAGCAACTGCTCGTTGTGGAGCACGCCACGCGCGTGTTCCCGGTCGAGGGCTAGGCGATGCCGCGCTGGGTATCGGCCGTTCTCGTCGTGCTGGCGACGTTCGCGTTGCTCCCGTTCGCCTGCATCTACAAGGCCCGCAACACGCACAGCCCCCTGCCGCGCATCCACGTGATCCAGGGGATGGATAACCAGGGGCGGTACAAGAGCCAGCAGGAGAACCCGTTTTTCGCCGATACGCGCGAGGAGCGGCCCCCGGTGGCCGGAACGGTCGCGCGCGGCCAACTCGCCGATGACGACGGTTTCCACAGGGGACTTCGCGACGGGAAGTGGGTCGAGACCTTCCCCGCGCCGGTGACGGTCAGTCTGCTGAAGCACGGTTCCGAGCGCTTCCAGATCTACTGCGCCCCGTGTCATGGGCTGGCCGGGTACGGCGACGGCATCGTCGCCGTGCGAGCCGACCGGTTGCAGGAGGGCACCTGGGTCCCTCCGTCTTCGCTGCACGCCGCGACCGTCCTCGCGCGGCCGGTGGGTCATCTGTTCAACACGATTACGAACGGCATCCGCACGATGCCCGCTTACGGGTCCCAGATCGGAGTCGACGACCGCTGGGCGATCGTGGCTTATGTGCGCGCGTTGCAGCGCAGCCGGCATGCCCCTTCCAGCGTTTTGACGGCCGAGCAACGGGCCAAACTCGTCGAGGTCGCGCCGTGAGTTCTCACATCTCCGCCGATCTGGCTCACGACGAACTGACGCTCGGGACGTCCGGGCGGCGTTGGTTCGTCGCGCTTTTCGCGATCGGGGTCTTCGGACTCGCCGCCGCCGTGGCCCTGGCCGCCTTCACTCCCGGCGGTTGGGCCCGCTTCTACCCTTCCTACCTCGTGAGCTTCGTGTTTTACCTTTCGTTGGCGCTGGGCGCGCTCTTCTTCGTGCTGGTGCAGCACGTGACCCGCTCGGGCTGGAGTGTCGCCCTCCGCCGGCTCGCGGAAGGCGTCGCACCCAATGTTTTCTTCCCCATGGCGTTCCTCGTGGTCCCCGTGGTGGCCGGCTTGCGCACGCTGTACCCCTGGACCGACGCGGCGGCGGTCGCCGCCGACCACCTCCTTCACGCGAAGGAGCCTTGGCTCAATACCCCGTTCTTTCTCGTGCGGACGGTGTTCTACTTCGGCGTGTGGTCGGCCCTGGCGATCTGGTTTCACCGCAAATCGACGCAGCAGGACAAAACGGGCGACCCTCGGCTGACCAACACGATGGAAACGACGAGCACCGTCGCGTTGATCCTGTTCGCGTTCACCGTCACGTTCTTCGCGTTCGACTACCTCATGTCGCTGACGCCGCACTGGTACAGCACGATCTTCGGAGTCTACTTTTTCGCCGGATGCGTGCTTGGTTTCTTCTCGCTGATGAGCGTGCTTGCGTTTTTCGTGCAGCGCGCCGGAGCCCTGCGACGCACGATCACGACCGAGCACTATCACGACCTCGGCAAGCTGATCTTCGCCTTCACCGTCTTTTGGGCCTACATCGGTTTTTCGCAATACATGCTGATGTGGTACGCGAATCTCCCCGAAGAAACGATCTGGTACGCCGCGCGCCAGACCGGATCGTGGACCGCACTGAGCCTCGTCCTCCTGTTCGGCCACTTCATCGTGCCGTTTCTCGCGTTGATGTCGCGCGACGTCAAGCGCCGCAAGCCGTTGCTCGTCATCGGCGGCGCCTGGATGCTCGTGATGCAGTGGGCGGACGTGTACTGGCTGGTGATGCCGGGAAAAAGCCCCGGCACGATTCCGTTTTCCGTCATGGACGTCGCGGTTTTTCTGGGCGTCGGCGGGTTGTTCTTCGGGGCCGTGGTGCGTCGTCTCGGAGCGCACGCGCTCGTGCCGGTCAAGGATCCGCGGCTACCCGAGTCTTTGGGGTATGAAACCTTCTGATCGCTGAGGAGTCGGTGTTGAGCATCCCAGAACCGCGCGAGTCCCCTGCCGAGGAGCCCGATCCCGACGCGCTGACGACCGCCACCGTGGGAATCGTCGGGACGATCCTCGTGATCGTCGTCATCGTTTTCGTCCAGGGGCTCTACGAAAGCGTGAACCGCGCCGAGTTTCAACGGAAGGTCGTCAACGAGGTCCCCGCCGAACTGCGGAGCCTCCGCGCCGCCCAGCAGACGCGGCTCCACGCGACGGGCTGGGTGGACAAGGCGAACGGCTTCGTCGCGATCCCGATCGAAAAAGCCATGGAACTTTTGGTCTCCGATCCGAATCCGGCCGCCCCGATCATTCTTCCCGCGCCTCCCGAACCGCCCGTCCCCCCCGCGAAGGTCGCGAAGTAGGCCTGATGAGCATCGTGTCGCGCCGCCGCATCGCCCTCGCCCTCGCCGGCGCGGTGTTCGCGTTGGCTTCGGCGCGTTCCGTTGCGCAAGACCGGATCGAGCCCGTGCCCAAGCAGCTCGCGCGCGTCGGGGTCGAAGAAAAACTCGACGCCGCGCTGCCCCTGGCTCTCGTCTTCAAGGACGACGCGGGGCGCGATGTCACGCTCGGGTCGTATTTCCGTCCCGGCCATCCGGTCGTGCTCACGCTCAACTACTACCGTTGCCCGATGCTGTGCACGCTCGAGCTGAACGGTTTGGTCAACGGGATGAAGGGCCTGGCCTGGACGCCGGGGGACGAGTTCACCGTCGTCACGGTCAGCATCGATCCCCGCGAGACCTCGGAGCTGGCCCGGGCCAAGAAGCAGTCGTACATCGAGGATTTCGGGAGGCCCTCGGCCGAGGCGGGGTGGCACTTTCTGACGGGATCCCAAGAAAGCATCGACGCGCTGACGAAGGCCGTCGGCTTCTCCTACGAGTACGACAAGGAAACCGATCAGTACGGTCACGCCGCCGTCGTGATGTTGGCGACACCCGAAGGGCGCGTGGGGCGGTATCTCTACGGCGTGGTCTTCGAACCGGCGACGCTGAAGCTCGGACTTCTCGAGGCGTCGAAAGGGAAGATCGGTTCGACCTGGGAGCGTTTCATCCTTTATTGCTACCACTACGACGCCGACCAGGGACGCTACGCCTTGGCCGCGCGGTCGATCATGCGGGCCGGCGGTGCCTTGACCGTGCTCGTTCTAGGCTGCGCGATCGGCGGATTCTGGCTGCGCGAACGCAGGCATCGGTCGGTTGGGTAGGAGGGGGTCGTCCTGATGCTGTCCCAGTTCATCGGCACGGGGCCCAATTTCTGGCTTCCCCGCCAAGGTTCGACCTCGGCGGCGGGCGTCGATTTCCTTTTCAACGCCGTCACCTCGATCTCGATTTTTTTCTTCGTCCTGATCACGGTGGTCCTGCTCTATTTCGTCTACAAGTACCGGGCGAGACCGGGGCACAAGGCCCAAGCGTCTGCGGTCCACAACCAGACGCTCGAGGTCACCTGGACCGTGATCCCGCTGCTCATCGTGGTGTGGATCTTCTGGGAGGGGTTCACCGGCTTCCTGAACCTCCAGACGCCGCCGCAAAACGCCTACGAAGTGCAGGTGCTAGGCCAGAAGTGGAAGTGGCTGTTTACTTACCCGAACGGGGTCGTCGACGACAACCTCCACGTTCCGCCGGACGAGCCGGTGCGCCTGGTGATGACGTCCCAAGACGTAATCCACAGTCTTTACATCCCGGACTTCCGGATCAAGAGGGACACGGTACCCGGCAGCTACTCGAGGGAGTGGTTCCAGGCCACGGCACCGGGCGAGTACCAGATCTTCTGCGCCGAGTACTGCGGTACGAGCCACTCGGCGATGCTATCCAAGGTGATCGTCCACACGTCGCGTCCGGAGTTCGAAAAGTGGCTCGCCGATGCGGGGAACTTCCTCGACAAGCTCCCCCCGGAGAGGCTCTTTGAGGGTGGCCAAAAGTTATACAACCAGCGCGGCTGCAAGCAGTGCCACTCCATCGACGGCAACTCGGGCATCGGTCCATCGTTCAAGGGCATCTGGGGCCACAACCAGCCGCTCAAGGGGGGGGCTCAGATCCTCGTGGATGAAAACTACGTTCGAGAATC
>JANMVW010000236.1:0-1862 GCA_031393555.1 Acidobacteriota bacterium
ACCGCATCCGCCCGGCACGCGCCCCCCGAGCGCCCCGCGTAGAGCAGGGCGATGTTCCCGCCGAGGGAAAAACCGACAAGCGCGTACGGCCGCAAAAAGCCCTGCTCCTCGATCGTGCGCAAGACCGCGTCGACGTCATCGCTTTGGCCCGCGTTGTAGAAGGTGGCGGCGAGCGCCTCTGTACCGCCGCAGTTGCGCAGGTTGATGCGGACGACCGCCCAACCCCGCGCCTGGGCTTGCACCGCGGTGCGCCGCATGTAGCCCGATTCCGCCGAGCCGCTCAGGCCGTGGATCGCCAGGAGGGTGCCGCGAGGCGGGCCGGGTGGCCGCGTGACGACGACCCGGAGTTGCGTTCCGGGCGCGACGGGGACGTCGATCGTCTCGATCGCGCCCCGGACCGCCCTCGCGGGAAGGAACGACGAAAGGATCGTCTGCGCGTGGGGGCCGCGCATCCACGGCGCGGGCCTGAAATCGGAGAGGCTCAAGAACGTCCGGACGATCAGGGCGCCCGGGCCGCCACGACCACGGTGACGTCGTCGGCGGCCGCGGCCCCGGCCGCCCAAGCGAGGACCGCCTTGCGGATCCCCTCGACGAGGTTCGCGGCCCCTCCGCGCCCCCGCTCGACGAGCAGGCGCGACAATCTGTCCTCGCCGAACTCCTCTCCGCCTGGGCTGTTCTCTTCGGTGACGCCGTCGCTGAAGAGCGTGAGAACGTCCCCGGGCATCAGGCGGGAGTGCTTCACCTCGTACCCCATCTCGGGAAAGATGCCGAGGATGGTGCCGCAACTGGTGAGACGTTCGATGGAGTTGTCGGCACGGACGAGAAAGGGCGGGTTATGACCGGCGTTACAGTAGGTCAACTCCCCGGACGCCGGATCGAGAAGGCCGAAAAAGAGCGTGACGAACCGGTTGCGCGGGAAATTGGCGGCGACCGTGCGATCGAGCCGTGACATCAGCGACGCCACATCGTCGGGAGTCTCGCCGAACAGCACCTGCATGCCACCCTTGACCGTGCTCATCAGAATCGCGGCCTGCATCCCCTTCCCGCTGACGTCGCCCAGGGCGAGCCCGATCCGCCCGTCCGCGTAGGGAAAGAAATCGAAGTAGTCCCCGCCGACCGTCTGGCACGGCAGGTTGTGCCCCGCGAGCTCGTAGCCGGCAACGAGGGGAGCCTCGCGCGGGAGGAGGCGGCGCTGGATGTCCGCCGCCTGCTCGAGCTCTCGGGTGATGATCTGTTTCTGGAGCTCGACGACGGCCAGTCGCTCGTTCTCGATGCGGATCGCCGCCACGTTGGCGAGGACGGTCAGGAGATCGAGGTCGTCCGGGGTGAAGGGGCGCGCGAACGAGCGGGAATCGACGTTGATGAGGCCGATGACACGATCGTTGGTCTGCAACGGCACCGCCATCACGCTTTGGACCTGCTGGCCGACGATGCTGTCGCGCGACTTGAAGGCTTCGTCGAGCGCCGTGTCGCGCACCAGAAGCGACGCCCTCTCTTTCAAGACCCGGTCCCTCACGGTGGTGCTGATCCTGAACCCCTCGCCCCGCACCGATCGCGCGACGAGGTCCTCCCCCTCGAGAGTCATCAGCACGCCGCGTTCCGCCCCGACGGCCTGGATGGACAGATCGAGGATCAGCTCGAACAACTCGTCGAGTGGGCGATGGCCTGCCAGTTCCTGTCCCGCCCGGATGAGCGCCGCCACCCCGGGGTGCTCGAGGGGCAAGCCCCGCCGCTCGCCGCGGGACACGGGCTTCGAGACGCCCGGCATCGTGGTCGGGCGCGAGAGCACACCCCGCAGATTGGTGATCACCGTCGCGCGCCCCGGGCCGGCGGCCCCCCCCCGGGGGGACAAGCCGGGGGCG
>JANMVW010000301.1:0-5533 GCA_031393555.1 Acidobacteriota bacterium
CGCGAGTTGGGCCAGGTAGGCGTTGAACGCGACGAAATCGCCGAGCGAGATCCGCCCGCGGATCACGTGGAGGCCTCCGATGAACAAGACGAGCAGGGTCCCGAGCCCCGAAAAAACGCCGATCAAGGAGACCATGGCCCCACGTACGCGGGCGAGGGCGAGCTGTTTTCGTCTGAAGACGTCGCACAGCGCGCGAAACCGGGCGATCTCCTGGTCCTCCTGCGCGTAGATCTTCACCTGCTGGATGCCGGCGAGGTTTTCCTGGGTCCGGTCGCTGATCGCGGCGAGCTGCTCTTGCACGGCGAGCGAGCGTGCGTACACCCGCTTGCTGAGGCGGTTGACGCAAAAGTACAAAACGGGGAACCAGAAGAGGGCGACCAACGTGAGGGGCACGTCGAGTTTGAGCATCACGCACAAGACGCCCACGTACACGATGGCGGTGTTCAACGCATTCAACAGCCCGGGACCGTAAAACGCCTGGAGCAACTGCAGGTCGTTCACGCCGCGTGACATGAGATCGCCCGTGCGCTGGCGGTCGTAAAACGCGGCGTCGAGCGAGAGCAGCTTGGCGAAAAACGCCTCGCGCACATCGAAGGCGATCTTGCGGGACGCGCCGAGGATCAAGAGACGCGAAACCGTGCGGGCCCACGCCTGCACGATCGCGAGACCGATCATGCCGCCCGCAAAGGCCGCGAGGCGCCGGACGTTCGTTCCGACGGTGAGGTCGTGGACCGCGCCTCGCAGCAGCCACGGGATGCCCAGGGCTAGGATGTTCGTGGCGACCAACCAGGCGAGCCCTGCGACATAGCTGCGGCCGTACGGGCGAGTCCAGAACCGGAAACGCGCGAACAGCTCGGGCGTCAAGGCGTCACGGTTTTCGCGCGCGCTTGCGCAGGCACGCCGCGCAAACGCCCGCCATCTCGACGCGCACCACCTCGGGACGGAACCCGTTCTCGTTCTCGACGCGGCGCTTCAGGTCGTCCCAGAACGCCTCGTCCGGTTCGTCGACGCGCTTGCACGTCGTGCAGACGAGGTGGATGTGCAGGGTGGAAGGACGGATCTCGTAGTAGTGGCGTTCGCCGCTGACGTGCATCAGGTCGAGCTCGTCGACGAGCCCGAGCTTTTTCAGCTTGTTCAGCGTGCGGTACACCGTCGCGCGATGGATGGTCTCGTCTTTCGTTTTCGCGAGCTGGTAGACGGACTCGGCATCTAGGTGCTCTTCGGCGGTTTCGAGCAGCTCCGCGAGGATCTTGCGCTGGCCGGTGAGGCGCAGGCCCCGCGCCTTCATGCGCTCCAAGAGCCCTTCGCGGGGACGGGTGCGGTGCCTCACGGCAGCTCCGTGGGCGCCGCGGGCGCCGTGGGCTGAGAGGCCGCCACACGCAGGATCCGCCGTCCCTTCACCCTCACCACCTCGAGGGTTCGGCCGCCGAACGGGATCGCGTCGCCGATCCGCGCGAGCCGGCCCAGCCGCGCTTGCACGAGGCCGCCGATCGTGTCGACGTCCTCGACGATGTCCTCGTGGGCGCCGGTTGCGGTCTCGAGCTCGGCGATCGTGAGCGCCGCGTCGAGCATGAGGCGGCCGTCGGGCTGGGTTTGCACCTTCGGCGCCTCGTGGTCGAACTCGTCCTGGATGTCCCCGATCAGTTCCTCGAGAATGTCCTCCAAGGTGACCAGGCCCGCGGTCCCGCCGTACTCGTCGACGACGATGCCGAGGTGGAACTTCTGCCGCTGGAAGAGGGCCAACGCCTGCTGAATCTTGGCGTTTTCGGGGACGTAAAGCGGCGCTCGGGCGAGGGTCTGGAGGTCGGGCGCTCCGACGGAGGGCGGCGGCGCGATGAACAGGTCTTTGACGTGCACGATGCCGACGACGTGATCGATCGTCCCGTCGCACAGGGGGAGCCGCGTGTGCCCGAACTCGCGGGCGCGCGCGGTGTTTTCGGCGTAGGAGCGGTTCAGGTCGAGCCACAACACGTCGGCGCGCGGGACCATGATCTGGCGCACGGCGCGATCCGCGAAGTCGAGGGCGTTGGCGAGCAGGCGTCCGTGCGATTCCGAAAGGACGCCGCTCTTGCGGCTGACGGCCAGGATCATGCGCAGCTCGGCTTCGCTGTGGGCGAGGCTCGCCTCGGTCGGCGGCGTCAGGTGCATCGCCTTGACCAGGATGTTGGCGGCTCGGTTCATGACCGAGATCAACGGGTAAAAGAGGAAGCGGAAAAACCGCAGCGGCCACGCCACCGCGAGCGCGGTCGCCTCGGCATGGGCGATCGCGACGGTCTTGGGGACGAGTTCACCCACCACGACGTGAAGGAAGGTGATCAGGAGAAAAGACGCCGCGATCGCGGCGGTATGGGCCGCCCCCATTCCGAATCGTCCCAGCGGGGCGAACGTGGGTTCGAGCAGGTGCGCAAACGCCGGCTCGCCGACCCAGCCCAGCGCCAGGGACGCCAGCGTGATGCCGAGCTGGCACGCCGAGATCATGGCGTCCAAATGTCGCAAGACCTCGCGCGTGGCCGAGGCGCGCCGCACGCCGCGCATCACGAGCTCTTCGACGCGGGTCACGCGCACCCGGACGATCGCGAATTCGGCCGCGACGAAAAACGCGTTGATCGCGACGACGGCGAGCGCGACAACGATGAGAACGAAGTTCATCAGCGCGGAAGTATAGGCGACCCCTCCGGATCGCGAAGCGCGCCGTTCTCCAAAAACCAGCGCAGCCGGGCGACGACCTCGTCGGCCGTCTTGAGGTGGGTGGGGTCAAACGCCACGGCCTTGTCGCGATGTTCGGTGAGCCATCGGGCGACGATCTCGACGTCGATCGGCTTGGACCGTGCGGAGCGCGGCCCCTCGCGAGGATCGAAAAACTCGTCCTGCAAGACACGCTCGATCCGTCGCAGGCCGCCTCCGCGCGGGCCCAACGGTACCGAATCGAGCAGTTGACCTTCCCGGATGAGCCACGCCCTGAGGACCCACGGATCCTCCGCGGGCTCGAGAATCAGAATCGACCGGAGACGCGCCGCGCGTTCTCCTCGGGCGTAAACCGTCCGCTGCACGTTGCGCTCGGGCTCGTCGCGGCGGATCTGCGCGGCCTCGCGCAAGAGCGCCTCGAGGCTCGAGCCCGAGGGTTTGAACTCGAAGCGGTGCACCGCGTCGACGATCGCCCGCCCGCGCGCGCCTTGCGTCCCTTCGTCGGAAAACCATGACGCCAGGCGACGCTTCAGGTTGTTGGACTTGCCGACGTAGAGGAGCTTGCTGTCGAGGTCGTAGAAACGATAGGTGCCGGGGGTCGGCGGGAGCGCCCGCAAATCGTCGCGCGAGAATGCGTAGCGCGACCAAGGAACGCCGCGGCCGCCCGCGTGGCAGGAGGCCGCGGTGACGTCCCACGCCTCGCCGGGTTCGCGAAGCGCGTCGAAGCACGCGGGGAGGAGCTCGATCCCGCGCAGCGGGTCGTCCTCGACGAGCGCCGAGAGGGACAGCGCTCCGGCGATGTCTTCCAACGAGTGGAGCGCCGGCTTGTGGAGGCGACGGCGCGCGAGGAGCGGAAGCGGGAGCGGATCGACGAGGGGCTCCTCGATGAAACTCTCGAGCGCGCCAAGCCCCCCCGGCGGCGCGTGCAACACGATGCGCGCGCCTTCGACGAGCGCGCGCAGTTGGGACTTCAGCTCGGGAGCGGTGGCCGGGGACGAGGCATCGCCTCCGCAGGCCGCGACGATCGTCTCACCGCGCCGGCGGGAGGCCGCGACGGCGGTCAGGATGAAGGGGGAGCGCGGGGCGGGGCGCGCGCCGATGACGAGGACGAACGCGACATCCGGTTGGGGGACGAGCGGGGCGGCCGGGCCGGGGGTTTCGACGACCGCGGGTGCGGCCGGACGCCACGCGCCGTCGCCGTAGACGAGGCGCGGATCGCCGACGAACGCGGCGCTGAGCACGCGGGTGGCCTGTTGCTCGTCCGCGACCGTGAGCGACAGCAACTCGCGAGCGAGACGGACGGAAGACGCCGGTTTTCCGGAACCGTGCAAATAGCGGACGGCGCGCTCGGCGACGACGGAAGACGGGCGCTCCCTCATTGCGCGGACTTGTAGCACTCGCCCCTGTTCGCGTCAAAGACGGTCGTGCTACAAGACGCCGCATGGATCGAGTCGAAAAATCAGTCGATCTCGCCGTGATCGGGGGCGGAGCCGCGGGCCTCATGGCCGCCGTGCAGGCCGGGCGCGCGGCGCGAGAGCGCGGCACGCGGTTCACGGTCCTGGTCGTGGACGGCGCCACGACGATCGGCGCCAAGATCCTCGTCGCCGGCGGTGGCCGCTGCAATGTCACCCACGACGTCGTCGACGAGACCGCATTCGCCGGCTCGACGCCTCCGGCGATCCGCAAGGTGCTGCGCCGCTTCGACGTGGATCAAACGACTCGATTCTTCGCGGCGGAGGGCGTTGCGCTCAAGCGGGAGGAAACCGGGAAACTCTTCCCGACGACCGACCGCGCGCGGACGGTGCTCGACGCGCTCTTGCGCGCGGCGAGGGAGGCGGGCGTCGCCATCGTTCACCCGTGGCGGGTGGAGGACGTTTCGCACTCGGCCTCCGGCTTTGTCCTTCGCGGCCCGGCCGGAGAAGTCTCAGCCTCCCGCGTGATCTTGGCGACGGGTGGGCGCAGCCTGCCAAAGTCGGGATCCGACGGTCACGGCTTCGAGCTCGCGCGGCGGCTCGGACATACGACAACCCCCCGCATCCTCCCCGCGTTGGTACCGCTCCTCCTTGCGGAGCGTTGTTTCGTCCGGCGCCTGCCGGGGCTGACCCTGGAAACGACGATCGCCCTTCATGCGGGGACGGGGAAGACGCTCAAGACGTTCGGGGGATCGACGCTGTGCACGCACTTCGGGATCTCGGGGCCGCCGGTGCTCGACATCAGCCGCTACTGGCTGAACGCGCGCCTCGACGACCCCGGCGCGTACCTTTCCCTGGATTGGCTGCCCGCACTCTCGAAGCGACCGATTCAAGATGAGCTGGCGGGGCGCGGCGGCACGCCGGTCGGCGCGGTGCTGCGTGCCCGGCTTCCCGAACGCCTCGCGGACGCGCTCGTCGCCGAGGCCGGCATCGACCCGGGCGCGTCGTTCGATCGCCTCGGTCGCGAGGCCAGGCTGCGGCTCGCCGAGACCGTTCGCGCCTATCGGCTCCCGGTGACCGGGGATCGCGGGTTCACCCACTCCGAGGTCACCGCCGGCGGCGTGCCGCTCGCCCAGACCCGGCTCGAGACGATGGAGTCGCGAGTTTGCCCGGGACTTCACCTCGTGGGCGAGATCCTGGACGTCGACGGCCGCATCGGCGGCTTCAACTTCCAATGGGCCTGGGCCTCCGGCTTCGTCGCCGGCGTTGCCGCCCGATAGAGAATAGGGGACAGTCCAGTAGTGTCCCAACGTTAGTTGAATAGACTCAGCTGTTTACCGGAACCGGTGTCGATGTCGTCGGTCACGGTCTGCGTAAGTAGCTGATTCAAAGGCACTCGTTCAAAAAGCGTGAGGCTCAGGATCTGTAGGATTTGG
>JANMVW010000312.1:0-2656 GCA_031393555.1 Acidobacteriota bacterium
CCCACCTGTTCCACAAGGAGCCGGGAATGGGAGGACTCGCCGGAGTCGATGTCCTCTGCAATACGGCGAACGGATATGGGGTCTCGGCCCTCGACGGGATCTACACTTATCCCAACGTCGGATACACGTGGGATGCCGATGTCGTGAGTCACGAGCTCGGGCACAACTTCGGCAGCCCGCACACCCACTGTTACGTTCCGCCGATCGACCAGTGCTACAACGCCGAGCCCGGCTGTTATAGCGGGACGGTCGTTCCGAGCATCGGGACGATCATGAGTTATTGCCATCTCGTGATGGGCAAGACGCTGGTCTTCTCGCAGCGGGAGCGGGACGTCATCCGGCCGAGAATCGAGGCCGCCGCCTGCATCGGACCGGCCGGAAACCCAGGCGACATTCGGGCGACGTCGCAGCTGACCGCTTCGAAAGAGACGGTCTGTGGGGGCGCCGCCCTGTCGAACGACGACAATGACGTGAACTCGGCGAGCGATTACGCTGGCGTCGCGCAGGCGGCGTGGGTCAAGCGATTCACGCCAAGCTGTTTTCCCTTCCAGCTTCAGAAAGTCGACGTCTTGGTCTGGCACGGCAGCGTCGCCGTCGGGCGTTCCGTCCGCATCTTGGTCTACTCCGACCCGGCCGGCGGGACAACCCCCGCCGCAGCGACCCTCGTCGCGAGCCAGGACGTCACGATTCAGTCCGTCTCGTCGAGCGCGTGGAACAGCTACACGCTCGCAACGCCAGTGACAGTCGCGTCGGGAACGCTCTTCATCGGGATCTTCGACCTCGTGCCCGATGCGGCCGACACATTCATCATGAGCTACGACACGAGCCGAAGCGGCGACAGCTTTCGCCAGGCGAACGGTACGGCGCCCGCGGGTTACGGCGCCTTTGGGAGCGGCACCTGGATGATCCGCGGGGCCGGAGCCTGCGTCGATCCTAACTGCGTCAAGCTCACGTGGGGCCTTCCCTGCAACGACGTCCCGGTGCCGGGTCAGGATTTCGGCCTTTACCAAGGGACGATCGGGAACTGGGCGAACCGTTCGAGCGTCGTCTGCACGACCGGGAAGAACCTGACGTATTCCTGGTCCGTTCCCGCGAGCAACGTCTATTGGGTCGTCGTGCCGAACAACAACTCGAATGAAGGCGCCTATGGAGGCACGCTGGTTCCGGCAGCCGGCGCCTGCAAGCCGCAGTTGGTCGGCGTTTGCCCGTAGCCCCGGCGGTTGCGTCGCACTTTCGATGATTTTTCGACGTCCGGAAACCTGGCAAGGGCCGTGTCGTCATCCTTCCGTGAGCTCCACCCTCGACCCCGGGACCACGTCGAGGCGGTTCCCCTCGTCGAAGCGGACCCAGCACTTGGAGCCACCGTCGTAGTCCCGGGCCCGCAAGAGGAGCGCGGCGGGAAGACCGAACGCCGTGCATCGCGCTTCGCGTGACGCGTCGAGACCGCGCCAGGCGCGGATGAACGGATTCCGCTCCCACTCCTCGCCAATCGTCGTGGGGTCGGTGTGGCCGGGGTGGACGAGCGTGTCTCGTCGCAGGCGCATGAGAACGTCCATGATCGAGTGCCGGAGTTCCTCGAAGGTGCCGTGGCCGGGCGCGCGGGTGCCGCCGACGCTGTCGCGGAACAGCGTGTCCCCGGTGAAGACGCGCTGGTCGTTCACGAGGTAGGCGAGCTGCCCTTGCGTATGTCCCGGCACGTGGAGCGCGCGGACGTGCAGGTCACCCGTCACGAGCTCATCCCCGTCGCCGAGTTCGAGGTCGAGTCCTCCGAACAGCTCGCGCTCCCTGGCGTGGCCGCAAATCGGACACCCGAATCGGGCCTGGTAGTCCGCGTTGTGCGCGATGTGATCGACGTGATGGTGGGTGCAGAGCACGTGGCTGACCGTGAGTCGAAACGCCTCCACCTTTTCGAGAATGGGTCCGACGGGACCGCCGGTGTCGACGAGCACGGCGTGGCCGCCGGGTCGGTCGGCGACGAGGTAGGTGTTCGACAACCAGTTCCCGTCCATCGTGCGCTCGACGATCATCTCGGGCCCTTCCTCGCGCTTACGGACAGGTGGTGCTGAACCGCGGGATCGTGTTCCCTCCTTGAAGCGCGAAGCCGTGCGGCCCCTTGCCGCAGGCGTTCGTGCCCCGGATGACGTACCAGAACCCTTCGCCGGGATCCGGATCCGCGGCATCCGTGGTCGACGTGCCGACGAGGCCTTGGTCCAGGCAGACCTCGTCGTCCCCGCCCGGCCCGACCGGGAGCGCGCTCACGAGACCGCGCAGGACTTCGAACGCTGTGGCGCCGGGGGCCGGATTCCAGGAGATCGTGGCGACGCCGTTGCTTTGGGCGACCCGGACCCCGTCGTCCACTTCCTCGGGTGACGGGACGCCCTCTCCGGTGCACACCCCGCCGTGGCACGCGTCGCTCGTCGTGCACGCGTTAACGTCATCGCACGCCGCTCCGTCCACCCTGGCCGGGTTCGAGCAGATTCCGGTCGTCGTGTTGCAGGTGCCGGCCACGTGACACACGTCACTTGGGGAGCACACGACGGTGTCGGGTCCGGCACACACGGCGTTCTGGCACGCCCCATTCGCGGTGCACGCGTCGCTGCACGCCGATCCTTCCGGTCGCGCAGGATCCGAGCAGAGACCGGTCGCGGGGTCGCAC
>JANMVW010000316.1:0-4379 GCA_031393555.1 Acidobacteriota bacterium
GTCGATCCCGGGGGCGGCGCGGGTGTAGACGCGTGCGTTGTAGCTCGAGACGTTGCCGGCGACGAGGTTCCGCGTGGACGAACCGACGACGTACACGCCGGCGTCGGAGTTGTCGTGCAGGTTGTTTCCCGAGATCGTGCAATCGGTCGAGCCGCTGACGTAAATCGCAGGGGCCGTCTGGCCGCTGACCGGTGCTCCCGATCCCGTAACGACGTTCGAAGCGACGGTGATGTTCGAGGAACCGATGATGTAAATCCCGTACGAGACGGTGTCGGCAACGGTGAACCCCTCGATGCGGACCCAGCTCTTGGCCGACACCTCGAAAGCGCGAGACGTACTGGTGACCGTGACGCTCGCCCCGCTGAGAGGATGGATGAGGATCTGCGCCGAGGATGTCCCCGAGTTCGCGACGCGCACGTATTCGGAGTAGCTTCCGGAGTGGACCGCGACGATGTCGCCGGCCACGGCTCTCGTGGCCCCTTGGTTGATCGTACAAAACGGCACCGAGGACGAACCGGATCCCGCATCCGAGCATTGCGCGTTGGCCTTGTCGACGTGGAGCGTGGCCGCTGCAGACGGAGTTGCCCCTCGAACGAGCGCGCAAACCATGGCGAGGGCGGCGACCCACCGTCCGGTTTTCAGCCTGCACGAGTGCTCTATGGCCCGCTCCTGCCGCAAGGACTCCTCTCACCCGCGTGGAGGACGGACTTGCCGCCACTCATGTACACCAATTCGCCGCGGGAGAGGTGGATCATCGACGCGTCGGTTCAGGAAAACCCGTTTTCCCGCACATGGAAGCTGTGAAGGTTTGACGGGTTGTCCGGGTCTCGACGTCAAGGACGCCGCGGGCTTGGCGCGAGGCGGTCTACGGACAGGGGTTCGCGTTCGCTCGAAGGCGGCCCTTGCTGTCGAGTCCCAGGTCGTTTTGCCACGACCCAGGCCTCCCGCCGACGAGGTAGAACGCCGTCGTTCCCTGAGCCGGATTCGCGGCGTCCGTGAGAGTCTCGCCGGTGAGCGCGCAAAAACGCGCCGCTCTCGGATTCGAACCCGGGAGCTGCGTATACGTCCCGGAACGCCGTAGCTCCGCGAGGTCGCCACGATAGACGCACCAGGTCGTGTAGCCGACCTCCCGCGCCCAGGCCAGTTGGGAGCGCGAGTTCCAGACCGAGTAGATCGGCCCGTCGTCGAGATCGCAGCGGTCGCCTTGGCCGTCGCCGTCGTCGTCGGTTTGCATCTCGTTGGCGCCATTCGGGCAGTTGTCGCACGCGTCGCCCGTGCGATCGCGGTCGGTGTCGGTCTGCAACGGGTCGTAGGTCCAAGGACAATCGTCGTCGCGATCGCCGATACCGTCGCGATCGGCGTCGGGCGGCGGCGAGCCTGGAATTTTCGGATCGAGATCGCAGGCGTCGCCGACGCCGTCGGCGTCCGTGTCGCGCTGTCCGATGTTGACCGTCAGCGGGCAATTGTCGGTGCGGTCCGGAATTCCGTCGCCGTCATCGTCGAGATCGAGGGCGTCGGTGATCCCGTCGCCGTCCAGGTCGGTCGCAAAACCGGCCCCGGGAGGGGTGGTCGGCCGGCAGGCGATCTCGAGCCCCTTGTCGATGCACATGTAGGGCGCGCCGACGTAGCGGATCGAAGGCGACGTCTGGGAGGAACACACCGGCCCTGAAGGCCCGTTGGTGCAGGATCGAATCGTGTAGTCGTACGGGACGTGGGCCAGGGGAAAAGGATTGTCCCAAGGCGCGCACCAGAGGGTGGGTGTGATCGCCGGGTGAAGGACCCCTTGGGCGTCTGTGAATGCCGCACGGTTGATCGAGCGCGTGTCGCCCACGATCGTGCAGTTCGACCCCGAGCGATCGCAACGCTTGACCTCGTACCACGTCGCGCGCGCCGCGGCGGCCCACTGAAAGCACTCGGAACAGCCACACTCCGTATCCTGCCGGCTGGCGCTGCAGCTCGGCCCGCTCAGATCGAACAGCGGCGCCGCGCCGCAAGACTGGGCGCGGACGGACGGCGCGATAAGGACAAGCGCGCCGACACCGCCGACAAGAACGATGCGTTGAAGTGTTTTCATCAGGATGGTTACACAGCAAACACGCGGCCAGCGCCCGAATCAGTGCTTGTCGGCGATTTCGGCGCATCGAACTTGCGGCAGCGTGTACTTCACGCGCGATCGGCGAGAGAACGTTTCGAATCGACCGTGAACATTCGTCGCGTGCGCGGTCGCCAGGCGTCGCGTGGTGCGCGGTGAAGACTCCGCAAAGTGCTCGAGAAAAAAGAATTACGCGTCGCCGTCCAGGACGTCTCGCACCTTCGCGGCCAGGTCGTCCGCTCGAAACGGCTTCGGCAGAAAGGCGCGACCGGAGGCGTCGAGCTGCTCCGGCAGGTGTTCCGACTCGGGCGCGTGGCCGCTGATGAACACCGCCTTGATGGCCGGGTTCTCGGCCACCATGCGCGCGAGCGCCTCGGGCCCCGAAAGCCTCGGCATCACGACGTCCAGGATCACGAGGTCGATGGCCGAAGGGTCGCGGGCGAACAGCGCGACCGCCTCGGCGCCGTCGTCCGCGGCGAGCACCGTGTACCCGAGCGCCCGGAGCGTGTGCGTCATGAGTTCGCGGATGCTGGTCTCGTCCTCGGCGACGAGGAGGGTCTCGTGGCCCCGGACGTCCCGGGCCGGCGTCGGCAACGGACGTCGCGCGACCGGCTCGTCGTAGAGCGGCAGGAAGATGTGAAAGGTGCTCCCGTGACCCACACGGCTCTCGGCCCGGATCAGACCTCCGTGCTGGCGGACGATGCCGTACACCATCGACAGGCCGAGCCCCGTTCCTTCGTCCTTCGTGGTGAAAAACGGCTCCCACAGGCGCAACATCGTGGCGTCGTCGATCCCGTGGCCGGTATCGGTCACGCGAAGGTGAACGTGGCGGCCGGTGAGTTCCGCCTGAAGCTCCGCCGGTCGTGCGTCGAGCGTGAGTCGGCCCCCTCGAGGCATCGCTTGGCGCGCGTTCGTGCACAGGTTGAGCAGGATCTGCTCGAGCTGCGTGCGATCGGCTTCGACGATCATGGCCTCATCCGCGCTGGCCACCACGAGCTCGATATCTTCCCCGAGCACCCGCGTGAGGAGCGTGGAGAAGTCCCGGAGCACGCTGCCGAATTCAAGGAACTCCACGCGGAGCACCTGGCCGCGCGAGAAGGTGAGGATCTTGCGAATGAGCTCGGACGCCCGGAGGCAAGCGGTCGCGATTTTTTCCACGTGCGGGGCTGCCGGGTGGTCCGCGGGGAGCACCCTGCTCGTCAGGTCGGCGTACCCCACGATGATGTTGAGCAGGTTGTTGAAGTCGTGCGAGATGCCGCCAGCCAGGAGGCCGATCGCCTCCATCTTCTGAGCGTGACGCAATTGCTCCTCGAGCGCCACGCGCTTGCTCTCTTCGAGAACGAGCGAAACCACGTCGGCGATCGATGCGGCGAAGTCTTGTTCCTCGAGCGTGAAGACGCGGTGGTCTCCACGATGCTCGTGGCAGACGACGCCGATCATCGTGCCGTGCGAGAGCACCGCAACGTCCAAGAGCGACGCGAGCGCGAGCTCGTTGAGGTAGCCCGCCGCGAAGGTCCGGGTCCGTGAGTCGGCCGGGGCGTTTTCGACGGCCACGACGCGCTCGTCGTTCAGCGCGCGGAAGTACTCGGGATGATCGCTCGCCGGAAACATCTGGGCCGGCTCGTCCAAGATCATGCCGCGGTCGAACACGCACTCCGCTCGCAACGCGGTGCGGTCGCCGTCGAGCAACCACACGCCGGCGCGCTCGACCTCGAGAGTTCGGGCGGCCGTTCGCAAAATGCGTTCGAGCGCCGTCGGCAGGTCCGTCGGCCCGGTCAAGGCCAGGTCGCGTAGGGCGGTGTGATGTTTGAGGAGCTGCTCGCTTCGCCTCTTGAGGATGTCCTCGGCCTCTTTGCGCGCCGTGATGTCGGACGAGACCCCGAGGACCGCGTCGGCCCGGCCGTCGTCCGAGACGATGGGGATCTTGATCGTTTGGAACCACCGGGTGCCGCCGTCGGGGGAGGTCACCGGCTCTTGTTCGATGAGCATCGGACGAAGCGTGTTCATGACCTCGAGATCGTCGGCGCGGAAGTGCTCGATCTCGACACCGACGGGATTGAAGTCGGCGTCGGTGCGTCCCACGAGCTCCGGCGGCGTGACGCCGTAGATCGAGGCGACGGCCCGGTTCGCGAGGGTGAAGCGACCCTCGCGGTCCTTGGCGAAGATGAGGCTCGGATCGAGATCGAGCACTTCGCGGAGCAGGGTGCGTTCCGAGTTCAGCTCGGTGGCGGCGCGGCGCTCGGCGCCCACGTCCCTGACGACCGCACGACAGACTCCGCCGGCATCC
>JANMVW010000358.1:0-7781 GCA_031393555.1 Acidobacteriota bacterium
GGAGGCGGACGGAGCCTCGAGTCGGCGTTTCTGGGCGGGTCTCCGGAGAGTCCGCCGGGAGGGCGGCATGAACCCACGCATCATCTTGCGGCTCATCGTCAAGGACATCTCGTTGATGCGCGTGCCGCTCGCCCTCTACACGGCCGCGGCGTTCCTGGGTCTGATCCTGGCGGCCTCGGGAGGCTCGGTGGGGAGGAGCGCCGGGATCACGCTCGCTCTCAACGTCCTGGTGGGCGTCTCGTTTCACGTCATGCTCCTGCCGGGGATGGGAGAGCGCGAACGCAAGACCCTCGCCTTCGTCATGAGCCTCCCGGTCACCCCGAAAGGCGCCGCGACGGCCAAGCTGCTCTCTACTCTGTCGTGCTCGCGGCGGCGATCGTGAGCGAGTCGGTCGGATGGACGATCGGCGTGCTCTCGGTGCTCATCTTCGTCTTCGGCAATTTCGTGCTTCAGGTCGCTCCGACGCTAGGATGGGTCGGCCGCTATGTCAGGGAGCTGGCCCGCAGCGGGCCGGCGCTTTCCGTCACGCTTCTGGCCGAGGCCGCGGGCCTGGCGCTCATCGTGGCCGTGATGCTGACACTTCAGGGAAGGAAGACGAGTTTCGTGTGATCGAGTTCGAGACGCTCTACGAACGCCACGCCGGCGCGGTGTTCCGCTTCGCCCTGTCGCTGTCCGGCGACCGCGCGATGGCGGAAGACATCACGTCGGAGACGTTCATCCGCGTCTGGACGGCTCGTGAGCGCGTGGACGTCGCGACGGTCGCCGGCTATCTGTTCACGATCGCGCGCCATCTGTTTCTCCAGGGCGTGTCGAAAGAGCGCCGGCGCGGTCCGCTGATCCACGAACCGGCCGATGCGAAGCCGGGGGCTCACGTCCAGGCGGAAGGGCGGGAGGAGTTGGAGGCGGTGATCGCCGATCTTCAGACCCTTCCCGAGCCGGATCGAGCGGCCCTGCTGATGCGGGCGGAGGAGCAGATGCCTTACGAAGACATCGCGGCCGCGCTGGGGATCACCGCCAGCAACGCCAAGGTCAAGGTGCACCGCGCGCGGCTGAAGCTGGCCGAGCTACGCATGAACCGAGGGAGACCCGCGCAATGAACGTCACAAGAGAGATCGTGAAAGACCTGCTGCCGCTTTACGTCTCGGGGGAGGCGAGCCCCGACAGCCGCGTCCTCGTCGAGTCGTTTCTCCGCGAGGACCCGGAGCTCGCCCGCCTCGCGGACGCGCTGCGCGCGGAGGAGCTCGCTCCGGCCCGGGGAGCGTCCGCCCCTCCCGGCGCGGGGCGCGAGGCGCTGTCTCGAGCCAAGAGCCTCCTCCGTCGGCGCACGCGGCTGCTCGCGTTCGCCCTGCTCTTTTCCGGGTTGCCGTTGACCTGCGCCTTCGACCAGACCGGGGTGCGCTTCCTGCTCCTGCGCGATGCCCCTGCTTTGGCTTCGGCGTCCCTGGCCGTGGCCTCGGTGCTCTGGATCGCGTACGCCGTCACCGTGCGACGGCTGCGCGTGACTGGGCTGTAGCCGGCGGGGCGACTTGCCCGACCGCGTCGTTCCCCCGCCCGCGATGCTAGCTCCTATGAGCACCCCGCATCGGGTAAAGTGGCGAGCCATGACGCGCACGAGGGCCGCAAGCGTGTTGATGGCGTCCGCTTTCGGGCGGATCGCCGTCGCATGAGGCTCTCGCCCGCGTTGCGCCGCGCCGTCGTCTCGTTGCTGCTCGTGGCCGCCACCGCGGCAATTTATGCACAGGTCGCGTCGTTCGAATTCATCAACTTCGACGACCCGGGGTACGTGAGGGACAACGCCCAGGTCTTGAACGGACTGACGCGAGACGGTGCGGCATGGGCGTTCACGACCACGCGCCAAGCGAACTGGCACCCCCTCACGTGGCTGTCGCTGCAGCTCGACGCGGAGCTGTTCGGCGCCTCGCCGCGCGGTTTTCACACGACGAACATCGTGCTTCACCTGGTCGGCGTGTTGCTGCTGTTCCTCCTGTTCGAACGCATGACGAAGAGTTTCTGGCGGAGCGCCCTCGTCGCGGCGCTCTTCGCGGTCCATCCGCTCCACGTCGAGTCGGTGGCGTGGATCTCGGAGCGGAAGGACGTCCTTTGCGCCGTCTTGGGGCTGCTCGCCTGCCACTTTTGGCTCGACTCTCTCGAGCGTCCCGGTTTCGCGCGCCGCGCCCTCGCCGTGACGATGTATGCCGCGAGCCTCCTCGCGAAGCCGATGCTGGTCTCCCTGCCGATCCTGCTCCTCTTGTGCGACGTGTGGCCGCTGCGGCGTGCCGCGTCGTGGCGGCGGCTCGTCCTCGAAAAATCGCCGCTCATCGCGCTGTCGGCGGCGTCTTGCGTCGCGACCTCCGTCGCCCAGTCCCGCGGCGGCGTGATGCGCACGCTGACGCAGTACCCGCTCGGCGCACGGGTCGCAAACGCCGCCGTGTCGTACGTCGCCTACCTCGGGAAAACGATCTGGCCGTCGGGCCTGTCGGTCTACTACCCGTACCCGTACGAAGGTATCCCCGGGTGGGAAGTGGCCGGAGCCGTCTTGACCCTCGCGGCCGTGACGGCCGTTTGCATTCGCCTCCGGTTGCGCGCCCCTCACCTCCTCGTGGGCTGGCTCTGGTATCTCGTGACCCTCGTGCCGGTGATCGGGCTCGTCCAGGTCGGCTCGCAGGCGATGGCCGATCGTTACACCTACGTGCCGCTCATCGGCCCGTTCATGATGCTGGCCTTCGGGCTGCCCGAGCGTCCCCGTCGTGTGGTGTCCGGCGCGGCGGCCGCTGCGGTCGCCGTCTTCGGGCTCGTCGCGTTCCGGCAGGCCGGGTACTGGAGCGACAGCGTCACGCTGTTCACGCACGCGGTGGCCGTCACGAAGGACAACGCGGTGGCCGAGAGCAACCTCGCGCGAGCCCTCTTCGACCGCGGCCAGATCGAGTCCGCCGTTTTGCACTGCGCCGAAGCCGTCCGGATCGCGCCCGAGATGGCGGACGCCCAAGCCAACCTCGTGCGAGGCCTGCTGGCCCTGGGACGAACCGAGGAGGCCGTGTCCCGCACGCGCGAGGCTTTGCAGCTGCGGCCGGACGACTCGAAAACCCACGTCAACGCCGGCCTCATCGCTCGGATGGCGGGGCGCGACGACGCCGCGGTCGCCAGCTTCCGCGAGGCGCTCCGGCTCGACCCGAACGACCAGGAAGCGCACCTCAATCTCGGAGCGATCCTCGCCGAGCGCGGACGACGTGACGAGGCGATCGCCGAGTTCGAAGCCGCGGTCCGGTTGCGCCCCGGAGACGCAAGGGCCCGTTCCGCCCTCGCGCGCCTTCTCGGGCCACGCTAGTTTTTCGCGTCGAACTCGACCAGCACGGGAGGAGCGAGCGACGGGTCTTCGAGAAGGCGAAGCGCGCTTTCGATCACGCGCCGCTGGCCCACCGCGTCTCCCGGGACGCCGAGCGGGTAGCCGTGCGGGAACGGAACGCACAGGGCGCGCGGCGGGCGGACCCGTTCCGCCACCTCGCGAAGCAACTGAATCGCCACGGTCGCGATCCCGTGGCGCTCGAGCTCTGCGGCGACCAGACCCACGGTCTGGTTGCACGTCGGTCACACCGGGACGAGCAGCGCGACGTCGACCTGGTCGGAGGCCAAGAGCCGGGCCGCCTCAGGCGCGGTCTGGCGAACGAGCCGTCCTGGGGCGGTGATCGAGCCCATGAACGAAACGTGCCGCCGGTTGACCGAGCCGATGAAGCCCGAGGACGCCAGCTCGCGCGCCCGATCGAGCGGGAAGGCGAGGTTGGGGTCGGAGGCCATCCCCGCGTGGTCGAACGACCGGCTGCGATGGGTGTCGATCAGCGAGCGGAGGTCGGCGTCGGACGGGATCTCACGAAAGCTGAAGTCGCCGCCGCGGACCCCGTCGTCGAACGGCGGCTGGCCCGGGAGGACGTATCCCGCGCTGGACACCAGCGCGAGGCGGCAGGCGGACAGGGGCTTTCCCAACGGCGTCCACGGGGTCGGATCGATCCGGCGCCACGGGTAGGTGCGCACGAAGATCCGCTCGGTCAAACGGAGGCTATCGAGGGTCGCCATGGCTTCCGGTGCGCGTCCTTTCACCCACCCACTGGGGAATATCACACAACCGGGAGCCGCCCGGGAGCCCCCGCACCCCCGATCGCCCGCTCGTTTCGCCGGTAGGCGAGCCACCCGGCGCCGACGAAGACGATCTCGGCCAAGGCGACCCCCGCCATCCCGTTCACCACCGACGAGCCGCCGAAGCCGTACGAGTGGAGCCCGGCCGCGAGGACGAAGTTCACGCCAAGATAGGTCATGAGGATCATCCAGAACGCCGCGATGCTGATGGATGCCACGGCGAACGGGCCGATGTAGCGCTGGTGGCGCGCGTGGAGGATGGCCAGGTAGGCCAGAAACGCCACCAGCGACCAAACCTCTTTGGGGTCCCAGCCCCAGTAGCGGCCCCAGGAGGACGATGCCCAGATCGAGCCCGTGATGATGCCCGCGATCAGAAGAATCGATCCGATGTGGATGTACCAGTAGAGCAGGTCGTTCATGCGAGCGACGAGATCTTGCCGCCTCGCGGCGAACAGGCCGATTCCGATCTGCATGTGCGCGAACAGGACGCCCAGCGCCAGGACGGAGTAGCTCACCATGATGATCGGCACGTGGATCGCGAGCCACGCCGTGTTGGCGAGCACCGGCGCCACGGGGTGGATGAAGCCGTCGATCGGGAGCAGGTCGGTCAGGGCCATCGTCAGAGCGGACATCGCGGCGGCATTCAACACGACGAGGCGGTTGCGCAAGACCGCAAATACGATGAGCGCAAAGAACAAGACGCCCCACGCCAGGAAAAGGAGCGACTCGTACATGTTCGATGCCGGGATGCGCCCGGCGAGGCTCCACCGGGTCCCGATCCCCCAGGTCATGACGGCGAAACCCGCGATGAGCGCGAGGAGCGAGACCGCATCCAGCCACCGCTTCTCGGTGCGCATCGCAAGAACCGCGAGCACCGTGCCGGCGAGAAGAACGATCCAGGCGATCCGTGTCGGCCGGGCCGCGTTGTAGGTCAACTCGCGCTCGATGGCGGCCGACGGTGTGGCCGCGAGTGGGCGCAGCGCGTCGATCGAGACGACCGCCGGGACCGTCCACGTGCCGTTCACCTCGGTGGGGTGGGGGACGACCGTCAGGTCCGACTTGCTGAGGAAGCCCCACATTCGGCTCAGCCGGCCGTCGAGTTGGCTCGCCGCGGCGAGTACGCCCGAGAGCTTTCCGCCGCCTTCCTCGGCCGCGTGCGCCCGCCGGACCAGGGCGACCAGGGCCTGAGAGCGGGCCAGTTCGTTGAAGGTGGCGTTCCGCGTCCCGGGCGGGAGGCCGAGTTCGTTGGCGAGAGCCGCGCTTCCGATCTTGACCAGTGGCTGCTGCGCCCATTCCTCGGGTGACACCACCCATAGGACGACCAGGCCGGTGGGGTCGAAACCCTGCCAACGTGTTTGACCTGTCACGTTCCAGACGGTCTCGCGGGCCATCGTGTCGAGGGGCATGACGCGGCCGTCGTGTTGGACGGGGAGGCGCTTCAAGGTCTCGATCGTCGCCGCGTCGGGGGCGGTGGCGGCAAACGGGTGCGAACCGCAAAGTGCGCATCCGATCGCGAGAATGACGATCTTCCCCACGACGCGGTATTGCGAGATCCGCGTGGCGAGCACCGTGACCATTCCGATCAAAAGCAAGGCGTAGCCCAAAAACACGATCGGCTGGCCGGGGTCCTTGGCGACGGACAAGACCGTCTGATCGCGATCGGGGGTTTGGTTGTAACTGCTTTGGAAGAACTTCCAGCCGCCGTAGGAGAGTTCCTGGTTCATCTGGATCACGGCGGGGGTGGTCTTGCCGTCTTTCGCGTCCACGACCACGACGCGAGAGCGGAACATCGCGGGGCGCGCCGTGCCGGGGTAGGTGTCGATCTCGAACGCGTCGAGGCGCAGGCCGAAGGGAAGGGAGACGATTTCGCCCGCTCGCGTTCCCTCCCGGGTGAACTGCGCCGAGGTCTCGCCCTCCCAAATCGGCATATGGCCTTCGATCTTGAGAATCTGCGTGACGGCCGCGCCGGCCAGGATGAGCACCAGGGCGCTGTGCGTGAACAGGAACCCGGTGCGGCGCGCTCCCCAAGGCCAGTGATCGACGATCGACGCGAGCACGTTGATCGCCAGGGCGGCCTCGAGCGCCTGGAACCACCAGGCGTAATAGACGAGCCGGCCCGCGGTTTCCGACCCCTTCGCGGATTCGACGATCGTTCCCGCTCCCAGGATGACGAGCAGGGCGATGAGGAGCGTCACGGCAATTTTCATCGAGGCCAGGCGGTGGATGAGCACTCTCAAGGTAATCTCCGTTGGAACCTCGTATCAGCAAGACGCGTTCCACACAACGAAGAGGAGAAACGAGATGGAATTTAGCACTACGACCATCGCACCCGAGGAGCGAACCCTCGCGGCGCTCACCCACTTGTCCGGGCTCGCCGGCTACCTCATTCCGTTGGGCGGTGTGTTGGTCCCGATCGTCATCTGGGCGGTCAAGAGCGACTCGAAAGTCATTTCGAGCATCGCGAAGCAGGCCCTGCTCCTGAACGTCGTGGTGTTCGTGCTGGTCGCCGGGACGGCGCTGCTGTGGCTCACGGTCGTGCTGATCCCGCTCGTGGTCTTGTTCTGGGTGTTGCTCGGGCTCGCCGCGATCGCGTTTCCGATCGTCGGGGCGATCAAAGCCTTCGACGGCGTCTACTTCCGGTACCCCGTCGTGGGAGTCGGCCCGGTCTAGTCGTTTCCGACCGGTCGAATCGGGGGCGAAGGCGGCGGAACAACCTGGTCGCCGACGATCATCGCGCGTTCGCAGACCTGACAGTCCCGGCCCAGCGTCGGACACGGCACCCCGTCGGACTGCGCCTCCGCGCAACAGCGCGAAAGCTCGAAAAGATCCAGGGACGACCCGGCGCGCTGCGGCGTGTCCGTCATGGGGCACCTCCTCAGTAGGTCTACACCAAGTCAATAGACGACCAACGCACCAATAAGGGCCTTTGGAATAAACAGCGAAGCCTGTCCGGTGCCTCTCCTGGCTGTTACTTTGCATTCCATTGCCTTCACGGCTTTCTCTCCGAGGAGGAAACTCCACATGACGCAAATCAGCGAACGGCCGAAACCGTTCTTGTTCCCGGAGTTCTGCAAGGGGTGCGGCCGGTGCATCGAGGCGTGCCCGAAGCACTGCATCACGATCGGAACCGAGATCAACGCCGCCACCGGTCTGACCCCGGTGCTGCTCAACCTCGAGCCATGCAACGGTTGCGGCTTGTGTCTGTCGGCCTGTCCGGAGCCCTACGGCCTCGCCGCGACGCCCGCGGGGGCGGCCGACTACGAACTGCAGGATCCCGCGCACATGTTCGGTGCCCGGGGGCACGCCCCGGCCGCGGCCGAGACGATCCCCGACCGCCGGGTGGCGCTCACCGCGGCCGAGCCGCTCGTCACCAAGGGGACCTACGCATCGGCGATCGGCGCGTTGCTCGCCGGGTGCCGCCACTTCTACGGCTACCCGATCACCCCGTCGACCGAGGGCGCCGAGCTGATGGCGAAGATCCTGCCGAAGCTCGACGGCGTCTTCCTTCAAGCGGTCAGCGAGATCGCCACGGTCAACATCATGTACGGATGTTCGGGCGCGGGTCTGCGGTGCATGACGTTCACCTCGTCGCCGGGATTCAGCCTGATGCTCGAAGGGATCTCCTACATGATCGGGGCCGAGCTTCCCGGCGT
>JANMVW010000360.1:0-1523 GCA_031393555.1 Acidobacteriota bacterium
GCGGCGCCGCGCTCTACGAGAATTCGCTCGTGGTTGTCGCTCATGGGGATACCGGCCGGAGAGTCTACAGGGGGCATTCGACTTTTTCCCACTACACTCTCGGGATCGGAGGACTCCGTCATACGATTTGCGATCCCTCGGATCGCCCGTGGGCGATCGCCCGAAGCATCAGGAGCAGAGCGGGGAAACATCAAGTTAGACTTCGCGGCTGGGCCATGGCCCAACTCTGGCTGTTCTGGGTGGCGCCCATCGTGGGAGGAGTCCTCGGCGCCGCGGTCTATCGCTTCATCGGCGGAACCGAGGACTGATCGAAAGTCAGGGGCAGGCGCTCAACGCCAACGGAATCGGCGCCCCGGCGACGCCGCTCCCGTACGTCGATTCCCCTGCCGCGCTCGCCGCGACGGCGAGAAAATACGAGTCGCCCGGAACGCTCGCGTCGGGGGCAGTGAGCGTGCCCGATCCGTCCCCGGCCACCGCATCGAGCACCCCGCAAAGCGGTGGCAGAGCCGCGTGATCGTAGATCCCCTGCGTCAAATTCTGGATCGAACCGCGGTAAACGTTGTAGCTCGCCGCGCCCGCCGATTCGGAGAACACGAACTGGAGGTCGGCTCCGGACTTGCCGATCGTGAACGGCACCAAGCTCCCTTCGGGCGAGACCTCGGGCGGAAGCGCGCCGCAGACCTGGCTCTGAGCGTCGCAGTTGAGCTGGGTCGCGTTGGTGACTTGGACCAAATCCATCCAGAACCCTTGCGACCCGAGCGCCGAGGAATCGGTCGACTCGCGCGCCTCGAGCCGGATTTCTTTCCCGGCGTAGGGCGACAGATCGAAGTTGGCCTGTCGCCACGTGCCGAACGACCCGGCCCAGCCTTTCAGATTCCCCAGGTCGTCGCAGAGCAAAAGACGGTCGCCGGTGGTGTTGTAGGTCGCGCCCGTGGGCGTGAGGAGGGATTTCGCTCCGGTCGCCACGTCCACCGCGCGCACGTTCGCGCGGTCGAAATTGCCGGACTCGAGGATGTAGTTGACGTACATGGACAGCGTCGAAGTCGGCGACGGCTTGATGATCGGCGAGACGACCGCGTTGCAGTCGTTGTTGAGGTTCTGACGGAAATGGAGCGAGGCCGTGGTCGAACCGGGCGCGCCACCGGCCGAGCGGGTGACGCTTCCCGCGGCCAAACTCCAGCCGCCGAGGTCGGCTTCAAAGCCGTAGGACAGCGGGCCCGCGACCGTCGAGCGCTCGGCCGTCAACGTGAAGGTCCGCACCGAAGCCGCGGACTGATCCGACGTCGCCGTCACCGTGAACATCAACGGGTCGCCGCACGCCGCGGCCGTGCCGTCGCGGCCGAGGTAGAACTTGAACGACACGGGCGCCGTCGCACCGGGCGCCAACGTCCCGGCCAGCTGCGGAATCGCGCTCGCGATGCGGACCGCGGGGTTCGACGAGGTCAACGCCGCCAGGCGCACGTTGTCGAGCGGGACGTTACCGTCGTTGACGAGGTTGAGCTGCACGGTCATTAACTCGCAGT
>JANMVW010000403.1:0-3672 GCA_031393555.1 Acidobacteriota bacterium
TATCGAGCGCGATCAACTGGCACATGTTGCTGATGCCGGGGTTCGGCACCATGGACGAAACGAGAGTTCCGACCCCCTTATCCCAGCCGTACTTGAGGTCGGTGTAAGTCCCGCGATAGAGCTGGTCGGCGTAAACCTTCAGGGTGGCGGCGCTGATCAAGACCTTTTCGACGATCGTCACCGAAACGACGGCGAGCCGCGTACGGCCATCCGCCGAAGCGGGGCCGGAAATCGTCGCGAGAACACCTTCGCGAGGGCTCACCCAGCGGTGGATCAACGCTTCGGGGCGTATCGCGCGTTCTCCCGCGCGCTGGCGGGAGACGAGCACACGCTGCAACACGACCTCTTGCGGGTCATCCGGAAGGAGCAACCAGCCTATGCCGACCGTCGCGACCTCCGCGGTCAGCCGGTCAGCGAGCCCGTCCCGGGTTTCGTTGAACTGGAGGGAGACCCGGGCGCCCATCTTCATCTGCGTGGGATCGTGATCGGGGAGGAGCCAGCGTTCGGCGTCGACGCCCGAGATCGAAACGCGCGCGGGAGCAGCCTGGCCGGTCCGGCGCGTCTCATGGACGAATCCTTGCTCCTGGATTGCAATCGTCATGGTCGCCGAAGCGCCCGGAGCGATCGATTCGAGTTGCCAGCGTGTCTTACCTTCGGGGGATGTGAGGTCGATCGGAAGCGTCGCGCCGACCGGGATATTTCGTGTTTGAACTTCGCGAACGGTGGTCGTTGCGGCGATGGCGGATCCCATGAGAGGCAGAAGAGCAAGTCCGGTTACGAGCAAACGCATGGTCGGTAACCTCCCAATGAAATCAAAGCCCGCACGGTTGTACCTTTTGCCATGGGGACCGGCAAGGGGTTTTGTATAAGAATTTCAGGAGGAGGACTGGGTTTGGAGGGCCTGAAGCGTCCGATAAATCCCGTCTTCTCTTGCCATTAGCTCGTCATGGGTGCCGAGTTCGCTTACCTCCCCATGGTGCAATACGAGGATCCGGTCGGCGTTTCTGATCGTCGCGAGACGGTGGGCGATGACGATGGACGTTCGTCCCGAAAGCACCGTGTCGAGGGCGGTCTGGATGTGCCCTTCCGTTTCGGGGTCGACCGAGGCGGTGGCTTCGTCGAGCACCAAAACGGCGGGGTCGAAGGCGATCGCGCGGGCGAACGACAGGAGCTGCTTTTCGCCGACCGAAAAGTTGGAGCCGCGCTCTCGCACCGGTTCGTCGTAACGCAGCGGCAGCCTCTCGATGAATCGGTCGGCGCGCACCGCATGGGCCGCCCGCCGGACGTCCTCCGCGCTGATCCGTGGATCGTCGAGGGCGATGTTCGACGCGATCGTGCCGGCGAAGAGGAAGTGGTCCTGAAGCACGACCCCGATCGTGCGCCGCAGCGCACCGAGGTCGTACTCGCGGACGTCGACGCCGTCCAACAGGATGCGGCCTTCCCGGACGTCGTAGAGGCGCGCGAGCAGCCGGATCAGCGTCGACTTGCCCGCGCCGGTCCACCCGACGACGGCCAGCCGCTCGCCGGCGGCGACGCGGAACGACACGTTCCTGAGGACGGGCGCCCCATCGCCGTAACCGAAGGTGACGTTCTCGAACGCGATCTCCCCGCGGCTGACCCCTTGCGGTCGATAGGGCTGTTTCGGGGAGACGAGCGTCGTTTTCGTGTCGAGGAGGGCGAAGATCCGCTCGGCCGAGGCCATGGCCGCCTGCATCACGGTGTAGCGCTGCGAGAGCTCTTGCACCGGGCGGAAGAACCGGCTGGCATATTCGATGAACGCGACGAGCGTGCCGAAGGTGATCGCCCCACCGGAGAGGCGCCAACCGCCGGCCCAGACGATCGCCGCCATCGTCACCGAACCCATGAGTTCCGCCACGGCCGAAAACGCCGACTCGTAAAAGACGCCGGACATCTGAGCCGCCCGATGCTCCCTGTCGAGCACCGCGAATTCGGCGGCCAAGAGCCGTTCCCTTCTGAAAAGCTGCACGATGCGCATCCCCGAGACGGTTTCCTGGAGCGAGGCGTTGAGCTTCGCCACGGCGGAGCGAATCGCGCGGTAGGCGTCTCTCACGCGCACCCGGAACCACCACGAGACGACGAGCATCGGCGGGATCACCGCGAAGGTGACGAGCGCCAGCCGCGCGTCCATCGCGATCAGGATGACGACGATGCCCAAGAGCTTCGCGAAATCGGCGAGGATCAAAACGACGCCCGAGGTGAACGCCTCGTTGATGGCTTCGACGTCGGTCGTGACCCTCGTCATCAGCCGTCCGACCGGCGTCCTGTCGAAAAACGCAGACGGGAGCCGCTGAAGGTGCGAAAAGACATCGTTCCTGAGATCGAACACGACGCTTTGGCCCGTGCGTTCGAGCACGTAGACCTGGAGGAACGAAAGCGCGAAGTCGACTCCGAGCGCCAACAAGAACAGCGCGGCGGGGATCAGCAGGCCGTCGGTCCGCCGTTTCACGATGAAGCCGTCGATGACCTCTTTCACCAAATAGGGCTGGACGAGCTGGACCGCCGCCGACGCGAAAAGCGTCGCGAGCGACAAGGCGACGAGGCCGCGGTAGGGCGCGACGTAGGCCGCGAGCCGTCGCATCAGGCGCCCGTCGTAGGCGCGGCCCAAAACGTCTTCGCGATCGGCGTTCATTGCAGTCGCTCTTCCATGCGCGCTCGGAGAAAGAGCCGGGCGTAAACTCCGTTTCTCTGAAGGAGCGCGTCGTGCGTGCCGTCCTCGACGACGCGTCCGCCGGCCAAAACGACGATCCGATCGACGGCGCGCAGCGTGCTCAGCCGGTGCGTGACGAGGATCAGCGTCCTCCCGCGCCGCTCCTTTTGGAGTGCGTCGAGGATCATCCGTTCCGTATCGGCATCGACGGCCGATAGCGCGTCATCGAGCACGAGGATGTTCGGATCGACGGCTAAGGCCCGCGCGAGCGTCGCGCGTTGGCGCTGGCCTCCCGAAAGCGTGAATCCCCGCTCGCCCACGATCGTTTCGAGGCCTTCGGGGAGCGACGGCAGGTCGGTGTCGAGCCGTGCCGCCCGAACCGCCCTTGCGATCGCCTCATCGCCGCCCGCGGGAAGGCCGAAAGCGACGTTGTCCGCAAGCGAGCGCGAAAAGAGAAAGGCCTCCTGCGGGACGAAGGCCACACCGGCGCGGACACGCTCGACGGCAACGTCGGCGAGGTCTTCGCCGCCCGAAAACATCGTCCCCCGGGGAGGCGGGTAGATCTTCGCGAGCAGATGCGCGAACGTCGACTTACCGGAGCCGACCGCGCCGACGATCGCCACGCGCGAGCCCTTGGCGATCGAAAGGGAGATGTCGGTGAGGGCGGGTCGCTCGGCCGCTCCTTCGTAGGCGAACGTCAGACCGCGCACCGTAAGATCGCCGTCGATCGGCACGACACCGTCCGTATCAGACGCGGGGGGGGCAACGACCGGTGTCGACGTCATGACCTCGTCGAGCCGTCGCATCGCGCCTGAGGCCCTCTGGAACACGTTGACGATCCAGCCCAGCGCGACCGTCGGCCACGCGAGTTGGGCCAGGTAGGCGTTGAACGCGACGAAATCGCCGAGCGAGATCCGCCCGCGGATCACGTGGAGGCCTCCGATGAACAAGACGAGCAGGGTCCCGAGCCCCGAAAAAACGCCGATCAAGGAGACCATGGCCCC
>JANMVW010000410.1:0-6634 GCA_031393555.1 Acidobacteriota bacterium
CCCGCTCGATGCGGCGATCGGGGATGAACCAGAGGATCGCGACCACGATGTACATCGCAAACGCGATCCAGGGATTGACGAACGACAAAGGTACCGCCGCAGCATAGATGGCTACCGAGGCTTTCCCTTTGGTGTCTTTCCCGAGTGCCAGCGCCAATTTCGAGTCCTTGCCGTGGTGCGCCGCCAGAGCCCGAGCGAGGGCGAAATACGCAAGGCCGGCCATCAACAGGACCGCCCCGTAGAGCGCGACGGGCAGCGCCGCAAAGTGGTTCTCGCCCATCCACCCGGTGACGAACGGGATGAGCGACAGCCAGAACAAAAGGTGCAGGTTGGCCCACAGGATGCGTCCGTTGACCTTCCCCGCGGCGTGGAGCATGTGATGGTGGTTGTTCCAGTAGATTCCGATGAACACGAAGCTCAGCACATAGCTGACAAAAACGGGTATCAGCGGGCGTAGCGCGTCGAGCTCGGCGCCGTGCGGCGCCTTCAGCTCGAGCACCATGATGGTGATGATGATTGCGATGACGCCATCGCTGAAGGCCTCCAAGCGTCCCTTGCCCACGCGAGGATCTCCCTAGCCGCCCCAGAACGGGTATTCGATGTAACGGGCCGTCTCGAGCGCGACCTCCCGGCCGCAGTACGCCGCAACGACCGCAAACGCCATGTCGATACCCGCCGACACGCCAGCGGAGGTGATGACCACGTCATCGACCACCCGTTGGCTGCCGTCCACGGTGATCGTCGCATCCAGGCCGGCCAGGCGATCGAGAGAGCTCCAGTGTGTCGTCGCGCGGCGCCCGGCGAGCAACCCTGCTTGCGCCAGCAGAAGGGCCCCCGTGCACACCGACGTGATGCGCTGGGCGCGGGCTGCCGTACGCCGTATCCACGCCAGCACCTCCGCGTCTTCCAGCAACGGGCGGGTGCCGAACCCGCCCGGCACGACCAATACGTCGATCGCGGGGCTGTTTGCGAAATCCCAGTGCGGCACGATCTTGAGCCCGCCGGTCGCGACGACGGGACCCGGACGAGGCGCCACCGTGAAGACGTTGAAGGGCGCCGAATCTTCGGAGCGCCGAGATTCCAGGCCGGGTGTTGCGCGTGTCCGGGAGAACACCTCGAACGGGCCCGCGAAGTCGAGGACTTCGACATCGTCAAAAACGAAAACGCCGACCTGCAATTTGCGCGTCATGCGTGGGTCACCTTGATGACGTATCCGTCGGAAACGCTGATCCGGAACTCCCCGCCGGGCCAGCATCACCTGGGCCCCGCCCGGCTCGAGCCGCGCCATTTATACCGCGACACGGCTTCCGCCGGTCTAGAATCCGGCGTCATGACGTTCCCCGCGTTCGACCCGCGCCCCACGATGATCGTGGGTACGCATGTCGTACTCGAACCGTTGCATCTCGGCCACGCGCGAGATCTGCTGACCGCGGGGGGCGACGAAGCGACGTGGAGGTACATGGCGCGGCCGGCGCTGCGGTCGATCGAAGACGCGGAGTCCATGATTCGCCGGGCGCTGATCGAGACCGAGGCCGGACGCGAAGTGGCGTTTGCCATCGTTGCGGCCGCTTCAGGGGCTGCGGTTGGGTCGACGCGCTTCCTGGACATTCAGCGGGCGCATCGGACGCTGGAAATCGGGTGGACGTGGATCGGCACGTCCTGGCAGCGTTCCGCGATCAACACCGAGTGCAAGCTGCTGCTGCTCGGGCATGCGTTCGAGACCCTCGGGGCGCACCGGGTCACGCTGAAAACCGACGCGCGCAACGAGAGGTCGCAACGGGCGATCGAACGGATCGGCGGCGTACGCGAGGGCGTGCTCCGCCGCCACCGGGTCTGCTGGGATGGTTTCGTTCGCGACACGGTCTACTACGGAATCGTCGATCGCGAGTGGCTGCAAGTGAAAGCCGTGCTCCAAGGGATGGTGGCCCCGCGATGAGATCGAGCGTGAAGCGGATGCTGATCGCGTTGGGCCTTACTCTGGCCGTGGCGATCGTGTTCGGGCGTGCGGCGGGATACGACTTCATCGAGTTGGACGATCGAGGGTACGTCGTCGACAACGCGACGGTCCAACGAGGACTGTCTGCCGAAGGCGTCGGCTGGGCGTTCACGACCTTTCGCTTGGCCAATTGGCACCCGCTGACCTGGATCTCGCTCATGGCGGACGCGTCGATCGGGGGCGGCAGCCCACGGGCGTTTCACATTTCAAACGTCGTCTACCACGCCGCGGCGACCGTCCTGCTGTTCTTTTTGCTGGTGCGGCTGACAGGATGCGACGCGCGGAGCGCGACGGCTGCTCTCTTGTTCGCGATTCACCCACTGCGAGTGGAATCGGTGGTTTGGATCGCCGAGCGCAAGGACGTCCTGTCGCTGGCGTTGGCATTCGCGGCACTCTACGTCTGGGTTCTGTGGGTCGAAAAGCCTTCTGGGATCCGTTACGCCGCTTCGCTCGGCCTCTTCGCCGCCGGGCTCCTGGCGAAGCCGATGCTCGTCACCCTCCCCGTTCTCATGCTCCTGCTCGACCGCTGGCCGCTCGACCGCTTTGACCTGGTGCCCAGACTCAGGGAGAAGCTCCCGTTCTTTACGTTGTCCGCGGTGTCGGCGGTGGTCACCTTCATCGCGCAAGCCCACGAGGGTGCGGTCATGGACTTGACGATCGTCGCGATGCCGACGCGCCTCGCCAACGCCAGCGTGGCCGTGATCGATTATCTCGTCATGACCGTGTGGCCCCATGCGCTTGCGACTCCCTACCCTTACGATCTGGCGCGCCTTTCACCCCAACGCGTTCTCGCCTGCACGCTCGTGATCGTGGTTCTCACCGTGCTCGCCGCGCGAGCCTGGACGAGGCGCCCGCGCTGGGCGGTCGCCTGGGCGTGGTATCTCGTGACGCTTTCACCGGTGATCGGAATCGTGCAGGTCGGTTCGCAGCCGATCGCCGATAGATACACGTACCTTCCCCTCGTCGGCCCCGTCGTCGCGGTCGTATGGGAACTTGGCGATCGGCTCGCCCGCTCGGCCGCGGCCGCGCTCGCTTCCGTCGCGGTCGCGTTGCTCGCGGTCGCGACGACGTCCCAGGCGGCATACTGGCGCGACAGTCAAACTCTCTTTGCTCACACGATCGCCGTCACCGGGCCGAATGCCTCCGCGCACCACGCCCTGGGCCTGGCGCTCTCGCAACAGGGGCGCATGGACGAGGCTATCGCCGAGTTCCGGACCGCCCTCGGGATCTCAAACGGGTACGCCGCGGCCTGGGGCTCGCTGGGCGCAGCGCTCTTGAATTCGGACAAGAACGGCGAGGGACGCGACGAGTATCTCCGTGTCGTGCGCGAAAAAGCACAGGATCCGACGATCCGCGCCAAGATCGTGAGCGCCCTGGTCGCCAGCGGGGCACGTCGCATGCGAAGCGGCGACCCGGAACGTGCGGCGATTGTGCTACGCGAAGCCGTAGCTCTTGCGCCCGAAGACGCCAGCGGGCATTCCCTACTCGGGGTCGTGCTCGCGCGCGTGGGGAGCCTCGAAGACGCCGAGCGAGAGTTTGCCGAGGCGGTTCGGCTCTCGCCCGGAAACGCCGGGTTTGCGAGCAACCTCGACAGAATCCGAAAATTGCGCCGCGGGCCCTAGAACAAGGGGCGCCCCGCCGCCAGATTCTCGAACATCCGCTCCATGAGGGCCCCGACCTCGGCGCGCGTGATCTTCGCGCCCGGGGCCGTCGATTCGATCCGATCCAGGCTCGCCCGGGCGAGCACCGCCGGAGAGCCCGTGAACGCGACGAAGCCGTCGGGCGCTCCGGCCAATTGCAGCGTTCCCACGTAGACGGCCGCGATCTCGAGGTCCCGCCGCGCCAGCGCGAACACACGCGAGCGGTCGATACCGCCGGGAAGGTAAACGCGCCCTTCGGTCGCGTCCGAGTTCGCGTCCTTGAGGATGTTGACGAGTTGGAGGGCTTCGCCGAAGTATCGCGAGCGACGCCTCAGCCGCGACGCGAAAGGGGCGAGGCTTTCCGACTCGAGCAGGAACAATTCGGTCAGCATCTCGCCGACGATCCCTGCGACGACGTAGCAGTAGTCGCGCAGTTCGCGCAGGGAGGCGAGCCGCAGGTTGCCCTTTGAGTCGCCGCGACGCACGAACCTTGCCATTCCGGAGACGGTGCGCAGGAGGTCGCGCCGCAGCACCGCGCGCGCCGGCGCCTCCAAGTCCCAGTACGCATCCATCACCGAGGGCGTCTCGCGCAAAAGCTCCAGATACCCCGCGTGCGCCACAGGGGCGTCGGCCAGCCAGCGCTCGGCCGCCGCCTTTTCGCCGCCGCGCGTCTCGAGAAGCCGAGCCAGATCGTCGAGGGCCGCCAGGCGCTTGGCGCGCGGCCACAGCAACCCATCCTCGAATGTGTCCGCGACACGGAAGAGGAGATACGCGATGCCGACGTGGCGGCGTGTCGGTTCGGGAAGCATCGGGATCGACAGCGCGAACGTCCGGCTGGTTTTTTCGAGGAGGTCATCGAGGTTCGCCATGGCTCTCACCGAGCATCCACCCAGGTTCCACCCGACGCGCGCCCCGTGATCGCGGCACCGAGCGCCCCCGCCTTGCGCCCGTCGACGATGGAAGACGCAATGCCGGCCAGGGCGAGCGTCCCGGCCGCGCGCAGGCGAAGCGCCATCCCTCCGGTGACGTCCACGCCGGAGGCGCCCGTGACCCGGCGCGCCGTGCGCAGGGCTGTCGCCGCCGACAGATGCGCGATCGTTCCACCGTCGTCGTCGCGGACGCCGTCGGTCTCGCCGAGCCAAACCGCGCGAGCGACCGGGCTGCGGCGCCTTGCGGCTTCCTTGGCAAGCAGGAGGAAGAGTTCTTCGGTGGAAACGATGACCGCCCCGCGTTTCCGGTCCAAAACGACGTCGCCGTAGACGACCGGTAGAAGTCCAAGGTCCAGGGCTTCAAAGATCGGATCGACGAACGGCCGGCGGACACGGCCGCTCGCCGCGCAAAGAAAGCTCGACGGCGCGAACGAGAATGGACGCGCGCCAGCGTTCACGAGTGCGGCGACGACGAGGTGATGCAGCTCGGCCGCGCGGCGCTGCGTGCCGGAAATCGCGTCGACACGACGCCGCGCATCGGCTCCCGGCGTAAGCCCTCCGCCTGCCGCGGCGGCGTGTCCGTACGAGCCGCTCCCGTGGCCGACGAGCAGTCGCGGCCCGCGCGCGCGGTTCGCCGCGGAGGCAAGCTCCTCGGCGAGGCGCAGGATCGTCGCGTGACGCGCGACGCCGGGGCGCGTCTTGTCGGTGATCAAGCTCCCGCCGAGTTTGAGAAAAACGATCGGGCGCGGCATCAGAAGAGGTGCTCCCTCTCCTCGCGCGGGCCAGGGCCTGCCCCGTCGAGGAGCACGCCGCTGACGCCCGAGAGCCCGTTCAGCGCCGCGATGACCGACGCTTCGGCCTGGGGCGCGCAGATCACGTGAACGTTTGCCCCTGCATCCATCGTGGCCCAGGCGAAAAGGCCGTCGCGTCTCATCCCGCGCAGCCGCTCGAGAACCTGCACCGTCCCGGGCTTCCAATAGAAGATCGGCGGCTTCGAGGACATGGCGATCAGGTGAAGCTCGATCGCCTCTTCTTCCAGGATCGGGCCCAACGCGTCGAGGTCGCGCGCTTCGATCGCCTGCCGCACGGTCGCCAAACGCTGCGGGAGGATCCGTTGCCGGGCTTCGAAGTGCGGGCTCGAGGCCGCAACGCGGTGTCCGTCGAGTGAGGAGACGTCTTTTTCGCCGTGATCGACGAGAGCGATCACGTCGCGTAGATCCCAATGCGACGCCGGGGCGATGGCGACAGCGTGACCGGCGCCCTCCCCCTCGGGCGACCACAAGACGTAGCCGCCGAGCACGGACCGCGCGGCCGAGCCCGAGCCGCTCATCCGGGCAAGATCCGACAACTCGGGGGTGGACAGGGAAAGCCCGAGCGCCTTTGTTGACGCCAGCGTGAGCGCCGCGAAACCCGAAGCCGACGACGCAATGCCCGCCCCGGTCGGGAACGAATTGCGCGTCGCAACGCGAAACGACCCGTCCCGGCGCGCCCACCGGCGAACGCGGTCGAGGTGCGCCAACGCCCGCTCGCGAAACGACGCCGGCGGGAGGCTGAACGATCCGTCCTCTCCGACGAGCTCGATCCGGTCGGGCTCGTCCGATCCGTCCGAAAACGCGACGGTCGAGAGGCTGACGCATTCGGTCAGAGTCATGGAGATCGAGGCGTTCATGGGAAGGGCCTGCGCGAGATCGCGCGCGCCCCAGTACTTGACGAACGCGATGTTGGAGGGCGCCGTCATGGTCGCCTTCCCGGTCATGCCGCGACCTCCACGCGCAATCCCTCGGCGCCCAAGCGAACATTGTGAGCCGTCCATCCTGCGGGCGGAGTGAAGCGCGCGTGCCACGCGGGGTCGGGGTGCACGACGAGCACCAGCCCAGCACCCGGGCCGCTTCGGCCACCGGCGCCCGAAATTTTCGCGGCACCTCCTTCGGCCTCGATCGCGCGAATCGACTCGCGAACGACTTCTGGAACCACGCCGAGCGAGTCGAGCGCAGCCTGGGCCCGCCGTACGATCGGGACGAGCGCCGCGCCGTCACCGCTCACGAGGGCAGCACATCCCTCGCGGGTTG
>JANMVW010000439.1:0-6464 GCA_031393555.1 Acidobacteriota bacterium
GCGGCCCCGGGAAGCGCTACAAGCCTACGAAGCCGCGCTCAGAATCTACCCCGCGCGATTCAGGGGGTTGTACGGAGCTGCGCTGTCGGCGGAACAACTGGGCGATCGCAAACTCGCCCACCGGCGCTACGAACAACTGACCAAACAGACAGCCGGATCGGACACCCCCCGCGCCGAGTTGTCTCACGCCCGCGAATACCTGGCGGGTACCGCTTTCTGCGCGCGATCGTGCGTCGCGCGAGGTCGACCCGGAAGTTCGACGCTGGCTCGAGGACGCGTGCGAGCTCAGCGGGTGAGGTGAGCCTGTTCGTTTCGATCCGAGCGATCACCTACGCGACGCTTTTCACCGGGGGCATCCTCGGCTTCGCGCTCATCGGCCGACGCACGTTCGCAACTCACGGGCGGTCAACGTGGAGGAGTCACAGCGCAACTATTGGAAGCCCCAGGTGGGGTTCTTCTCGCGATACCGCACGCCCTCGTACATCGCCGCGCAGACGGCGTACTTCCAAAGAGAACTCGAGCTGGTGCGTGACCTGCAGCACTCGGGCGTGCGGATCATGGCCGGGACCGACGCGCCCAACGCGTACGGCATCGCCGGCTTCAGCCTCCATGACGAGCTTGCGTTGCTGGTCAAAGCCGGACTGACTCCGATGGAAGCCCTGCAGACCGCAACGCGCGCTCCCGCAGAGTTTCTCGGGGAGCTCGCATCGTCCGGCACGATTGAGCGGGGGAAACTGGCGAATCTGATCTTGCTCGATGCCAACCCGCTCGACGACATCAAGAACACGACCCGGATCAACGCGGTGGTTCAGGCGGGCCGTTTCATCTCGCGGAAGGACTTGGACAAGATGCTCGCCGATGTCCAGACGGCGGCCAACGCATCAGCGACCCGCCTTGCGAAGCGCTTTGACTCGAGGAGCGCGGCTCTTCGGACTGTCCAGGCTGAACGAACGCGAGCCACACGATCGAGGCGGTGTCGACGTCGTATTCCCACAGTCCGACCACGCGTCCGCGGTCGACGATGGCGTGACTCGGCAGGTCGGCGAGTCCCCCGAGGGGCTTCACGCCTTTCTCGACGAACACGCTTCGCTTCTTGTCCGGATCCGAGATCAAGCTCGCGAGGTCGCGCCTGAGCAGGAAGAGCGCGTCGAGCCCGCTGACGAGCGCGTACTGGGCTTTCTTCGAAGGCGCGAACGAAAGGAGGGCGTCACGATCCTCGGGGAACATCAGGCGATCGTCCGCCGTGTCGAGAGGGACGAGTCCCAAGGGCAGGACGGCCGCCTTCGCCGCCTTGACGCCCAGAGCCGAGAACCACTGGAACTGCGCGACCGTCGCGGGGCCGATCCAGCGGAAGAAGCGCCGCGCCAACTCCGTGTAGGCCTCATCCTGGGACAGTCGGAATTTCGCGAGAGGGTTCGGCCGCCACGCCGCGTAGCGATAGCGCTGCTGGTCGAGACGGCCGTCCGTCGGCACCCGCCGGATTTCTCCCTCGGCCTGGAGGTTTCCGAGCGCCAACGGCAGCGTCGTTGTCAGCCCCTTCTTCTTTCCTTCGGGTCCGAGGCTTCGCGCCGCGCCGCCGGCCGCGGCCCTCAGCTCGTCCGTCCCGAGCGCATTCTTGCCGAGCGCCTTCAGCACGGCGGCCGACAGCTTGTCGATCTCGGCGTCGGTCACGCCCAGCTTGCGCGCGACCTTCATCTCCTGCTCGTGACCAAACCCTTGCCCGACCTTGAGCGCCAGCGCGAAGTCGGAAGCCGGGACGACGTAGGTGCAGCCCCGCGCGCTCGGCAGCTCGTGGATCGCAAGCCGCGCGACCGCGGCGTCCGCCGCCGCGCGTCCGATCCCGGCTCGGGCGTGAAGCGTCAGGTAGGGACCCGCGCCGCCGACCGAGCGCGCCCAGCCGGTCTTTTCGAGCACATCCGAAGGCGAGGCTTGCTTCAGGGTCCCGTCGAGGCCCTGCCGGTGCCACCACCACGCGCGAAGCCTTTCTTCGTTCATCGGCCGAGTCCTCCCGAGCGGGGAGAATAGCCGGAAAGCAGGACGCTCTCGAAAACCGTGCCCTTCTCCGGTGCCTCCCCGTTGGGTTGCCGGGTTGAAACGACCTGCGCTTTGATCGGTGATCCACCGGACTCGAGCCTATAATCTGGTGCATGGGGAACGTGCCTTTCGGGTCAGGAGAGTCGCCCTTCGTCGAAGGTGACATCCCGCCGGAGTGGCTGGCCGAGTTCGAGGCTGCTGCTCGGCGTTCGCTGTCAGTCCGTTTTCGCTACGCCTTTATCCACACGTACAAACCGGTGCTCGATGACCAGCCGTTCAGGGCCTTCGACACGACCGCCGACTATCGCCGCTGGTGCGAGGACAACCTCCCGGATTGGCTGGGCTATGGGCGCGTTTGAGTACCGGCAAGCCGAGGAAATCCGCGACGTCTTCGCGCATCACCACGTGCGGTATCTCTTCATCGGCAAATCGGGCGCCATTCTGCTCGGCTTCCCCGACACCACCCAGGACGCCGATCTTTTCGTGGAGAAGAGCCCCGAGAACGGTCGCGCAATCGTCGCCGCGTTGCGAGAACTGGGGTTCGCGCTCGATGTCGAGCAGGCCGGGCAGGTTGCGGGAGGCAAGGACTTCGTGCAGCTCAAGAACGGCCCGTTCGACCTCGACTTGGTCTTCGCACCGGACGGCATCGAGCGCTTCGATGATGCTTGGCGGCGGCGGATCGACGTCGAGGGGTTTCCGGTCTGTCATCTCGACGACATCATCGCCAGCAAGGAAGCTACTGGCGGCGCCAGGGCGATCGTTCCTGAGAGGCCTGGCCGGCCTCGACCTGTAGCCGTGCGCCTCGCACCTGCGGCGTTGTCAATCCCTCCGCTCAATTCAACATCTAATCTCAGCAGGCTGCTAAGATCCGACCGCCATGGACCACACTCTCGTAGCAGGCGACGTCATTTCCCACTATCGGATCGTGGGCGCGCTGGGAACCGGCGGCATGGGTGAGGTGTACCTCGCCCAGGATCTCACCTTAGAAAGAAGCGTTGCGCTCAAGGTCCTTCCGCCGCGGCTCGTCCACAACGAGGAACGGCTCCGGCGCTTCGTCATCGAAGCGAAATCCGCGTCGTCGCTCAACCACCCGGGCATCGTCACGATCTACGAGATCGGATCGGGCGCGATCGAGCGCGAGGGCGAGTCGTCGGCTCCCATCCACTTCATCGCGATGGAGCGGATCGACGGCCACACGCTGGCGGAGTCGATCCACGCCGACAAGGAAGACCTGCGGCGCCTCCTCGGCTACCTCGCCCAGGCGGCCGACGGCATCGCGAAGGCGCATGCGGCGGGGATCGTCCACCGCGACCTCAAGCCTTCGAACATCATGGTGTCGCGGGACGGCTTCGCGAAGGTGCTCGACTTCGGCCTGGCCAAGCTGACGGAATCCAGAACCGGAGACGATGCCGCGAGCGTCGCCCCGACGCGCACCAGCGCGCACACCGGCGCGGGGACGGTGATGGGAACCGTCGGCTACATGTCGCCCGAGCAGGTCCAGGGGAAATCCGTCGACCATCGTTCCGACATCTTCTCGTTCGGCTGCATCCTCTATGAAGCGGTGACACGCCAGCGCGCGTTCGAGGCGGACAGTGCCGTAGACACGATGCACAAGATCCTCCACGACGCGCCGGTCGAATCGCACGAGCTGAACCCGAAGGCTCCCGCCGACCTCCGCCGGCTGGTGCGGCGCTGCCTGGCGAAGAGCCCCGACCAGCGCCTCCAATCGATGAAGGACCTGGCCATCGAGTTGCGGGAGATCGCAGACAACTACGAATCCCTTTCGAGCTCGACGAGTTCGGGGAGTGGGGTTGGCGCCGTCGGCGCCCTCCCCCGCCCCGCGCGAAGCCGTTCGTGGTTGATCGGTGGGACGATCGTCGCGATTTTAGGAGTCGCGGGGCTGGCGGTCGGAATCGCCGGCTTTCTCCGCAATCGCGACGCCCAGCCTGCCGAAGCGGCGCCGGCCGCCGGGCTCAAGATCACGAGCATCTCGGGGCGGGAAGGCGTCGGCGGCGCGGCGATCTCCGGCGACGGACGGTATCTCGCCTATCCGATCGTTTCGTCGGGATCGACATCGATCTGGGTCCGGCAGATCTCGACGGGGAGCGAGGTCCAGGTCGTGCCGCCGCGCAAGGCTTGGGTGCCCGCCCTTCACTTCTCGCCAAACGGCGACTACGTCTATTACCTGGTCATGGATCAGGACCGGCCAGGGATGACGACGCTCGAGCGGGTGCCGGTTCTGGGCGGCCCGCCGCGCAAACTGTTTTCCGACCTTGGTTATGGTTTCAACCTGACGCCCGACGGCAAGAGCGTTTGCTTCATCAGGACGAAGACCAAAACGGGAGAGTCGTCGGCGATGGTGCGCGACCTCGAGCAGGGTCAAGAAAAGACGCTGGCGACGGTGGCCGAACCGCTGGGGTTCGCCTGCGCCCCAGCGTTGTCTCCCGACGGCAAGACGTTCGTCACGGCCGTCCACACGGCGGAGAAGGGCATCCACGCGCAGTTCGTCGCGATCGACGCGGCGAGTCTGGCCCAGACCCGATTCGGCTCCACGGGCTGGGAAACCTTGGCGAACCAATGGCTCCCGGACGGGAAGGGATTCATCGCCTCCGCGTTCAGGTATGCCGAGACCGAAGGACCTCAGCTCTTCTACGTGGCCTATCCCGAGGGGCGACACCGGAAGGTCACGAGCGACTCCAACGTGTATTTCGGTCTCGATCTGACCGCCGACGGCGCGACGATCTCGGCCCCCCGCTCGACGAGGGTGTCGAACGTCTGGAGCGTGCCCCTCGAAGGAAAGGCTCGGCCCAAGCAGCTCACCTTCAACGCGAGCAGCGCCAATGCCGTCGGCTCGTTCGTCGTGGCGCAAAACGGCACGATCGCGTTTGGCGCGGCCACCGATCACAACACCCACGTCTGGACGATCGGGACGGATGCCCAGACTCCGAGACAGATCACGCCGGGATCGAACGGGGAACAGGTCGTGCGCGCGCTCCCGAGCGGCGAGTTCGTCATCACCCGAACGGGCGAGGACTTTACCGCTCACATCTTCATCACGAGCCCCGACGGGAGCAATTCGCGCACGCTCGTTCCCGGCACCGGAGAGTGGTTTCAGGACATCAGCCCCGACGGGAAGACCTTGCTTTACGTGCGCGTCGACACCCCCCGCGCGCTCTTTGCGGTCCCTGTCGCCGGAGGCGAGCCGCGGAAGATCGCAACCGATTCAAACTACGCCGCAAAAGTGTCGCCGGACAACCGTTTGGTCGCCTATCTGATCCCGCAAGAACTCGAGGGCACGTCGCCGACGACCTGCATGGTGGTGCCGATCGAGGGCGGAGCTCCGATCGCGACGTTCACGTGGCCGACGCAATCCTCGCCGCCGAAGTGGACGCCGGACGGGAAGGCGCTCTCCTTCCTCGTGTCGAAGGACAACGTCGCCAACGTATTCGTTCAGCCGCTCGCCGGAGGCGCTCCCCGGCCCGTGACGAAATTGACGGAAGGCTCGATCGACGACTATCTTTGGTCGCCCGACGGGAAACGGCTCGTGATGAAACGCACGGTCGCGAACGTCGCCAACCTCTGGAGCGCCGGCACCGACGGGCGCGCGCCCGAGCCGATCACCGATTTTCCGACCGGGTCGATCTTCGGGATCGACAGCTCCAAGGATGGAAAGACGCTCTTCTTCCTCTACGGGAACGAAAGCAGCGACATCGTGCTCCTGAACAACTTCCGGTAACCGTTCGAGAAGGACTCCCCTCTTGGCGCTGACCTCCGGAACTCGCCTCGGCCCCTACGAGATCGTCGGCCCGCTCGGCGCCGGCGGCATGGGCGAGGTGTACCTGGCTCGCGACTCGCGGCTGGGCCGGGAGGTCGCCATCAAGGCGCTTCCCGACGCTCTGGCCACGGACCCCGAGCGGCTCGCGCGCTTCGAACGCGAGGCCAAAGTTCTGGCGTCGCTCAACCACTCCGGCGTCGGCGCGATCTACGGACTCGAGGAGGCGGGCGGCCACCGCTACCTCGTGCTCGAGTACGTCCAGGGGGAAACACTCGCGGACCGCTTGAAGCGGGGCGCGATCCCTCTCGACGAAGCGCTCCCTCTGGCGAAGCAGATCGCCGAAGCGCTCGAAACCGCGCACGAGAAGGGGATCGTGCACCGCGACCTCAAGCCCGCAAACGTGATGGTGACGGACGAAGGGCGCGCCAAGGTGTTGGACTTCGGCCTCGCGCGATCGGCCGAGAGCGTGTCGTTCGATCCCGACTCCCCCACCCTCGCGTCGCCGGCCCATTCGCCGACGATCGCCGGCGTCATCATGGGAACCGCCGGCTACATGAGCCCGGAACAGGCGCGCGGCAAGATCGTGGACAAACGCTCCGACATCTTCTCATTCGGCTACGTGGTCTTCGAGATGCTGACGGGGAACGGCCCGTTC
>JANMVW010000445.1:0-7049 GCA_031393555.1 Acidobacteriota bacterium
TCGACATCTCCACCCCTGCCGCTGCGGTTGATTCCGAACAGGCATGAGCCCGTCCAGCAGACCGGGCGAACGGGCGGTGGACACGAGGGGTCGCCGGGACAGAACTTCGCGAACCCGAATCCCTTCGTCTCGTTGAAGAACTTGACCGTGCCATTCTTCAGGGCGCTGGTTCCGGTGCCTGCGGTGCCTCGGATCTTGATGGTGCCCTTGGCCACACGAACCGCGTCGCCATCATTTGGGTTCAGATTCCACCAGAAGGGCCAAGCTGTCGTCCCCGTCGTGCCGACGCCGCGGCCATCACCGCCGCCGGGCGCCATGCCGAGTTCCACCGAGTACCAATGGTTTCCACCGACTCCGGCGGGACACGGAACCCAACCCACGCAGCCAGTCGCCGGGAACTCTGGCGGACACGGAACCGTTGTCCAGTACCCGCAGGCCGACTCCCCGGTAGGATCTGTTCGCGACCACGGGTTGTTCCCGGCGTACGCATCGCCGTTCCCGAGGTTCCCTTCGTCGCCCCACGTACCGATCCTGTCCCGTGACGTGAACCGTCCTGCGCGGGGATCGAAATAGCGCGTCCGGTAGTCGTAGAGCCCGGTTTCCGGATCGTAGCGGTGGCCGTTGAAGAGAAGCGCGTTGCCGATCGCCGACTGCGCGATCGGCGATCCCGCGGGATTGAAGAATCGAGGCTTCCCGTAGTTGTCGTAGTCGTACGCCTCAAGGAGGGTGCCGAGGCCGTTGGTCACGGCCATCACGTTGCCCAGGTAGTCGGCGTGGTAGGCCACGCGGTCGACGCCTCCGTTGCTATCGACATCCTGAGCACCCATGACGACGTCATCGATCCGGTCGCCGTAGACGTAGGCGCTCTTGAATGTCCCGGTCACGGTGAGCTGCTGGACGGTGTCGTCACCGTCCGAGAAGAACTGCGTGCCGTCCGCCAGGACCCGGCGGCCAAACGGGTCGTATCCATAGGTATGCGTCCCGCCCGGGCCGATCACCTGAACCATCCGATTGCGGTAGTCGTAACTCAACGTCTCGCCGGTGCCCGTCTTGTGCACGAGGTTGCCGTTCCGATCGTAGTCGCGCGTTCCGTCAAACGGCGTCGAGGTGTACTGGTTGAGCTGGCGATCCGCGGGCTCGGGAAGAGCGGCGCTCATTGTGTACGCCCCCGCCTCGGTTCCTCCAGTCACCGCGATGCGGTTCCCGACCCCGTCCAGGGCGTAGTCGATCGGAACCGGCGGCAAGCCGGCCGGCGTCTCGACGGCGTGGATCAGTCGCGATGCCGAATCGTAGGCGTAGGTGTCGACGCGGCCGGTGCCCGAGCCAACGAGGCGTGTACGTGAGGTCGGCTGGCCCGCCGGATCCCATCCGTAAGAATGATCGTCGATCGGCGCCGAAGGTGTGAGCCTGGCGTGAGTCGTCCTCGTGATCCGTCGGTCGGTGTCATAGAGAACGTCGAGTTGCTCGTTGGGTGAAGCGCCGCAGCACTTGCGGCGCACCACGCGGTCGGGCCCCGCGTAGTCGTAGGACGTTGTCGCCGCCGGAAGTGGTTGGCAGCTACCGCCGCCACAGGTTCCGCTGTTGGTGCACGGCACCCCGGGTGTCGACCCGCCGAAACACACCTTGGGGCCGGTGGTTGCGATCGTCTTTGCACGGTCGAGGGTGTCGCGGACCGTGGTCACGGTGACACCCGACGGATAGAGAATCGACGTCCGGTTGCCGGCGCCGTCGAACGTGGCCGCCAGCGTGCGGACCGGCCCGGCCCCGATTTGCAGCGTCTCTTGCGTCACGTCCGAAAGCGAATCGTACTTGCGGGTTACGAGCGACCCGTCGTTTTGCGCATACACGATCCGCGACGCGCCGTCGTACTTCCAAGTCTCCGTAGTCGTCCCGAGGACTCCGGTGGCCCGGCTGATGCTTCGCGTCTTGAGTCGGTCATTGGCGTCAAACGTCGCGGTTGTCACGGAGCCGTTCGCATCCACGATCTGGGTCGCGTTGCCATGAACGTCATAACTCGTCGTCTCCGCGGTCGCATCGGGATAAAGAGTCGCAACCAGGCGATTCAGCGCGTCGTACTGGTACGTCGTCGTGTTCCCGTTGTCGTCGGTCTGGCTCACAAGCCGACTGTCGTCGTCTTGAGAGCGAGTACCGTCGAGCACGAACGTCAACGCTCCCGTGCCGTCGCCCGTGTCGGTCATCTTTCGGGCGGTGGCGATGAGCCGATTGACGCCGTCGTACGTGTAGAGCGTTTGGTTCCCGCGGGGGTCGAAGTGAACCTTGACGTTGTTCCGCGAATCGAACAGATCGTGTTCCTCGTTGCCGCCGGAATCCGTGGTGCTCGTCTTCCGGTCGAGGTTGTCGTAGACGTAGGTCGTCACGAACGACTGGGGTAGCGTACCAAGGTCGGAGATTTCCAAATCGGTGACGGTGAGTACGTTCGAGTTCGCGTCGTAGGCCATCGTCTGCGTGTTTCCGGCGGCGTCGGTCGTCGACGCAACGCGGCCGGCGCTGTCGTACGTCGTATTCGTCCCGTGGGCGTTGTCGTCTTCGACGCGAATGACGCGACAGGACGCGTCGTAGAAGCTCTTCGTCGTCGCGAAGCCGTCCCCTATCGGCGCGCCGGTGACGGAATCAAAGAACGCTCCGTCGGCCCGCACCAGGCGATCGATCTCGTCGTAAGTCATCGTCGTTTCGTGGAGCCGAACGTTGGGCCCAGATTCGCCGTCGGTCAGCTCGCCTTCGATGTGCACGAACGTCGCGTTGTCGTTCGCGTCGTATTGACGGGTCTCGAGGTTCCCCATCGGATCGGTGGCGCTGACCAGGCGATCGTAACCGTCGTACTGGTAGGTGGTGACTTCCGGCGTGGCTTCGAGGCCAGAGCGTACGGCGATCGCGTTGCCATTCTTGTCATAGTCCCACTGCGTCGTCGCCGCTTGAGGATCCGACTCCGCGACGGTCGTTCGGAACAACAGGTCCCTCTCGTCGTAGAGGCTGCGGACCACGTTCGTGGGCTGGTGGCCGTTGACGGCTTCCGGGTGGCGCTCAAGCGTGACGTGATCGTTGGCGTCGTACTGGTACTCCGTGTCGATGACTACCGTATCCGGCTCGTCGCGTCGTCTCACGAGCCGGCTCAACGCGTCGTAGTAATACAACGTCGAGGTCGCGTCGTTCGCCTCGACCGCTCCGTTCTCATCTACGTTCTGAACGTCTTCGCTGACGACCCGATCCGCGGCGTCGTAGTAGGTGTCCGTTCGGTAGTTGAACGGCGGACTCGACATTTGGCGAACGAGTTGGTCGAGTTGGTTGTAGCTGAACGTCTGCGTGTGCCCGCGGGGATCGGTCAGTGCCGTCACGTTTCCGAATGCGTCGCGTGCCGTCACCGTGAGCAGGACGAAGTGCGATCCCGGCAACGACCCGGGCGCATCGATCGTGGTGTTTTGGAGATACCCCGTCTGCGGCCCCGACGCGTAGTAGGTGAACGTGTCGTTCTGGCCCGTCGGGTTGATGTGCCGCGTCACCTGCCCGAACGCGTTGTACTCCCATGACTCGACGATGCTTTGCGTACCGCCGCCGAGGACGCCTGTGGTGACTAGCGGAGCGCTGACCTGGAGAAGGTTGCCCGTTACCGGGTCGATGCTGCGCGTGGTGGTGCGGCCTAGGCCGTTGGTGTGCGATGTCCAAGAGCCTCTGGTTGCCGACGAGTATCTCTCCCAGGCCTCGATATATGCGACGCTCTTCCGCACGTCTCTTCCTTTGTACGATTGATTGACCCACCCTCCCAACTTCTTCTTCCCATTGCCTTCCCCGACGACGCTCGGCTCGCTGCCGAACGTCGTCGTGTACGCCCAGCTCTCGCTGATCAGCGGCTGGTCGCCGCCGCGCGGGCCGGGCGACTGAACGGACTGCAAGAGGTTGGCGCGAAGCCGCACGTTGGAGTTCGCCGAGTCGTAGGTGTTTGCAACCGAGTTGCCTTCAGGGAAGGTAGCCGAGAGCAGCAACGAACTGGCGCTCCACGTGAAGCGCGTCTCGAAATAGGCAGGATCGGTCGGTCGGAGCTGCCCCGTCGGGCGGTTCTGAACGTCGTCCGTCGGCAATTCGAGATTCGGCGCGCGGCCGGTGTACTCCCGGAACTTGACGACGCGGTTCGAAGCGTCGAACGAAATCTCCGACACGTTTCCGGCGTCGTCTCTGTAACACGCCTTCATCACCGCATCCTCCCCCGGGCCGGGCGTTTGCGCGATGTACACGAAAGTGTTGGTCCCGCTCGGGAGGATCTGCCGGTCCAGCCGATCGAACCTCGGGCTCGCGGGACTGGTCTCCGGTGTGTAGACGTTGCGAAGGACGACCGCTCCCGTGGGGTCGGTGATCGTCAAAAGGTTGTGGTCGAGCGCAGCCTGCAGCGTTGCTTTCGCGTAGGTGTACGTCGTCGCCTTACCCGTAGGGAAGTCGTTCAAGGTCGGGGTCCCCGTCACCGACGGGCTGGTGACCGTGCGCAGATCGCCCGGCCCTCCGTCGGGATCGAGCGCCGTGCCATAGCCGTAGGTCACCTGACGGCCGCCGAAGTCGGTGATGGCAGAGACATATCCCTCGGCGTTGTAAGAGACGGTGATCGGGCGGCCGAGCGTGTCGGTGATCGTGGTGAGCCTTCCGGAACCATCGTAGGCGAACGTCATCGCGTTCGAATTCGAATCCTGGATGCGCACGATCTTCCCCTGGGCCGGCGACCCGTCGAGGGCCGCGAACTTCCAGGTCGTCTTGTTCGGGAACGTCAGAACGTAGGTGTTGTCGACTTGGAGGCACACCTCGCGAAAGAATCCTGTCGCGGTCCAGCAGCTGCCTGTACCCGTCACGTACGTGTCGCGCCGCGAGTTGCCATCCGAGACGACGAGGCTGCCGCCCGCACCGGATGAGACCGAACGGTTGTAGGAGAAGTCCCAGCCCTGACCCATCGTCGTCAGACGACCCTCGCGCGAGCGGTACTTCCTGCTCCATTCGAAATCGAAGCCGCGGCCTGCGATCACGAGGTCGTCGGCTTCGAGGTAGAACTCGCCGGAGAAGAGGTAAGTTCCCCCGCCGTGACCAGCCATTCCGTAATCTGGTGGGTGTCCTGAATGCCCTCCGGAACAACCCCCGGCCGCTCGCTCCTTGATGCCCGGGTCCTCGACATAGCTCGCGACGCCGGGATGCGCGTGGGGCATGTGGTAGTCGCCACAGATGGAGAGCCCATAGCTCGCCCCATTCGGCGCCTCGAGCCCTGAGCCGCCGCCGCTGCACGAAGCCGCGCTCGAAAACACCGTCACGGTCGCCGGGGCACTCGTCGTCGCGCTGCACGGGTCGGTGACGACGCACGTGATTTGAGCTCCGTTGTCCGCACCGGCGACCGAAAGCGCCAGCGTCGGAGCGTCGACACCGACGTTGACCGCGCCCTTCTTCCATTGAAAGTGAAGCGTCCCCTGCCCCGATGCGCGAATCGTGAACGCCGTGGCGTCGCCCGGACACGCTGCCGCCGAGGCCGGCTGAGCTTGGATAACGGGGGCGATCGGGTCGTGTGCGCAGATACCATCGACACAACGGTCGCGTGTGCACGCGGTGGCGTCGTTGCACAGAACCGAACAGTCGCAGACCATCCCGGCTCGCGGGGTTCCACCCGTCACGGAACCAAGCGTCGCATCGCCGCAATCGTTTTTTGCGCGCACGAGGTAAAAGAAGGCCGTACCCGGGGCAGGGATAGCGGAGTCGGTCGAACTCGTCGTAAGGCCCTCGGGATCGAAGCACTGACTCGGGGGGCCGGCGGCGAAATTCGAGGGCGAGGTCGAGCGCAGCGTGTCGTAGCGAACCGAGGAGCCCACCCCGCCCACCGCGACTGGAGCGGTCCACGACAGCGTCGATTTGTCGGCCGCGAAGAGAAGCTGCAACGCCTCACCCGGCGTGGCCCAAACCTGGGAGTTGCCGTCGTTGCAGTCGCCCGCTTGGGGGAACCCGTCGGCATCGGCGTCGATGAGAGCGCGCGCCGGGAGCGCCGTGGCGAGCAGGGCCAGGAAGGCGATTGCAAAAGTAAGCCCAAATCGTGCGATTGGTCGCATCCCACACCTCATCGACTTCGATGCGCGAACGTTTCTGGATCCCCCTCGAGTACCGCGTGCGCTTAACATACGCGGGTCCTTCGGTTTGTAAACCGGGATTTGGGGTTCTATTTGGGAGAATCGATGAGTTCACGCGTCGGCTGGTGTGCGGCTGTTCTCGCGACGTGTGGCACGGCTGTGGGAGGCACCGCACAGGAGGGCCATCCGACACCGTTCGCGCTGGTCGAGCTGTTCACCTCGGAGGGCTGCTCGAGCTGCCCTCCGGCGGATGCGCTTTTCGCCAAGCTCATGACGGAAGCCGACACCTCCGGTCGTGCGGTGTATGGCCTGTCTTTCCACGTCGATTATTGGGACAGCCTGGGCTGGAAGGATCCGTTTCCCGACGCGGCATTTACACGGCGACAGAACCGATACGAGACGCTCCTCGGCGTTCGAGGCCCCTACGCGCCACAGCTGGTGGTCAACGGCGCCGATCAGTTCGTCGGATCCGACGGATCGCGGGCCAACTCGGCGATCGAAAAATTCATGTCAAAGAATGCCTCGGTCGTCGTTTAACTCCAGGTGTCCCTCGACGGACAACGCGTCGCCGTCGAATGGAAAGTCGGCGGCGCTGCCCCGGGGGCCGAATTGCACGTGGCGTGGGCTCAGGCGGATGCGGCTTCAAACCCGGATCGCGGCGAAAACGCCTCGAAAGCTCTACGACACGTCCGGGTCGTTCGTGCATTTCGCACGGTGCAACTCGGGCCGGCTTTCGAGGGGCGCCTGACGCTGACGCCTCCGGAGCTTCGTGCCGGGTCGGTTGTCGCCTTCGTTCAAGACCCGAAGACGGGCAGGATCTCGGGGGCAGCCGCAGCAAAAGTTGAAAGCTCTCGATGATCCCCGGTCGACACTAGTTGCCGAGTTCGACGCCGAGTCCGTCCACCCTTCCGTCGGGGGCGAACATGAACTTGAACGTCCCGACCGGGC
>JANMVW010000452.1:0-3763 GCA_031393555.1 Acidobacteriota bacterium
CCGCCGGCGAGGCCGTCGCGGAGTGGATCGCCGACGGGCGCTCGGCGTCGGTCGACATCTCCCCGCTCGCCCTCGAACGGTTCGCCCGGGGAGAGACGATCCACGAGATGATGGTCCTCTAATAATGAAGGAGAGCTCGGCGTGAACCTCTCGGGCGTGTTCTCTCCCGTCACCACACCCTTCGACGAGCGCGGCCGGGTCGATACCGGGGCGCTCGCCGGTAACCTGGCGCGGTACGAGTTCCACGGGACGGCGGGCTATCTCCTCCTCGGATCGACCAGCGAGGCCGCCTATCTAGAAGAAGAGGAGAAGCTCGAACTGCTGCGTGCCGCGAGGCGGGCGATCCCGGCGAGCCGCGTACTCATGGCAGGCGTGGGGCTGGAGAGCACGGCGGCCACTGTTCGTCTCGCCAAGCTGGCCTCCGACTGCGGCGCCGATTGTGCGCTCGTGATCACGCCGTTCTACTTCCGCTCCCGCATGAACGAAGAGGCACTCAGGCGTCACTTCGAAGCGGTGGCTGACGCGTCGCCCATCCCGGTTCTCCTCTACAACGTCCCGAAGTTCACGGGGCTCGTGCTGCCCGTTGCCGTCGCGGAAGCGCTCGCGAAGCACCCGAACGTGGCCGGGCTCAAGGACAGCTCGGGGGACCTCGAGAAGATGCGCGAGGTGCTCGACCGGGTGCCCGCGAGCTTCCGCGTGCTCTGCGGGAGCGTTTCGGTCTTTGCGCCCGCGCTCGCTCTCGGCGCCGTGGGAGGAGTGCTCGCGGCCGCCGACGTCGTCCCCGAGCCCTTGGCCGCCCTCTACCGCGCGCACGTTGCCGGAGACGCCGGCCGTGCGAACGAACTGCAAGCCTCCGTCATCGAAACCGGCCGCCGCATCGTGGACGCCGCGGGCGTCCCGGGCATCAAGGCGGCCATGGATCTGCGTGGCATGCGCGGAGGTCCTCCGCGGCCGCCTCTGCTTCCTGCGTCGCCCGACGAGCGCGAGTCGATACGGCGCGAGGTCGCGCGGCTCGTCGATGAGGGGATCTTGCCCGAACTGCGGTGCTGAGCGGCGCGTCTCGGCGTATAGTTTCTCCATGCCGTCGATGAGCGATGCCTTCCGAACCACGCTCGACCTGTTCAACACAGGTCTGGAGCTTATGCGCCAGAACCTGCGGCGCCAGCATCCAGAGGCCGCCGAAGACGTCATCGATCGCAGGCTCAACCAGTGGTTGTTGGAACGTCCGGGCGCGGAGCTCGGCGACTCCCCTGGGCGGGCCGTTGACCTGGACGCTCGACGCAGGTGACCTCACTCGAGGCCGCTCTTCGCAAGATCGGTACCGAGCTCACTCAGGCCGGGGTCCCGTTCGCGCTCGTCGGCGGCCTGGCCGTCTCCGTTCGAACTGAACCTAGGTTTACGCGAGATGCCGATCTCGTGGTTGCATTGGCCGGCGATGACGAGGCCGAAGCACTCATCCACAACTTGCGTGCCCAAGGTTACGGCATCGAAGCTGTCATCGAGCAGGAGGCCGTCGGGCGACTCGCAACGGTCCGACTCACCCCCTCCCGCGAGCCCCAAGCCCCGGTTGTCGACCTCCTGTTCGCCTCGTCTGGAATCGAAGCGGAGGTGGTGGCCGAGGCCGAGCCGATCGACCTTTTGCCTCAGTTGCGGATGGCCGTCGCACGGACCGGTCACCTGATTGCCCTGAAAGTCTTGTCCCGTGATGACGTGAAACGTCCACAGGACATTGCCGATTTGCGGGCCTTGCTGCGCGCGGCCTCGCCTGCCGAGCTCGAGCGAGCACGGAAATCCGTCGCTCTCATAGCGACCCGCGGATACCACCGTGGTCGCGATCTCGCGCTGGAAATCGACAGGTTGCTCCGAGGTCAGTAATAGCGCCTCGCGCTCGAAGCCCGCCACGCGTCGCGGCACTCGAGGTTGTGGGGCGGCCGAAAACCAGCGACGGCTACGGGCACACCGCCGGCGCCTGCAGCGCGAAGCAGAAAGCGGGCCCACCAAGAGGGATCTCGGCGCCGCCCGTCGCGGTGCCGTACGACCCTTCCTTCCCGGAACCGAGTGGCACGACCAGGTAATAGCGGTCGCCTGCCGTCGTCGTGACGGTTTCGGTGAAGTCGTGGGAGGTGTCGGTGCACGTCAACGCCGTGTGGGAGTACCAGACGCCGAGCTGGCCTTCGAAGATGCCGTAGTCCGAGGCGCCGGCCGGAGTGCAGCTGACGTTCCACGCGATCGTGATTTGCGTGCTCGAGAACCTGTCGGCCGTCAAGGTCGTGAGGACGCGCCCAGGACTCGAAGGCACGTAGGTGGTGACACCCCCGGGAACCGCGACGTGGCCGTTGGGAACGACCGGAGTGCCGTTGTAGCTCGGCCCGACAGCGTAGGGATACGCCGAGGCGCCCGATTCGTCGATCGTCGCGTAGTACGCATAGATTCCCGCGGGGTACTCCGGCGTCACCGCGAACCGGCCGTTGTAGGCGTCGAGATCTCCCAGCCCGGCTACGTATTCGAAGTCTTGCACGTAGTAGCCGAGCGGGTGGGTGGCGTCGATCGCGGGCCCGGCCGGCGAGGGATTGCTACGGTCGGTGATGCTCCGGAAACGGTAGCTGCTGCGGATCCTCACGATCCCGCCCGAGCCGTCGGAGTTGGCGTACGTGTAGGCACCGTAGATCGGATAACCGTCGAACGCGTAACCGATGAGCGGTGAGTGCCGGCGCGTATCGGACTTGTACACGCAGCGGGGATTCTGATGGTGATGGTAAGCCCCCGTCATCTGCGGGTGGCCCAGGCAAGAATCGAAGCTGCCCGCTTCGACGTACACGGCGTTTTGAAACCACGTGTTCTGGTTGTTGTACGACATCGCGTCCTTGGCGTTGAACATGGCGACGCCATTCGTCCAGACGCCGATGGGGCCTAGACCCGTCGCCGTCTTCACCGCGGCCGGGGCCGGATTGCGCGGAATCTGGAAGACCCAGTTCTGGTTCGACGCGGTGTTGGGGTTTCCGGGCCACGGGCCGATCGTGTACGAAGGGACCCCCGTCGCGTTGACGTAAACGGCACCCGCCGAATATCGGATCTGCTGGACGTTGGCCGCAGCACCGCCGTAGCCGGTGAGGCCCGTCGTGTTCAGCAACCAGGCTGACAGCTCCGGCGCGTCCGCAAGAGCCTGTCCCGCCATGGCGGTCATTATTAAGAGAATCAACGAGGTCTGAACAAATAGTCGCATTCTGAGTCCCCCCACTACCCCAGACTAGAGAGCTCCGGCGGGCGCGCGGTTACTTATGGGTCGAAATTAAGGCTCGCGTGCGAGAATCTTCGTCCCGATGATCACCCCCGGCACATCCCTCCTTCATTACCGCATTACCGAGAAGCTCGGCGAAGGCGGGATGGGCGCCGTGTGGAGAGCGACCGACTCGACCCTCGACCGCGACGTCGCAATCAAGGTCCTCCCCGCCGACTTCGCGAGCGATGCCGAGCGCCTGGCGCGTTTCGAGCGCGAGGCCAAAGTGCTCGCGTCGCTCAACCATCCCAACATCGGGGCGATCTACGGCTTCCACGAGGCGGGCGGCGTCCGCTTCCTCGCGATGGAGCTGGTCCCCGGGGAAGACCTCGCGGAGCGGTTGAAAAAGGGGAGTGTCCCCGTTTCCGATGCGGTGGACATCGCGCGGCAGATTGCCGCAGGGCTCGAGTACGCGCACGAGCGCGGGATCGTCCATCGCGACCTGAAGCCCGCGAATATCAAGATCACTCCTGAAGGGACGGTGAA
>JANMVW010000010.1:0-4539 GCA_031393555.1 Acidobacteriota bacterium
GGCGCCCTGCACGGTGACGCACTTCCAGTCGGCCGGGCACGAGTCGGTGCACTGTTGGCTGCAGACCTTGCCGGTCGCGGTCTCGACGCAATAGGGGAACGTGCACTCGCTGTTGTCCTGGCACGCGGCGCCGAAGGTTCCGGGCAACGCGGGGCCATCGCTCTGCACGGTGCAATCGGTCCCACAGCGATGCAGCCAATTGGACTCGTCACAAGCTCCCTGGTTGGCTGCGGGGTCGCCGAATTGCCAGAACCTCCCCACCAGGCTTTCGTCGGTGCCCACGGAGCCGGCGGGCAAGAGCACGTAGTGGTAGCTCCCCGAGGCAACCTGGCTGAATCGATCCTGGAAGCAGTTCGCCCGGGCTGGACTCAGCGCAACTAGAGAGAAAAGTAGAGCCAGACCGCAAATGAGCCGAGGCATCGCTCACCTCCGGATCCGCGGGGGGTGAGTTCATTGTACGTCGAACGCGCCCGGGGGGCCCTGGCAACCTGGAAGATCTCGCCCGTGAGAGACGCTCGTTGGACGCCCAGATGGACACCTGACCCGGATCGTTCTCGAATACTTCAGGCGCGAAGCGAAGAAACGGATCCTCTGGATCGTCCCGTCGAGGTACTCGACGTCCACCTGTCCGAAGTCGTGCTGGCTGAATTCCCCCGGCAGACCCTCGAAGCGGACGAGGGGCTTTCTGATCCTTCGGCCGCACCGACGCGATCAGCGAGTAAAGGGCTGACTTCTGTCCCTTGTACCCGTCGAGGCGCATACGTCGGAGGACTTCGACGGAAAGTAGTCCCGACTCCTTCTCGAGGAGCTCCGTGACCCGTTTCCGGAAATCCTGGACCAGGCTCGGACGCCCAATGCCTCGCTCGAGATGCTCGGCGGCGTCGTCGATGCGCTGGATATCGCCTTCCTTGACGACCCGCTTGACCGAACGGAGAGAAACCCCAGCAAGCCTTGCGACTTCGACCTTGGAGTGACCCGCCTTCAGTAACACGCTGATTTCATGACGCTTGAGCATGCCCAACATCCTCCTCCCCTGTGCCCAGGAAGACCCCACGGGGGCTCTGGGTAAAGGGGCGTTCTAACCCTTCCGGCGACGACCGGTCGGGCCAGAATTTCCGTAAGAAATCGGGCCAGAATTTGTGGAACCCACACGATGAAGCGGAACGACCGCGAACGGTCCAGGTGCGATCCGACGAAGCCACGACACGAGCTGGCGCCGCCACTCCCCCGAACGGCAGGCCCTGAAGCTCAAGCGTGAGTTGCCTGCCGCCATGAAGGAGTTCGGCTCGGGCCACGTCCCGTCCCCTCGATCCCAAAGCTGAAAACGTCGCGGGCCGCAGAGGGTAGACGAGAGCCTCCAACTTCTTGGTGCCGAAGGCTGGACTCGAACCAGCACTCCCTTGCGGGAAGGGGATTTTAAGCCGGCAAAGAAGAAGCAGCAGTTCAACGATTTGTTGAGCTGTTGCCTTTTCTCATCACGAGGGTTACGGGTAGCGACCGTATTCTACGAGCGTTCTGGACACCCAGGTGGACACCTGATCTTCGCGAGTTCATCCAGTGCTCCGCATCAGGCTCCTTGGTTTTCTGAATTCCTGACAGGCTGAGCGGCGTTACGCCCTACAGATTCGGCGGCGCTTCATCAGATGAAGGATCCCCTGTAAGCTCTCTCCCCAGTCAACGGGGTCGTCCGCTGCGCTTCATCGTATCCAAGAGGCGCCCGAACTCGGGGTCGTCGCGGATGCCGTTCAGGTCGGCATCGAGCATTGCCAGTTCCCACTCGCCGTAGCCGGCCTCGATGGCCCTCCTCAGCGCGGCCAGGGCTTCCCCCTTCCGCCCCAACACCGCGTATGTGCAGGCCGCGTTGTAGATGGTGTGCGAGTCGGTGACATTCATCGCCAGAACCCTCTGCAGTTGCTGAACCGCCTCTTCGGATCGGCCCAGCTCAGCGTAGGCGCCCGCCAGCAGCATTCCGGCACGCGTGTCCTCGGGCACCAGCGCCAGCTGCCTTTCAAGGACCTCCGCCTGGCGGCGATGGAGTGCGCCGGCAGCTTCCGTCCGCCCCAGCGCATGCAGCGCGTTGAGATAGGGGACATAGACGTTGTAGTCGTCTCCGGTCGCCCTGGTGGCCCGCTCCACCAGGTCCGCCGCTTCCTGCCAGCGTTTCGCGGCGAAGAGCGCCCGCCCCAACAGGTCCCACGAGCTTTCGCAATCCGCTCGCCGTGCAATCGCCATACGCGCATAGTCGGCCGCCTGTTCAAAGTCCTCCTGGGCATACGCGATCCGGGCGCGTGCGACGAACGCCTCCGGCAGTTTGGAATCCAGCTCGAAGGCTCGATTGACGGCGGCGATGGCCCGCTCGATCCAGCTGGAATCGCGATCCGTCAGGTAGTACATCATCCCGCAGACGTTCGCGATGCCCGCGTGGGCCAGCGCAAAGTCCGAGTCACAACTCAAGGCCTGCTCGAACATCTGGAGCGCAAGCTCGCGCTCCTGCCGGCGCGTGTAATTCCGGCCGCGGAGGAAGTAGTCGTACGCGTGGAGATTCGTGGTGGGCTTGCGCGCGATGGTGAGTTCTTCGTGGGGCGAAAGCGAGATGCGCAACGCGTGGGCGATGCAACGTGCGATGTCTTCCTGTACGTCGAAGACGTCCCTCATCTCCCTGTCGTAGCGTTCCGCCCAGACGGATCGACCCGTCCTGCTCTCGATCATCTGGACTGTGACGCGCAGACGCTGGCCCGCACGCCGGAGGCTACCGCAAAGCACGTGCGTGGCGAAGAGCTGCCTGCCGATCTCGGGGGCCGTGACCGGCCTGTCGCGGAAGGCGACCACCGCCGCCCGCGGAAAGATCTGGAGGCTCTCGATCTTCGCCAACTCCGTGATGATGTCCTCGGTCATGCCGTCGCGGAAGTACTCGTCCTGCTCGGCGCCTCCCAGATTCTCGAGGTAGAGCACCGCCACCGAGATCTCACCCTGCCCCGCAGAAGGCGCCGCACCCGATGCCAGCGCGTGTCGAAGTTTGCTGAGCGCGCCGTGAAGCGCGGCCATGGTCGGGAACCGTGCGCTTCGATCCTTGGCCAGCGCGATCTCGATGATGCTCCCGAGCTCCGCGGGAACGCGCGCGTCGACACGATTCGCGGGCACGGGCTCGCGGTTCAGGATCGCGTCGAAGATCGTCGCCATCGTGCCCCCTGCGAACGGCAACCGGCCGGTCGCCATCTCGTAGAGGACGACGCCAAGTGAAAAGACGTCGGTGCGCGCGTCGACGTCCTCGCCTCGGGCCTGCTCGGGAGACATGTAGGCGATCGTGCCGACCGGCGCGCCTGGTCGCGTCAGTCGCGGCGCCTCGGTGCGGGTGTTCATCTCGCTCATCGGCTCCGCGCCGGCTATCGGCGCGGAAGCGACCTTCGCGATGCCGAAGTCGAGGATCTTGGCTCGGCCTCGTTCGGTGACGATGATATTCGCCGGCTTGATGTCCCGGTGGATGATCCCCTTGGCATGGGCCGCCTCCACGGCGTCGGCGATCTGGATCCCGAGCTCGAGCAGCTCGCCGGTGGCCATGGGACGTCCATCGAGGACAAGGTTCAGCGCTCTGCCGTCGACGTACTCCATCACAATGAAGTGTCGGCCTTCAAACTCCCCGACATCGTGAAGGGTGCAGATGTTCGGGTGGTTGAGCGCGGACACCGCGCGTGCCTCGCGCCGGAACCGCTCGACAATACGGCTGTCACTGGACGTCTCGTCCGGAAGGAACTTCAGCGCGACGTCACGGCTGAGCCTGGTGTCCGCGGCACGGTACACCACTCCCATACCGCCACCGCCGACCCTCTCCAGGATGCGATAGTGGGAGATCGTCGATCCAATGAGCGCATTCGTGTCCGGCATTGACGGCGATCTTAGGTTGCGAGGCGTAAGGAGGTCAACGAAGCCGAACAAGGTTTACTGACCCGCCGCGCTCATCTCCAGCGGTCGCTCAAGAATCGGGTATCCCGGTCCGGCCAGAACACGCGGACGTATGGCATCGTCCCTAGATTCTCCGTCCGATGAAGACGCTGGTGCCGAAGGCTGGACTCGAACCAGCACTCCCTTGCGGGAAGGGGATTTTAAGTTCGGAAATGAGCCCCGCACCATCAGTAACAAACGGGCACTATTGCCGACGATTCAAGCACTTACACGGATTCGGCAGCGTTGCGATTTCTTGTTCAAAACGCATTTTCTGGATGCTTCTGACACAGTTCTGACACAGTCCGGCGTCACCACGCGCTCGCGCCGATTTCATCTTGGTGACGTTCGAGAGCATCGACGTCACGTTCCCAGTTCCTTCCTGCGCGGTGGTCTCGCTGGGAGGCTAAGACCCGCAACAGTCGTCTCTCACGGAGGCGGACGGAGTCGTGGCTAGGCATAGGTTGTTTTCGGATGCAACAAGCACAATTCAGGCACAGTCCGGCAATCCAAGAACGCTGTCGGCCCTTTGGTACTCTTTCCCGCACAAAGGGAGGGAACGCCGTGGATTTCAGCGATGCCGCTGCCCTGGCGGGAATG
>JANMVW010000129.1:0-5423 GCA_031393555.1 Acidobacteriota bacterium
GTTGACGCGGGTCGACATCGTGCTGACCGGCACCGCGGCGGCGACGCCCGTCCTCACGAAGGAACACGTCCGCCAGGCGCTGAAGGGACGGCGCGGCCGCCCGCTGTTCATCGTGGACATCGCGGTGCCTCGCGACGTCGAGCCGTCCGTGCACGACCTTCCGGGGGTGTACCTCTACGACGTCGACGATCTGCAAGACATCGTCGACGAGGGGCTCGCCGAACGGCGCGTCGCGGCCGAAGAGGCCCGCCGAATGCTCGACATCGAAGTCGTCGGCTTCGATCGCTGGCGGCAGTCGGCCGATTTGGGCCCCACGATCGCCGCGCTGTACGAGCACCTCCACCACGTCGGACACATCGAAGTCGAACGCTACGGCCGCAAGCTCCAATCGCTGACGGCCGAGCAACGAGAGATCGTCTTGGACCTGACCCGCTCTTTGATCCAGAAGGTGCTGCACACCCCGATCGTCTCGTTGAAGTCCGCCGCGGAGCGCGGCGAAGCCGGACCGCGCGCCGCCCTCTACCGGGAGATCTTCGGGCTCGATCATGGGCGGCCTCACGAGACGCCGTCGTCCCCGGCGGACACCGACGCGGCGGGCTCTGGTCCGACGCACGCCATCCAGGGCGGAAAGGAAGACTGAGCCGTGCGATTGCGCTTGGGATCCCGCGGTTCTCCGTTGGCGCTCTGGCAGGCCCATCACGTCGCCGCGCGCCTGCGCACGGCCTGGCCCGGCCTCGAGGTCGACATCACGATCATCAAGACCGAAGGGGACCAGCGCGCCGACATGCCGCTGACCGCGTCTTTCGGGAAAGGTGTTTTCGTCAAAGAGATCGAAGACGCGTTGCTGGGCGCGACGATCGACCTCGCCGTGCACAGCTTGAAAGACCTCCCGACCGAAACCCCGGACGGGTTGGTGCTCGCGGCGATTCCGTCGCGGCACGATGCGCGCGACGCGCTGGTGTGCCGGTCCGGGCGCCGCATCGAAGACCTCAAGCCGGGAGCGCTCGTGGCGACGGGGAGTCCCCGGCGCCGCTGCCAGCTGCTCCACGCGCGTCCGGACCTCCGGTTCACGCTCGTGCGCGGAAACGTCGATACGCGATTGAGGAAGCTCGACGAGGGGCAGTTCGACGCGTTGATCTTGGCCGTCGCGGGCATCGAGCGGCTCGAGCTGACCCAAGCTCCGTACACGCCGATCCCGTTTTCGCTCTGCCTCCCGGCTCCCGGGCAGGGGGCGCTGGCGATCGAGATTCGCGCGGACGACGCCACGACGCACCGGCTGGTGAGTCCGCTCAACGACCCGCAAACGGCATCTTGCGTCGCGGCCGAGCGGGGGTTCCTCGCGGCGCTCGGCGCCGGATGCCTTGCCCCCGCCGGGGCGTTGGCGACCGCCGCTGACGGCACGCTGCACCTCGAGGCGATGATCGGATACCCCGACGGCCGCAGCCAGGAGCGTGACCGCATCGAGGGCGCCTCCGGCGAAGCGGTGAGCTTGGGAGCCTCCCTCGCGCAGCGGCTGTTCGACGCGGGCGGCGACCTCATCCTGCGCGAAGTGAGAGACGCCTCGGGCCCCGTCGGGTCGTGACCGCGCGTGTGCTGATCACGCGCCCGGCCGGAACCTGGCCCGCGCTCGCTGCGCGATTTGGCGGCACCCCGATCGTCCTCCAGCTGACGCCCACGACGGTGCAGGTGGCGCCGATCGATCCGCGTCCCGGTGACGAGGCGATCGGGCGTCTCGAAAATTACGACTGGCTCGTCCTCACGAGCGGCCAGGGCGTGTCCGCCCTGAGGCGCGCTATGGCCTCTCACGGAGTGACCGGCCTGCCGCAAGACCTTCGCGTCGCGGCGGTCGGGCCCGCGACCGCGCGCGCGCTTTCCGGCATGGGCGTAACGGTTGCGCTCGTCGCCGCGGAGGCAAGCTCCGACGCGCTCGCCGCAACGCTCGGCCCCCGGTTACCCGGGGGAGCGCGCGTGCTCGTCGTCCGCCCCGAGGGGGCGCCCGGCCTTTTGGCGGCGGCGTTGCGCGCCGCGGGAGCCCTGGTCGACGAGGCGCCGCTCTACCGCACGATCGCCTCGGCCCACGTGGGAGAGCTCACCGAGGCGGCGCTCGCCGGCGCCTTTGCCGGAGTGGTGTTCACCGCCCCGTCGTCTGTGAGCCTGTGGCTCGACGCAGCGGGCCCGCGCCGGGACGCGCTCGTCGACGCCTTGACGCGCGCCGCGCGCGTGGCCATCGGCCCCACCACCGCGGCGCGATTGCTGTCGCTGAGTCTTCCCGCCGATGCCATGGCTGCGGCGCCGTCGGAAGACGCAGTCGGCGACGCGATCGTCAACGCCCTCCGTCTTTGACCTGCTAACATGACGGCCCGCGTCTCGGAGGACACCGTGACCGTAGGCGACATCAAGGCGACACCTTTGAACCGTGCCCACCGCGAGGCGGGAGCGCGCATGGTTTCGTTTTCGGGCTGGGACATGCCGGTGCAGTACACCGGCGTCATCGACGAGCATCTCGCGGTGCGGACGCGCGCCGGGCTGTTCGACGTCAGTCACATGGGAGAAGTCGACGTCGTCGGGCGGCAGGCGCTCGAGTTCCTCCAGCACGTCACCAGCAACGACGTGTCGCGCCTCGCCCCCGGCCGGATCCAGTACAGCGCGCTCACCACGCCCGAAGGGACGTTCGTCGACGACCTCCTGGTCTACATGCGCGGCGACGACCACTACCTGCTGGTGATCAACGCGGGGAACACCCCGAAAGACGTCGACTGGCTGCGGACCCATGCCCAGGGGTACGACCTGCGCCTCACGGACGTGTCGGCTCGTTGGTGCCAGATCGCGCTCCAGGGTCCGCGCTCGCAAGAGATCCTGCAGCCGCTGACCCCGGCCGATCTGGCCGCGATGAAGTACTACACCTTCGTCGAGAACACGGTGTCGGGCGTCCCGTGCCTCGTCTCCCGAACGGGGTACACCGGCGAGGACGGCTTCGAGATCTACGGCCCCGCCGAAGCCGCCGAGACGCTGTGGTACGCGATCCTCGGTCGGGGGGCGCCGCACGGCCTGGTGCCGGCCGGGCTGGCCGCGCGCGACACGCTTCGCCTCGAGGCGAAAATGGCCCTCTACGGGAACGACATCGACGACACGACGACCGTCCTCGAGGCCGATCTCGCCTGGATCTTGAAGCTCGACAAGGGGGAGTTCCTCGGGCGCGACGCCCTCCTCCGTCAAAAGGCGGAGGGGCTCACCCGGAAGCTCGTCGGTTTCGAGACCGAAGGGCGTGCCATCGCGCGGCACGGGTACAAGGCGGTGTCCGGAGGCGCCGAGGTCGGGACGGTCACGAGCGGTACGTTCGCGCCGTTTCTCAAGAAGAACATCGGGCTCGTCTACCTCCCGGTCGGACTGACCCCTCCGGGGTCGCGGTTTTCCATCGACATTCGCGGACGCGAAGAGCCCGCGGTGGTGGTGCCCACTCCTTTTTATGCCCGCGCGCGCTGACTCGAGGACCTGCTTTTTTCTTCCGGAGGTTTTGATGTTCCCCAACGACAGGCGCTACACGAAAGAGCACGAGTGGGTCAAAGTCGAAGGCCAGACCGCCACGGTGGGCATCACCGACTTCGCGCAGAAAGAGCTTGGGGACATCGTCTTCGTCGAGCTCCCCGAAATCGGCCGCGCGATCGCTCTAGGCGACGTCTTGGGCACGATCGAATCGGTGAAGGCGGTTTCGGAGCTCTATGCGCCGGTGTCCGGGACGGTCGCGGAGGTCAACGCGCTTTTGTCCGACGCGCCTGAAACGGTCAATCGGGATGCGCACGAGGCCGGTTGGATCTGCAAGCTGAAGCTTTCGAAGCCCGGCGAATGGGACGAGCTCATGGATGCCGCGGCGTACGGAGTTCTGGCGAACGGCTAGCTCTTCGCGTACTCCGCCATCTCGGGGCACGCGCACACCAGGTTGCGGTCGCCGAAGGCGTTGTCGATCCGCGCGACCGCCGGCCAGAACTTGTGTTCCCGCGTTGCGGGAGACGGAAACGCGGCGCGCTCTCTCGAGTACGGACGGTCCCAATCGGCAGAGGTGACGGCCTCGGCGGTGTGCGGCGCCATCTTGAGGACGTTGACCGCGCGATCCGCGCGCCCTTCTTCGATCTCCCGGACCTCTTCGCGGATCGCGATCATCGCGTCGCAGAAACGGTCGAGCTCTTCTTTGGACTCGCTCTCGGTCGGCTCGATCATCAAGGTTCCCGCCACCGGCCACGACATCGTCGGGGCGTGGAATCCGTAGTCCATCAGGCGCTTCGCGACGTCGTCCACATCGATGCCGGCGGTGGCCTTGAGGGGCCGCACGTCGACGATGCACTCGTGCGCGACGAAACCGCCCCGCCCCTTGTAGACGACCGGGAAGTGCGGCGCGAGCCGGTGCGCGACGTAGTTCGCGTTCAGGATCGCCACCTCGGTCGCCCGGCGCAGGCCGGAGGCTCCCATCATCGCGATGTAGGCCCAGCTGATCGGCAGGATGCTCCCGCTCCCCCACGGCGCTGCCGAGATCGGACCGATCCCTTCGGCGCCGCCGACCTTTCTCAAGGGGTGCGTCGGGAGGTAGGGGGCGAGGTGCTTGGCGACGCCGATCGGGCCCATGCCGGGGCCACCGCCGCCGTGCGGGATGCAAAAGGTCTTGTGCAGGTTGAGGTGGCACACGTCGGCGCCGAGATCGCCCGGGCGGCAGAGCCCGACAAGCGCATTCATGTTCGCGCCGTCCAGGTAGACCAGTCCGCCTCGTTTCTTGACGGTCGCGATGATCTCCCGGATCCCTTCCTCGAAGACGCCGTGCGTCGAGGGGTAGGTGACCATCAGCGCCGCGAGGCGATCCGCATGCAGGTCGGCCTTGGCGCGCAGGTCGTCGAGGTCGATGTTGCCTTGCGCGTCGCACAGGACGACGACCACCTTCATTCCGGCCATCGTCGCGCTGGCGGGGTTGGTGCCGTGCGCCGAGATCGGGATCAAGCAGACGTCGCGCCGTCCCTCGCCCCGCGCCCTGTGGTACGCCCGGATGACGAGAAGGCCGGCGTACTCGCCTTGCGATCCGGCGTTGGGCATCAAGGACACGGCGGAAAACCCGGTGAGCTCGGCGAGCTGGTTTTCGAGGGAGGTCGTCAGCTTTGCGTACCCTCCGACCTGATCGCTGGGCGCGAAGGGATGGATCGCCGAAAAGCCGGGGTAAGAGATCGGGAACATCTCCGCGGCGGCGTTCAATTTCATCGTGCACGACCCGAGCGGGATCATCGAGGTGGTCAACGACAGGTCGCGCGATTCGAGCCTCTTCAGGTAGCGCAGCATCTCGGTTTCGGAGCGATACGCCGTGAACACGGGGTGCGTGAGAATCGGGCCGGAACGCGGGTGGGGAGCCGCGATCGTCTCATCGACCGGGGCCGACAACGGGGCGG
>JANMVW010000154.1:0-16455 GCA_031393555.1 Acidobacteriota bacterium
TCGGGCGGCGACGCGATCGTTTCGTCGAGGATGATCGTCTCGATGCTCGATTCCATCGCGTCCTCGAGCTTCGACCCGTCGCGTGAGAACACCTTCAGGCCGTTGTCCTCGAACGGATTGTGGCTGGCCGAGATCATCACGCCGGCGTCGAAGCCTGAAGCGGTCGTCGCGTACGCGAGCCCCGGGGTGGTGATGACCCCCGCGTCCGTCACGGTGCCGCCGCGGGCGGCGAGGCCGTCGGCCACCGCATCGCGCAGCCAAGGTCCGGACTCGCGCGTGTCGCGTCCGCAAACGACCCGAGGGGGATGGTTGAACTCCGTGGCCAATACGGACGCCAACGCGAGGCCGAACTTCCTGACGGAGATCGGATCGAGCGGCGGCGAGCCGGCGATTCCCCGTATTCCGTCGGTTCCGAACAGTCGTTTCATCGGGTGCTCCTGCGGACGTCCACTTTCGTACGGGAAAGGCTCTTGACGGTCACTTTCGCGCGTTCCTCGGCGTCGAGCCCCGGAAGCTCGATCCGCAACGGCGCGCCGGCGAAAAACGGCTGGCCCGAGGATCCGTTCAGGTCCGCCACGGCCCGCACGTGTCCCGCCCGCAGTTTCGGGATCAGCGCGGAAGGCGCCGACACCGTGACGGCGATCGTCGAGGGCTCGATGACGACGGGGCCGGTGGCCCCCGCCCCGAAAACCGGAACGCGCTCGATGGTCGCGGTGACCGGCGCGAGGTCGATGTAGACGATGACGTCGAGCGGGCGCGTATCCACGACCCTCACGTCCGATCCGTCCGGGACCGCGCCGACGCGCGCGGTGAACGGCTCGGATTGGTCGGTGATCCGGATGGGGTCGGTGCCGAGGCGGGCGAGGCTCGAGACCTTGGTCTCGGGTCCTTCGACGAAGAGCGCCTCGGGGCGCGCGACCGCGCGATAGACCTGGTAGCCGCGCGGCGGTTTGCCGACGATCGTCGGGACGATGGACACCTCGCGACGCTTCTTCTTGGCCACCGCCAAACGGATGCGGTCCGGATCGATGAGCGCGACCTCGACGTCGCGCGGGACTCCGGCGAGGTTGCGCGGCGTCAACTGAACCGTCCGTTCGCCCCCGGCGGCGTCCCTCAGGTCGACACGGATGGTGAGGTCGTACGGGTCCATGCGGCGCAGCAGCGAATCCGGCCCGCGTAGGCGTACGGTCACGTTGGTCGGCGGCGATCCCGCGAGGGTCGCGCCGCTTCCCAGCACGACGTCCACGGGAACGCGGAAGTCCTGGACGCCGCGTCCCTCTCCGGTGACGGCGATCCAGATCGCAAACGCGAGCGCCAAAGCGAGGACCTTGAGATGCCAACGGTGGCGCCACCAGTTAGACATGGCGCGACTCCGCGGCCCGCTTGGGGTCCTTGCTCCTGCCCATCGGCCACCACGGATCGCGCCGCGGCGTCAGCGCGGTTTCGAGGCGGCGGGTCAAGGCGAGCGCGTCCAAGTCCTCTTCGATCTTCCCCCCCTCGCAAAACGACACGAAACCCCGCTGCTCCGAGACGACGATCGCGATCGCGTCCGACTCCTCGGTGATCCCGATCGCCGCACGGTGCCGCGTTCCGTAGGTCCGCGACAGGTTCGGGTTTTGCGTCAGCGGGAGGTAGGCGCACGCGGCGCGAATGCGGTTTCCGACGATGACCAGCGCGCCGTCATGCAGCGGGGCGCTCCGCTGGAAGATCGAAACGATCAGATCGTACGAGACGTACGCGTCGAGCGTGATGCCGGTCTCCGAAAAAGCACGCAGGCCGAGCTCGCGCTCGACCACGATGAGAGCGCCCATCCGGTTGCTCGCGAGCGATACCGCGGCGAGCGCGATCTCCTCGACGATGTTGTCGTGGGACTTGCGGGAGAACAGGGCCGCCATCGGGTTCCGGCCGACACGTGCCAACACCTGCCGGAGTTGATTCTGGAACAAGACGATGATCGCGAGCGGGATGTAGAGGAGCAGGTCGCCCAACACCGCGTGCACCGCCGGGAGGTAGAGCAGGCCCGGTCGTGTCAGAAAGTGCAGCACGAGCAGCGCGACGACCCCGACGATCATGTGGACGGCGCGCGAGCCGCGAATGAGCAGGAGGATCTGGTAGATGATCGCCGCGAGAATGAGGATGTCCAGTACGGCGAGACCGTTGACGTCGTGCAGGTGCACCGCGGCGGCGAGTCGTTCCAGCATGCCGCTACGCCCCCCTCACCGCGTCGATCATCCGCGTCGTCCGCTTGGTCGCCCCGACGTCGTGCGCGCGAATCACGTGGAGGCCCAGCCAGGCCGCTTGGGCTGCGATCGCCAAGCTGCCCTCCAGGCGGTCGTTCACGGGGAGATCGAGCGCGGACCCGATGAACGATTTTCGGGACGCCCCGATCACGAGAGGCCGTCCCACGCTACGCAGCGTGGACAGCTCGCGGAGGATCCGGAGGTTTCCGGACGCCGACTTACCGAACCCCAGTCCGGGATCGACGAGCAGTTTGTCTTCCGTGATACCGGAGGCGACGGCCCGTGCCACGGTGTTTCGCAGGAAGCCCACGACCGACGAGAGGAGATCGACGTACTCGGTGTCTTGCTGCATCGTTTGCGGCGTCCCGCGCATGTGCATGACGATCGCCGGCACGCGCGCCTCGCGTACGACCGTGATCATCGCCGGATCGGAAAACGCCGACACGTCGTTGACCATGTCGGCCCCGGCCTCGATCGCGAGTCGTGCGACGCCTGCCTTCATCGTGTCCACCGACACCCGCACCGCAAGCTCGCGTTTGATCGCCCGGATCACGGGCACGACCCGCCGGACCTCCTCGGCTTCCGTGACGGCGGCCGCGCCGGGGCGCGTGCTCTCGCCGCCGACATCGACGAAATCAGCGCCGTCGTCGATCATGCCGGCGGCCGTCTCGACGGCCTGGCCCACCGACGGGAGCGTCGCGAGCTCCGAGAAGGAGTCGGGGGTGACGTTCAAGATCCCCATGACGCGCGTTTCGGACGAGAGTTCCATCCTCCCGCCGTCCGCGAAGGCGAGCGCGAATGCGGTGCGCTCGTAAGCCGTGAGGGCGAGCCGGATCGCCGCGCCCATCGGTTTCCATCCCAAGGACCCGAGGCGGTCGCCCAGTCGTTCCATCGTGTCGCGGTCGGCCACGAGGATCCGGGGGGAGGGGCCCGACGCTCCGGGGATACCGTCGAGCACGACGCCGCCGAGCCTTTCGGCCTCCTGACGGAGCGTGATCGCCTGGCCGTCATCGATCGCGTCGAGACGCATCGCTTGGCCCACGCGGCCGGCCAGGCGATCGGCCGCCGCGGCCTGGGACTCGTCCCAATCTCCCATCGTGCGTAGGGCACGGGAGAGATCTCGCAGTTCGATGATGCGCGGGTTGTGCTCCACGGCCGCCTGCGGCGCGCCGCGCGTCAGGCCGGCTGGCTTCCCGGCGTCGGCAACGCGCCCGGCCGCCGGGCCGCCTCGGCCTGATCGGTGACTTCGGCGCCCGCCGTCGGGGGGATCTGCGGAGGCACCGGAAGCGACTCTCCCCGGACGAGCGCGGCGATTTGGTCGGCGTCCAAGACCTCCCGTTCGAGAAGGGCCTCGGCGATGAACCGCAGCGCGTCGCGATTCTCATCGAGGATCTTCTTGGCGGTGCTGTAGCCGGCAAGCGCGATCGCCTTCACCTCGCGATCGATCTCGACGGCCGTCGCCTCCGAGTAATCGCGGTGCTGGGAGATCTCCCGGCCGAGAAAGATCTGTTCTTCTTTTTTTCCGAAGGTGATCGGGCCCATGCTGCCCGACATGCCCCACTCGCAGACCATCTTCCGCGCGAGTTCGGTGACCCGTTCAATGTCGTTGCCCGCGCCCGTCGTCATGCGATCGAAAGTCAGCTGCTCGCTGACGCGGCCGCCCATCAGCACCGCGATCGTCGATTCCAGGTACTCGCGGGAATAGGTGTGCTTATCGTCGACGGGAAGTTGCATCGTCACGCCGAGAGCGCGGCCGCGGGGGATGATCGTGACCTTGTGCAGGGGGTCCGCGTACGGGACCTTGACCGCGACCAGCGCGTGTCCGGCCTCGTGATAGGCCGTGATTTTCTTTTCTTCGTCCGAGATGATCATCGACTTCCGCTCGACGCCCATCAAGACTTTGTCTTTCGCGACCTCGAAGTCGTCCTGAACGACCGCCTTGCGGTTCTTGCGTGCGGCGCACAGAGCCGCCTCGTTGACCAGGTTCGCGAGGTCCGCCCCCGAAAACCCCGGGGTCGCGCGCGCCAAGACCGAGAGGTTGACGTCGGGAGAGAGCGGGACCTTCCGCGCGTGCACCCTGAGGATCTCCTCGCGGCCGCGCACGTCCGGGCGTCCTACGATCACCTGCCGGTCGAAGCGCCCGGGGCGCAGGAGGGCGGGATCGAGCACGTCGGGCCGATTGGTCGCCGCGATCAGGATCACGCCTTCGTTCGTTTCGAAACCGTCCATTTCGACCAGGAGCTGATTGAGGGTCTGCTCGCGCTCGTCGTGGCCGCCGCCTAGGCCCGCGCCGCGATGCCGGCCGACGGCGTCGATCTCGTCGATAAAGATGATGCAAGGCGCGTTCTTTTTCCCTTGCTCGAACAGATCGCGCACGCGCGAGGCGCCCACGCCGACGAACATCTCGACGAAATCGGAGCCGGAGATCGAAAAGAAGGGCACGTTCGCCTCGCCCGCGATGGCGCGCGCGAGGAGGGTCTTGCCGGTTCCGGGGGGGCCCATCAGCAATACGCCCTTGGGGATCTTGCCGCCGAGCTTCTGGAACTTCTGCGGCTCTTTCAGGAATTCGATGATTTCCTGGAGCTCGTCTTTCGCCTCTTCGACGCCGGCCACGTCCTTGAATGTGATCTTCTTCCCTTGGGCCGAGGTCAGCTTCGCGCGGGACTTGCCGAAGGACATCGCTTTGTTCCCGCCGGATTGCATCTGTCGCATGAAGATGATCCACACGACGACGAGGATCAGGATGGGAGACCACATGAAGATCATGGACAACAGCGAGTTGTCGGCCGGCTTTTTGGCCTTGACGACGACGCCCTTGTCGCGGAGCGTCTTCATGAGCGCTTCGTCCTTGACGGTGTAGACGCGGAAGTTGGGGACCTGCTGGCCGCTCGTGGTCGGCTGCGGGGCCTTGAACTTGCCCTGGATGTCGTAGCCGACCGCGTCTCCCGAGACGCTGACCTCCTGGATCTCGCCGGCGTCGACGAGTTTGTAGAACTCGGAGGTGTCGAGATCTTTCCGCTGCTCGCTCGCGGTCGCGAAGATCTGGTAGGCGATGACGACCACCCCCAGGAACACGAGCCACACGAGGATTGTCCTGAGGTGGTTGTTCACGACGATCGACCTCCCGGCCCTGGCGGCCCCCATCGAATATATAGGGCGTGGGGGAGGTGCGCCAAAGGGGACACGCCTCTTTTTTCGACCAAGCTCCGCGGATACCGCTTTGTCGAAAAAAGAGGAGCGTCCCCTTTGGCGTCTCACTCCAAGAACGAGATGTACGGGAGGTTGCGGTAGAGGCCGTCCACGTCCAGGCCATAGCCGACGATCCAGCGGTCGGGGACCTGGAATCCGACGTAGTCGGCGACCAGAGGCACCGCGCGCCGGGCCGGTTTGTCGAGGAGGACCGCGATCCGCAGGCGAGCGGGGCGTTGCGCGAGGATGTGCCCTTTGAGCGCAAGGAGCGTGCGCCCGCTGTCCAAGATGTCCTCGACGACCAAAACGTCGGCCCCCTCGAGCGGAAACCCTTCCGGAAGGGTGATTGCGGACGGGTTCCCCCCGCGGTCGATCGACTTAATGGGGACGAGGGCCAGGCGCACCGGCATGGGGAGCCGCCGCACGAGGTCGGCACAGAACATGAAAGCTCCGTCCATGAGCGCGATGACGGACAGCTCTCCTCCCTCCTTCGTGTCGGCGGCGATCGCCCGCGCCAGGCCTTCGACCCGGGCGCCAAGCGCGGTCTCGCCGATCAGGATCTCCCCGGAGAGGCGCATGGGCGGAACTCTAGCAAACCCGCACGGCGACGGGCACGGATTCGCCCGGTCAAATCGAGCGATGCGCCCGGAGCGGAAGACGCCAGGGCGGCGACGGCGTCGAGCTGCCGCGAGGAGATCCGCCGCGGGTCGCACCCCGCCGCGACGAGCGCGATGAGGGCGACGCGGGCGGCCAGCGGGTGGGGCAAGGCGGCAAGCGCCGCAGCCTGCACGACGAGGACCTCCGCCCGTCGCGTGGCGATCGCTTCGAAGTGCTCCCGGGCCAGCGCGTCGAGATACGTGGCATCCTCACGCAGGCGCCCCGCCGCCTCGACGAGGTGCCGCGCGGCCGCCGGGTTGAGCGCCTTGGCGAGCGTGGGAACGACCAGACGCCGCACGCGGTTCCGGTCGAACGCTTGGTTGCCGTTCGAAGGATCGTCGCGGAACGGAAGCCGCTTCTTCCGGAGCCACGCGCGCAACGCGGCGCGCTCGAGGCCCAGCAGGGGTTTGACGAACGGCCCCGGTCCCGCGGGCGTCATCGCGAGGAGCGCCGTCGGCCCGGCGCCACGGGCCAGGCGCATGAGGATCGTTTCGGCCTGGTCGTCGACGGTGTGACCGGTCGCGATCGCGACGGCGCCGGCGTCCTTCGCGGCCTCGAGCAAGAACGCGCGGCGGACGCGGCGCGCGGCTTCCTCCGGGGATTCGTCCTTGCGGCGCAACGCAGCCACGTCGCGGCGCGAGGCGATGAGGGGCAGGCCAAGCGACGCCGCGAGCCGGGCGACGAAGCGGGAATCGACGGCGGATCCGCGGCGCAACGCGTGGTCGAGGTGTGCCACCGTCAGCTCGATCCGCCTTCGGGCGGCGAAGCGGTGGAGCAGGTGGAGGAGCGCCACGGAGTCGCCGCCGCCCGACACCGCGACGAGTACGCGGGTCCGCTCGAAAACCAGTTCGCGCACCGCGCGATGGAAAGCGATTTCGACGAGCTCGGGCATCGTCGCGCGTTACCGTCCCGCCGCGACCAGCGCGAGGTTCTCGCGGCGGGCGTCGAGCGCTTCCGCGGCCAGCCGCCAACCGAACCGTGCGACCAACGCGGCCACGGCGAGAATCAGGGCCGCGGCCGCCAGACTCGCCCAAGGACTTCCGGTCAGTGCGAGCACGGCCGCGAAAAGGCCTCCGCAAGCCGCGTAAACGAGGACCGAGGCCATGAGTCCGAGAATCGAAGCGAGAGGATGCGGATTCCCCGCGCGCAGGCGTGTCAGATCGAACGGCGCCGGAAACCACGCCGCAAGCGCGGCCGCGACCGGGGACTGCGCGAGGTAGGCGGCGATCACGGAGGTCAGAGCGCCGGCCCACAGCAGCGGCGAGCCCCGAGGATGGAGGGCGACGGCGGCGATCGTGCCGATCGTGAGCGGGATCGCGAAAGCGGCCATCGCGCCGATCGCTTTGCCGGCCACGATCTCGACGCCACTTGCGGGACCGAGAAACGTCAGCGTCAGACCGGCGCGATCGACCGCGAACTGATCGGTCAGAAACGAAGACATCGACATGAGCGCCAAGAGACCGGCGACGGAAAGGACGAGGACGCCGGTGTAGGCGGGGTCGATCCACTCCGTCGTCTTGCCCCGCCAGGCGAAGGCCAGGACGAACGCCGGAAGTGGGGCGGTGAAGAGGATCACGCGCCCCCGCACCGAGCGCGTGACCAAGCGAAAGAAGGTTCGCGCGATGGCCGACGCGGCGGGGGAGAGCCCCGGGATGCGGCGCACGCGAAGGTCGCCCTGCCTGGCGCGAACCCGGCGATCCCCAGGAGCGTCCAGGAGCCGGCCGAACGCCCAGCGGGCCGACCCGCCGACGAGGAGGGCGGTGAGCGCCAGGCCCGCGAGCGGCGCGAAGGGGGCGCCCTCGGCCGGCGGGGCCGCGTCTTCGACGGCGCGGGCGTAGAGCTCCCACGGAGCGGCGAGGATCCAAGGGTGGTCCTTCGCGTCGAACGCGAAAGCGTTCGCGACCGCCTGGCGCTGCTTCGCGCTCGGCTCGCTGGGGCGACCCAACAGCGCCCCGTGAGAGGCCGCCATTGGAAGGTACGCCAGCAGCGTGATACCCAAGAGCAAGGCGACGCTCGCCAGCTCGCCGAGACGACGGTTGCGGAACAAGAGCGCTCCCAGGAGCGACGCGGCGCTTCCCAGCGACGACAAGACGACGAGCACGCCGCAGCCCGCGGCCAGCGCCCAGAAGGCTCCGCCGGGATCGCCCCCCACGAGAAACCCCGCGGGGAGAGCCAGGATCGCCGGGATGATCGCCAGAATCCACGGGTCGGCGAGTTGCGCGGCCAGTTCGGCGGCGAACAAGAGGCCGCGGGGCACGGGGAGAAGGGCCAGTCGAGTCGTCGAGGCCGCAGCGCCGCCGAACTTCAGGATCGGGCTGATCGCGACGACGATCGCGACGACGGCGAGCACGCCGCGCGCTCCGGTCGTCACCGCCAACGCCTTTTCGTTTCCCATGGCCAGGCCGCGCCCGCCGAAAAACGCCAGGACGGCGATGAGGATCGATCCTGGGATCAGCGACACGGCGACGAGGGCCGCGACGAGGAGCCGCGTGATCCGCGACACCTGCTCGAAGTTGTCGCGGCGGCGCGCTCGAAGCCCGTTGACCATGAGACGGAAGCGGAGGAACGCGAAGGCGCGCAGCAGGCCGATCATCCGGCGAGCCAGTCGAGGCGTGCTGGGGCCCCCTCTCCCGCGCCGACCAAGCGGAGGAACATCGCTTCGAGCGTTTCGCCCCCGGTCACCGCCGAGCGCAGGGTGTCCGCCGGACCCTGGGCGACGAGGCGTCCCTTGTGGATCACGCCGATGTGGTCGCACAGCCGTTCGACGACCTCGAGGATGTGCGACGTGAGGAACACGGTGCCTCCGCGCTTCACGTACTCGAGCAGAAGGTCCTTGATTTGACGCGAGGCGATCGCGTCGACCCCTTCGAACGGTTCGTCGAGGAAGAGTAGTTTCGGCGCGGGGAGCAGCGCGGCGGCGAGCGAGGTCTTCTTGCGCATCCCGTGCGAGTAGTCGGCCACCATCTGGCCCGACGCGCTCGTCAAGTCCATCAGGGCCAGGAGCTCGGCGCTTCGCGCCGTGATCGTCGCGGCGGGGAGGCCGTGCACCTGCCCGACGAACGCGAGTGTCTCGGCAGCGGTCAACTGCTCGAAGAGGGCGAGATCTTCCGGGACGACGCCGACCTGGCGCTTCACGGTCACCGGTTCTTTCACGGGGTCGAGGCCGAGCAACGACATGGAGCCCGAGGTCGGCGCCAGCAGCCCCGTGAGGCACTTGATGGTCGTCGACTTGCCGGCGCCGTTGGGGCCGACGAAGCCGTAGAGCGAGCCGCGAGGGACCGCGAGGTCGATTCCGTCGACAGCGACGAAAGTTCCGAACTCTCGGCGCAGTCCCTGCGTATGAATAGCGAGGTCCACGCGGCGATTCTACCCGGCGGCCCTCTTTAAGGAGACAGGAATGCTCGAGCTGAACGATCTCGTGAAGGTCTACCCCGGCCCGGTGGCGGCTCTCCAGGGCGTCACCCTGCAGATGCCGCAGGGGATGTTCGGCCTCCTCGGACCGAACGGGGCAGGGAAGACGACGCTCATGAGGATCGTCGCGGGACTGCTCGAGCCGACCTCGGGACGCGTCGTGCTCGACGGCGAGGACGTTACGGAAAAACCCGAGAAGGTCTGGGCGCGGCTGGGTTACCTCCCGCAAGAATTCGGCTTCTATCCGCACCTCACCGGCGAAGCGATGCTGACCCATCTGCTCGAGTTGAAGGGCGTCGAGTCGCCCTTGGGCATGAAGGCCTTGGTCGCCGGGCTGCTCGAGCGCGTCAACCTCAAGGACGCCGCCAAGCGCAAGGTCAAGGCGTACTCCGGCGGCATGAGGCAGCGGTTAGGCCTCGCCCAGGCGATCGCAGGGAACCCGCGCCTGATCATCGTGGACGAGCCGACAGCCGGCCTCGATCCGGAAGAGCGCTTCCGTTTCTACCGCCTCCTCGCCGAGTTGGCGGCGGACCGGATCGTCATCCTCTCGACGCACATCGTGGAGGACGTCTCGGTGCTTTGCTCGCGCTTCGCGGTGATCCGGGGCGGCCGCGTGGTCGCGCTCACCACGCCGGCCGAGGCGCGTGCGCTGATCAAGGGGAGGATCTATCAAGGCACCGCCGACACGCCCCTGCAGCTCGACGAGATCCTCTCCACCCGGCGCGTGACGCAGTCCATTCTCGTCGAGGGACGGAATCAGGTGAGGGTCTACGAGGCCGGCGGCGCGCCGCCCCCTGGGTTTGTTGCGGTCGAGCCCAACCTCGAAGACGCCTATTTCGTCTTGATGCTCGGCGACGTCCTTCATGAAGTTGCCTCATGAGCTTCCGCCGGTTGTTCCTCGTGTTCAAAACCGATTTGGTCCTCCACGTCAAGCGGCCGATGACCTGGATCCTCGTCCTGATCATGGGGTTCATGGTGTGGGGGCTGTCCTCGGGCGCTGCGCGCATTCAAAGCGGTGATGCGTCGGTGGGCGGATCGAAAGCGTGGATCACCTCGGAGTTTGCGATCGGCATGACGGTCTGCGTCACGGTGTTCCTCTTCTACACGTTCTTCGTCGCCGTCGCCGCGGGGATGGCGGTCATTCAGGACGACGAGCGGAAGGTGGGCGAGATCCTCCACGCAACGCCGCTGACGCCGCACGAGTACGTGTGGGGGAAGCTCCTGGCTGTGCTGGCGGTTTTCGCGGGCGTGCTGGCGATCCAGCAGTTGTTCTCCATGTTTTGCTATCACCTCCTCCCCAACGCCAAGGCCGACGAGATCCGTGGGCCGTTTTCGATCGCGGCTTACGTCGTGCCGGCCATCGCGTTCGGGATGCCGGCGATGACGTTCACCGCGTTGACGTCATTCGCCGTCGGCCTCAGATGGCGGAAGCCGATCTTGGTCTTCGTGCTGCCGGTCGTGATGCTCTTGGTGTGCGGTTTCTTCCTGTGGGATTGGTCTCCCACCTGGCTGCCCCCGGTGTGGAACAAGGTGTTGATGGCCGTTGACCCCGCCGGGTTCCGATGGCTCAACGAGACTCACCTCAAGCTCGACCGCGGCGTCGATTTCTACAACAAGGCGTCGATCCCCTTCGACGCGCTGTTTCTCGGCAGCCGCGCGGCGCTCCTCGGATTGGGCGTTGTCATCCTGGGTCTTGCGGAGGGTCACTTCGCCCGCACGATGCGGGGCGAGGTTTCGACCGCGGCGAAGCAACGGCTCGCCGCGGTGGGGGCGACCGCCGCGGCCGCCCCCGCCCCGCTCACGGCCGTCGTTTCCGGCCAGCCGCTGGGCGAGCTGCGGATGCGCGGCCGGGCTCCCGGATTCTGGCAGGGCGTGACGTGCGTCGCGGGCGTCGAATTGCGCGAGCTGCGCAGCTCGGCGGGGCTCTACCTGTTCGTTCCGCTCATCCTCATCCAAACCCTGGGGGACGGCTCGACGACGCTCGGGCCGTTTGGCACCTTCGTGCTCGCGACGCCGGGGAGCATCGCCGTCCGGATGATGAACACGCTGTCGCTCCTCGTATCGTTCCTCCTCCTGTTCTACACGGTGGAATCTCACCAGAGGGAGAAGAACACGGGGCTCGCCGCGATCTACGACGCCACGCCGGTTCGGACGGTCTCGATCCTGTTCGGCAAGTCCGTCGCCAACGCGATCGTGGGCGCCGCGGTGCTCGTCGCGTGCTTCATCGGATCGGCCATCGTGATCCTGGTCCAGGGCAAGGTCTCCCTGTCGCTGATGCCGTTCCTCATCACCTGGGGCCTGCTCTTGGTCCCGACGTTTCTCGTCTGGACCTGTTTCGTCACGGCGGTCGTCGCGATCACCCGCAACCGCTATGCGACCTACGGCATCGGTCTTCTGGCGCTGTCGATTTCGGGCTGGGCGCAGTTCAAGGGGTACATGAGCTGGGTGATCAACTGGAACCTCTGGAGCGCCCTGCGCTGGAGCGATATGGGGCCGTTCCAGATGGACCGTTCGGCGCTCGTCATGAACCGCTTGCTCGTGCTCTCGCTCACGGCGTTTTTCATCGTCGTCGCCGTCCGGTTTCACGGTCGTCGCGACGCCGACCCGGTCCGCATCATCCACCGCCTGCGTCCCAAGGCGTTATGGGGCACGGCGCTTCGGCTGGCGCCGTTCGCCCTCGTTCCCATCGTGCTCGGCTCGAGCTTGGGGGTGATGATCGCCCGCGGCGAGGGGTCGGACGCCGCGAAGAAAAAGGCTCACGATTACTGGAAGCAGAACCTCGCGACCTGGAAGGACGCCCCGCAGCCCGAGATCGTCGACGTGGACATCAAGCTCAAGCTCGATCCGGAAAAGAGTCACTTCGAAACCTCGGGGCGGTTCACGCTGTCCAACCCTCACGCCGCCCCGCTCAAGCGGTTCGCGTTGACCGGCGGATTTCACTGGGGAGAGACGAAGTGGACGCTCAACGGCAAGGAGTACAAGCCGGAGAACAGGACGTCGCTTTTCGCGTTCACGCCGGAAGCGCCCATGGCCTTCGGAGAGGCGGTCGTCGTCGGATTTACGTTTGCGGGGAACCTGCCGAAGGGGATCAGCAAGAACGGAGGCGGCGCAGGGGAGTTCATCCTGCCCTCCGGAGTCGTCCTGACCGCATTCGGCCCGTCGTTCGTCCCCGAGGTCGGCTACGACGAAGAGATTGGGATCGAGGACGACAAGAACCGTTACGAGTCGAGGGTCTACCCGGACGACTTCTACGTCGGCCGCACGGAGGCCGCGTTCGGGAGCGGCTCGGCGTTTACGGCGCGAGTCGAGGTGTCGGGTCCGGCCGCGTACCGCTATAACTCGATCGGCGTGCTCGAATCGGAAAAAGTCGAGGCGGGCGTGCGTACCGCGGTCTGGAAGACCGACCGCAAGGTGCGCATGTTCAACGTCGTCGCCGGCAAGTGGGCCGAGCGCAAGGGTGAGGGGACCGCGATTTACTATCACCCCGCCCACACCTACAACATCGACGAGTTGACGCTCGCGTTGAACGGCGCGCGAAAGTACTACTCGGAGTGGTTCCGCGAGTATCCCTGGAAGGAGCTCAAGCTCTCGGAGTTCCCCTCGATGGCGACCTACGCCCAGGGGTTCCCGACCGACATCACGTTCTCCGAGGGGATCGGGTTCCTCACGCGCCAGGAAAAAACCGGGAATGCCCCATTCACCGTCGCGGCGCACGAGGCCGCGCATCAATGGTGGGGGAACATGCTCCTCCCCGGTAAAGGCCCCGGCGGCAATCTCCTTTCGGAAGGGATGTCGCACTTCTCGACGATTCTCCTCATCGAGCAGGTGAAGGGGCTATCGGAGCGCATCGAGTTCTGCAAGAGGATCGAGGAGAACTACGGCGACTCTCGGCAGGTCGACTCCGAAAAGCCGATGGTGAAGATCGACGGCACCAAGCCCGGCGACACGACCGTCACCTACGACAAGATGGGCTGGGTCGTGTGGATGCTCCTCCACGAGATGGGGCGCGACAACCTGATGCGCGGCCTGCGTGATTTCCAGACGGCCTACGACGATAGTCCCGACCATCCGGTGCTCCAAGATCTGACGGAGTTCCTGAGGCCGTACGCGCCCGACCCCGTCGCTTACGACGCGTTCGTCAAACAGTGGTTCCATGAAGTCGTCGTCCCCGAGTACACGCTCGCGGACGCGAAAAAGACGGGGACCGCAGGCGCGTTCGAGGTAGCCGTCCAGGTCACGAACAAGGGAAAGGCCACGATGCCGATTACGATCGCTGCCGCGAAGGGGGAGCGCTTCGACGACAAGGGCGTGGCCAAGGCCGACTACAAGGACGCGCGCGCGGAACTCACGCTTGCCGCCGGCGAAACGAAGGCCGTGACCCTCCGCTGCGACTTCGACCCCGATCGCGTGCTCGTGGACCCCGACGCCGTCGTGCTCCAGCTCCGTCGCAAGACCGCCGTCGCCAAGCTCTGATTGGATAAATAGGGGACAGTCCCCTTTTTCTTCTAAAGCTTAAGACTGCGAAGCTTTAGAAGAAATAGGGGACTGTCCCCTATTTATCCAATCAGAGGTAGCGGCCGAACCATGCGACGAGGCGTTCGAGCCGGTCGACGTAGTGCGACGGCAGCGACATGGTGTGCGGCTCGTCGGGGTAGATCACGAGTTCGGCCGGCACTTTCATCAGCTTCAATCGTTGATAGAGCTGCATCGCCTGCGTGGGGGGGCAGTTCCCGTCGTCCTCGTTGGCGATCAAAAGCAGAGGGGTCTTGATGCTCGCGATGGCAACGCCGGGCGACAGCTCGCGATAGCGCGCCGCGTTCTCCCACGGCGTGCCGAGTTCGGTAACGTACTGCGCGTGCCACTGGTCGGTGCCGAAGGCGGACAGGTAGTCCACGTCGAAGCGCTCGGGAGCGCCGGCCTTGAAACGGTCGGTGTGACCGACGGCCCAGACCGTCAGGATCCCGCCGTACGACCAGCCTCCCAGGCCGAGGCGCTTCGGGTCGAGCCATCGGTGTTTCGCGAGGGCCGCGTCCACCGCCGCCATCAGATCTTCGTGCTCGCGTGTGTGCCAATCCGCCCGCACCGCACGAGAGAACGCCTCGCCATACGACGTGCCGCCGCGATAGTTGACGCGCAGCACCGCCCAGCCCTTTGCGGGAAAGAGCTGGTTTTCGAGCCCGGTGTCGAAGTACTCGCCGTCGTACTCCTGCGGTCCGCCGTGAATGTAGAGGATCATCGGGTAGGTCTTTTCCGGATCGAAGTCGACGGGCGGGTAGAGCCACGCGTCGATCGTGTCGCCGGCGCCGTTTGTCGTCTGGAGCTTTTCGGGGAATACGAGCGTCATCCCGCCCAGCGCGGCGTCGTTCATGCCGAAGAGCTTGCGCGCCCCGGTTCCGTCGGCATCGGCGGTCCACAATTCGGCGAGTGTCGTGGGTGTCGAGCGCACGTAGTAAATGCGGGAGGTTGCCGTCGCAAGTCGTACCAGTCCGTAGACACGCGCCCCGCCGAGCAGCTCCGTCGCGTCGCCGCCGCCGCTCGGGATCGCGGCGACCCAGTTCGCGCCCCGGCGGTCGAAGGGTACGACGAGGGTCGAATCGTCCGCCGACCACAGGATCCGGGCCTGCACCGAACTGCCGGCCACGAAGTTGTCCGACGAGACCCAGTTATCGAGAGCGGCGGTGAGGTCGCAGGCGGCGCCCCCTTCGACCGGCGCCACGAGCACGTGGGTCGTGACGTAGTAGTCGTTCGCAGCTCGGCTGCCCACGAAGGCGACGCGATCTCCGGAGTGCGACCAGACCGGTTCGGCGTCGGGGCCGGGGTTGGCCGAAAGCCGCCGGGGCGAGCCGCCGATTGCGCCGACGAGCCAGATATCGGTGTCGTCGGTCCCGTCGGGATCGGGGTTGCGGTTGGACACGAAGGCGATCCAGTCGCCCTTCGGCGACCAAGCCGGCGTTCCATCGTCGTAGGGACCCACCGTCAGCGGGGCCGGTGTTCCGCCGGAGGCGGCCACAATCCATAGGTGCGTGTGACGTCCGTCGTTAAACCCCTCGCCGTCGCGCTGGATCTGCGAGCCGGTGATCACCCAAGGAGCGTCGGGGGTTTTCCGCGGACTGGGGTCGGCCTTCGCGAACACGAGTTTGCTCCCGTCGGGAGACCAATCGAACTCGCCGATGGGCTCGTCGGAGTCGGTGATCGCGCGGCCTCGGCCTTCGCCGACTCGGGCCACCCAGAGCTGCGTTCCTTCCGTGGCATCCGAGAGGTAGGCGAAGCGCTTCCCGTCGGGTGAGAACTTCGGGTTGGTGCAATCGTCCGCCGGGCGGCAGACGCGCCGCGCGTTTTGCCCGTCGGCCCCCGAAAGCCAGAGCTCGACGCGGAAGGCGTTCTCTTTTTTGTCAGCGCGCAGGATCGTGTAAGCGAGCGTTTTCCCGTCCGGCGAGAGCTCGAGCGCCGTAAGTTCTTTGAGTCCGTAGATGGCCTCGGGGGAAACCGGGCGCTTCGGTTCGGCGGACAAGACCGCGGCGAGAACGAGAGCGTTGAGCGGCATGCGGGGCCTCCGGGATCGGGGAGCCCCATGTTAGCCCTCTATGCCGAGCGCGGTTCCGGATCTGCGGGCTTCCCGCGGAACGTCCCGTAGTAGATGGGGACGGCGATCTTCACGAGGAAGGTGAACAGGAGGAATCCGACGCTGAAGATTCCCGCCGCGATGCACCACTCGTTGAGGGTGGGCCGGTACTCGTAGATCTCGCCCAAGGTGTCGGGGGTCATCCCGGGGATGACGAGGCCCATGCCTTTCTCGATGTAACAGCCCGCCCAGATCAACACGCAGCCGAGGTTGAGCGTCGTGAAGTTCCTCCTCGTCGCGGGGACGAGAAACAGCAAGAACGCCGTCACGCTGCTGAACAACGAGAACCAGGCATAAGGGACGAGCGCGCGGTGGTCGCCGATGCCGAACCACAAG
>JANMVW010000165.1:0-4452 GCA_031393555.1 Acidobacteriota bacterium
TCGGCGATGCGGAAAGGCCGGAAGAGGCGGATCTTGAGGACGCCGACTTTCTCGCCGCGAGCGTTCAGGTGGTCGACGGTCTCTTGGGCCGTTTCGGCCCCCGAGCCCATCAGCACGATCACGCGATCCGCGTCCGGGGCGCCCGCGTAGTCGAACAGGTGGTAGCGGCGGCCGGTGCGCTCGAACAGCGCGTCCATCGCGGCCTGGACGTGGCCCGGGAGGGCCTCGTAGAAGGGATTGGCTGCCTCGCGCGCCTGGAAGAACACGTCGGGGTTTTGCGCCGTGCCGCGCAAGCTCGGGCGATCCGGGGTCAAGCCGCGCTTCAGGTGCTCGCGGACGAGCCCCAGGCCGAACAAGGCCATCAGGTCCTCGTCCGAAAGGTGGCGCACTTTCTGGAGCTCGTGACTGGTTCTGAATCCATCGAAGAAGTGGAGAAACGGGATGCGCCCGCGCAGCGTGGCGGCATGGGCCACCGCGGCCAGGTCGTGAGCCTCCTGCGGCGAGTTCGAGGACAGCATCGCGAACCCGGTCGGCCGGCAGGCCATGACATCGCTGTGGTCGCCGAAAATCGACAGCGCATGGGTGGCGACCGTGCGGGCGGCGACGTGCATGACGAACGGCGTCAACTCACCCGCAATCTTGTACATGTTCGGGATCATCAGCAGGAGACCCTGGGAGGCGGTGAAGGTCGTGCCGAGCGCCCCGGCCTGGATCGCCCCGTGGATCGTCCCCGCGGCTCCCCCCTCCGACTGCATCTCGATGATGTCCGGGACGGCCCCCCACAGGTTGGGGATCTTTTGGGCGGCCCACTCATCGGAGAGCTCACCCATCGTCGACGACGGCGTGATCGGGTAGATCGCGATCACCTCGCTCGCTCGATAGGCCACGCTTGCTACCGCTTCGTTTCCGTCGACGACCTTGGTCGGCATGGAGGGCTCCTCGCGCATGAGAACCTCTAGTTTGTAATTTCGACCGACGGCGGCGCTCCCACATTCTGGACCAAAGCAGTCGCGAGACGGGTTGAAAGCGGACAACTTCATGCAGGAGGCGCCGAAGCCCGGGGGCCCCGTATACTCGCGCGTCATGCGCAATCGGCAGGGCGCCGCATGGGCGCAACGTTACGGTCCCGTCGCTCTGGTCGCCGGTGCGTCCGAGGGGATCGGCGCGGCCTTCGCGCGTGCTCTGGCTGAAGCCGGCTTTCACCTCGTCCTCGTGGCGAGGCGCGCCCACCCCCTCGAAGCGCTGGCCGACGAGCTGCGCTCGGCGCACGGGGTCGACGTTCGCACCTTGCCTTGCGACCTGGGAGACGAGGGGGCGGCCGACGCGATCCTCGAAGGGTGTCGCGGCCTGGAGATAGGCCTCCTCGTCTACAACGCCGCCGCCTCCTCGGTGGGACGGTTCCTCGACACCCCGGTCGAGACCCATCTGCGCGGCGTTGCGGTGAACGCGCGCGGACCGGTGCTCCTCGCCCACGCGCTCGGAGGCCGCATGGCCCAACGCGGCCGCGGTGGCATCGTGTTGATGTCGTCCCTCACCGCGTTCCAAGGAACGCCGTTCGTCGCGTCTTACGGGGCCACGAAGGCGTTCAACCTGGTGCTGGCCGAAGGGCTGTGGAGCGAGCTCAAAGAGCGGGGCGTCGATGTCTTGGCCTGCTGCGCCGGGGCAACGCTCACCCCGGGCTACGAACGCGCCACACCGCTTCGGGCAACATCCCGCTTGGCTCCCAAGCCGCAAGACCCGGCGGAGGTCGCCCGCGAAGCGCTCGCGGCACTCGGCCGCCGTCCGCTCGTCATCACCGGCCGGGGTAACCGCATCGCGTCGTTTGTGATGCGCCGCCTTCTGTCGCGCAGGCTTGCCGTGGCCACCCTGGAGAGAGAGATGCGAAAGCGGTACGACGAGCCATGAAGAAAGCTCTCGTCGCCCTGCTCGTCGCGACGGCTTCTCCTGCCGCGTTCGGCTGGGGCCCCTTAGGCCACCGCGTGGTCGCCGAGACCGCGGCGCTGATCGTCCAAGACGATCTGCCCGAGACCTGGGGGCCGCTCTTCGCACGTCATCGGTTCGAGCTTGGAGTCTACGCGTTCCTTCCGGACGCGAGCTTCAGGCACAACGATGGCGCGCGAGGCACGGTTGAAGCGCCGACGCACTATCTCCACCTCGACGCCCCCGCCGGAGGAACGGCGCCGGACGGAACCGTCGACCGGCGCGTCGCGCAGTTCCTCCAGTTGGCGCGCGACCAGTTGAAAGACGTACGCGCTCCGAAGGGCGATTACCTGCGCGGCGCCACGGCCGAGGGGGACGCGCGCCGGGTCTACCTGGGCCTCTACAACCTCGGAGTGATGGCGCATTATTCGGGTGACGCCTCGATGCCCTATCACGCCACCTCGGATTTCAACGGATTCGCCCGGGGAGAAGGGGGCATCCACGTCTACTTCGAAAGCGACTGCGTGAACGCGCTCGAGCCCGGCCTAGCGAGCGATGTGTTGGCGGCGGCGCGCAAGAACAAGACTCTCTGGCTTCGTGCCTGGAAGGCCGATCCCCGTCGCCCCGCCGAGCTCGTGATGGCCGTGCTCCACGACAGCCTGCGCAGCGTGGCGGTGGTCTCCGCGTTGGACCGGCGCCACGCCGTGACCAAGCTGCAGACGCCAGGGAGCGCCCAAAATGCGCGGCGAAAGCCGGCCGCCGAAGGGTGCCAGGCCATGCGGCCGGTGCTCGTCGAGCGCCTGGCACGGGGCGCCGTGCTCACCGCCGCGCTCTGGGAGACCGTCCTGCCCCGGAACGTCGATTTCAGCGGCGCGACCTCCCTGCAGTTTTCCGACATGGAGCTCGGCGCCGCCTACGTCGCGCCGAACTGACGGGAGAATTGGGGGCGACGAGGCCGGGATGCTAGTCTGTAGGCTCCCTGCTGCGGGCCGCGACGCCGCCCACCCGAGGATCCGAGCCATGGCCACATCCCGAGGACCCTTCGCGAAGCGCCAAAAGGAATTGGCCCGCCGCGAGAAACAAAAAGAAAAGCAGGCGCGCCGGCTGGAAGCGAAGGATCGTCCCGCCGACCCAGACGCCCTCCCCGGCGGCGAGGATCCGGATCTCGCGGGAATCCAGTTGGGCCCTCAGCCGCCTCCGGAGGAAGCTCTCCCGGGCGACACCCTCCCCCACGAGAAACCGGCTCACGAAAACTGAGCGGCGCCGCGTGAGCTCGCCGCGACGGGATCGAGCGCGGGCACTCGCCGCCACCCTCTTGATCGGCGCCGGCGGCGCCTACGTTTTGGCCTACCTCTTCGTCGCATTCTCCCGGATGGGCTACCCATTCGAGCTGGAGTGGATGGAAGGGGGAATGGTCGACCACGTGCGGCGCGTGCTTTCGGGCTTGCCGGTCTACGCCAAGCCTTCGATCGAGTTCGTGTCGTTTCTCTACCCTCCCCTCTACTACGAGGCCGCGGCGGTTTTCGCCTTCGTGCTCGGCCCCGGGTTTCTTCCCTTGAGACTCCTCTCGTTTGTCTCCTCGATCGGCGTTTTCGTGCTGCTCTTCCAGATCGTCCGGCGCGAGTCGGGCTCGGTGCTCGCCGGGGCGGTCGCCGTGGGCCTGTTCGCGGCGACCTATGACCGGGTCGGCGGCTGGTTCGACATCGCAAGGCTCGACTCGTTCTATTTGATGCTGTTGCTCGCCGGGGTCTTCGTGCTCCGGGTCTCCCGTTCGGCCTGGGGCGCCGCCGCCGCGGGCGCGCTGCTTTCCGCCGCGTTCCTGACCAAGCAGTCGGCGCTCGTCATCGTCGCGCCGCTCCTGCTGTACTGCGTTGTGGCCGAGCTCCGGCGTGCGCCCTGGTTCGCGGGCACCCTGGCCCTCGGGATGGGTGGCGTCAGTTTTCTTCTCGACCGGTCCAGCGCCGGGTGGTTCCATTACTACTGCGTCACCTTGCCGTCCCGGCATCCCCGGATCGACGGCGGGTCGGCTGCGTTTTTCACGGTCGACTTGCTCCCGGCGCTGCCTTTGGCGACAGCCCTCGCAGGCTTCTACGTCGCCATGCGCCTACGAGGCCCCGGCGCGCGCGCGCGGATTTTCTTCCCGCTGCTCGCGGCCGGGATGATCGGAAGCTCGTGGTCGGTGCGCAATATGGTGGGCGCGGAGGTCAACAACCTCCTCCCGGCGTTCGCCGTGGTGGCCCTTCTCGCTGCGCTGGGACTTCACGAGCTCCAGTTACGGGCGCAAGCACGAGAAAAAGCGGTCGTTTGGCGCCACATAGCGTTGGCCGCTGAGTTGGCGATCCTGGCCCAACTCGTGTTTTTGGCCTACGACCCCAGGAAACACATCCCCGCCCCGGCAGACCGCGCCGCGGGCGAGAAACTCGTCGCCCGCCTCCAGACGATCCCCGGTGAGATCTTCGCGCCGCACCACGGCTACCTCACGCGCCTCGCGGGAAAGCGCGGTTACGCGCACACGCTCGCCATGGACAACCT
>JANMVW010000187.1:0-7205 GCA_031393555.1 Acidobacteriota bacterium
AACCTGAGTCTGGAGCCGGGGGAGACCGAGACCGTCGAGTTCGTGGCGGATCGTTCCGGGACCTATCCGTACTACTGCACCGAGTTCTGTTCGGCGTTGCACCTGGAAATGACCGGTATCTTCCTCGTGAAACCCTGAATCGACGTCCCATGAGGGGGGAGCACCGTGACCAAGGCAACATTCGAGTCCATCGTCGGACCTCGGATTCCTGATGCCGAGCTGCGCGCACATCGCGCACGCTACGTCCTGCCGTCGTCGTTTCTGGCCGCGGCCGCGGTGCTCCTCCTCGTTTCGTTGTTCCAGCCCTACTGGCGGATGATCCTCCACGCGCCGCAATACCCTAAGGGGTTGACGGTGCACGCGTATTTGAATCGATTGGAAGGGGACGTCGCCGAGATCGACGGGTTGAACCATTACATCGGCATGCGCAAGCTCGACGACGCTGCGAAGCTCGAGCGTGAATTGTCAATCATGGCGGTCGTTGCCGTCTCGCTGCTGGTTCTCGGCGCGATCTTCATTCACAACCGTCGGGCGGCGTGGCTTGCGCTCCCCGCACTCTTGTTCCCCGCCGGGTTCCTCATCGACCTCCATCTCTGGCTCGCTCATTTCGGACGCAATCTCGATCCGCACGCTCCGCTGTCGTCTTCGATCAAGCCGTTCACTCCGCCCGTGCTCGGCACCGGATACGTCGGCCAATTCAGTACGGTCGCGATTCCCGATGTGGGGCTAATCCTCGCGTTCGTCGCGTCGGCGTTGATCCTCACCGGTCTCTGGCTCCACCGACGCGCCTATAAGCCGCTCGTCGATGCCGCACACCGCAGCGCGGTGTCGATTCTCGTCACCGTCTTTCTGCTGGCCGGCGTCTCCGCGGATGCGCGCGCCGAAGCGCGTTTCGATCTGCAGGCCGCGATTCACGCGGCAGAGCCGGGTGCCACGATTCGCGTGCCGTCGGGCGTTCATCGCGGACCGTTCGTTCTCGACAAGTCGGTGACTTTGGAGGGCGAGCCCGGCGCGATTCTCGAAGGATCCGGGGACGGCGACGTCGTGAAGATCACGGCTGCGCACGCTGCGGTTCGGGGTCTCATCGTACGCGGCACCGGAGTGAGCCTCGACAAAGAGAACTCCGGCATCCTCGTCATGGCGGACGACGTCACCGTCGAAAACGTGACGCTGACGGACGTGTTGTTCGGAGTGTACGCGCGCCAGGCGAACCGCATCGTCGTGCGAAACAACCAGGTCACCGGCAAGGACTTCGACGTGACCCGGCGGGGCGACTCGATTCGCCTCTGGTATTGCAACGACGGTTTAATCGAGGGGAATCGGGTGCGCCACACCCGCGACGTCGTGGTCTGGTTCTCGCAGCGGACCAAGGTGCTGCGAAACGACGTCCGCGACAGCCGGTACGGGTTGCACCTGATGTACGCCGACGCGACCATCATGGAGGACAACCGGCTGGAAGGGAATTCCGTGGGCGCCTTTCTGATGTACTCGAATCGCTCCGAGTTCCGCCATAATCACATCGTCTCCTGTCGCGGGCCGAGCGGCTTCGGACTCGGCCTCAAGGACAACGACGCCCTCGTCGCGGAAGGCAACGAGTTCGCGGGAAACCGCATCGGGATCTACGTCGACAACTCACCGAACTCGATCGAGTCGCGCTGCATCATCCGGCTCAATCTCCTCGCGTACAACGACATCGGAATCGCGTTTCTCCCCGCGGTGAAGCGAAACGATGTGTCGTCGAATTCGTTCGTCGACAACCTGGAACAGGTCGGCGTCATCGGGCCGGGAGACTTCCACGGCAACGAGTTCACGGTTGCGGGCCGGGGAAACTACTGGAGCGACTATCGCGGCTACGACCTCGGTGGAGACGGCCTCGGGGATCTGCCGTATCGATCCGAAAGCCTGTTCGAGAATCTGATGGACCGGCATCCCGAGCTGCGTCTTTTCCAGTTCAGCCCCGTGCAGCAGGCGGTCGATCTTGCGGTGCGCGCTTTCCCCGTCGTGAAGGCTCGGCCGAAGCTGACGGACACCGCCCCCTTGATGCAACCGCTTCCGCCGCGGGCGCTGGCGGGGCAGCCACCGATCCGTGCGCCGTTCGCGGCCATGTCCGTCGCGCTCCTCCTGGTGTTCGGTTCGGCGGCGGCCCTGGCGCGGTCAGAACGAGTGCCGCCGCCCGACTCGGCGCTCGCGTGCCCTCCGGTGCGTGCGATCGTGAATGCGGCGTCCGCGCATCCCATGCTCGCGGTCGTGGCGTTGACGAAGCGTTTCGGGAAATTCACCGCCGTTGACGAAGTCTCGTTCGAGGTGGCCCCCGGGGAGGCGGTCGCCCTGTGGGGGCCCAACGGCGCGGGCAAGAGCACGCTTCTCAAGTGCCTTCTCGGCCTGTTGCGCTTCACCGGCGCGATCCGCATCGACGGCCACGACGCGCTCACCGCGGCCAAAGCCGCGCGCGGCCGGCTCGGGTACGTCCCGCAGGAACTCGCGTTTTACCCGGAATGGAGCGGTCGAGAGATCCTTGCGTTCCTCGCGAAGCTCAAGCGTGTGGCCCCCGAGCGCGTGGACGCCGCGCTCGCCGAGGTCGGGCTCTCGGCGCACGGCGCCAAGCCGATCGGATCGCTTTCGGGAGGGATGAAGCAGCGGCTCGCGCTCGCAGCGGCGTTGCTTTCGGACCCGCCGCTCCTGGTGCTCGACGAGATCACGTCGAACCTCGACGCGAACGGACGGGAAGGCCTGCTGAGCGTGTTGGCGCGCCTCAAGGAAGCCGGGAAGACGATCGTGTTTACATCGCACCGCCGCGACGACGTGCTCCGTCTTGCCGACCGCGTGCTCGTGCTCGAGCGCGGAAAAGTCGCACGACACGCGCGACCCGAGGATGTCGCGGAGGCGGATGCCGACGCTTTGGAGGATCTCGCGTGAGCGATCCGAGAAACGTCGCCATCGTTGCCGTGAAGGAACTGCGCGACGCTGTCCGCAACCGGTGGTTTCTGCTGTACGCCGGGATCTTCACCGTTCTTTCTGTAGCGCTGTCATTTCTGTCGTCGCTCGGAGCAGCGGCCTACGGCCAAGTCGGTTATGGGCGTACCGCAGCGGTTCTGGTCAATCTCGTCGCGCTCATCGTTCCGCTGATGGCCCTGAACGTGGGGGCGGCGAGCATCGCCGCCGAACGAGAGCGGGGCACCCTCGCTTACCTGCTTGCTCAGCCGCTCGATCGCGGCGAGTTGCTCTTCGGAAAGTTCCTCGGCCTTGCGATCGCGCTCGCGGCTGCGTTGGCCGGCGGCTTTGGCGTCAGCGCAGCGGCGCTGGCGATTGCGGGCGCCCGTGGAGACGTGGGCAGCTTCGGGACCTTGGTCGCGCTCTCCATGGTGCTCGCGCTGGCGATGCTAGCCGTCGGCCTGCTGGTGTCGTCCCTGGCGCCACGGGCTTCGGTGGCGGCTGGCGTTTCGGTCGCTCTGTGGCTGACGTTCGTATTGCTCACCGATCTCGGGTTGATGGGGGGAAGCCTCGTATTCAAACTCGGGGCGCCGAGGCTGCTGCACATCGCCCTGGCGAACCCGCTTCAGGTGTTCAAACTCGCGGTGCTGGCTCGCTTGAATCCGACCCTCGACATGCTGGGGCCTGCCGGCATGTACGCGACGTCGACTTACGGAAAAGGGCTGCCGTGGGTCTTCGCCGGGGCCTTGGGCGCCTGGATCGCGTTGCCGCTTTCCGCCGCAGCCGCGGTGTTCGCCCGAACGAGTCGGCCGTGAGGCGACGGCTCGTTGCCGCGGCCTCGATGCTCGCGCTCGCTTGTGTGTCGGCGTGCGGGGACTCCGCGCCGGACGGGCCACCGGAACTCCGTCTCGGGATCGACGTGTGCGATCGCTGCGGGATGGCGATCGCCGAGCCTCGCTATGCGGCAGCCACCTTGGCGGATGACGGGGCCGAACGGCGTACGTTGAAGTTCGACGACATCGGATGCCTCGCCCTCTGGGAGGCGAGCGCCTCGGCGTCGACGCTTCGTGGCCAGTGGGTTCATGACCGGCCGACCGCGGCATGGACGGACGCGAGCACCGCGACGTTTTCCCAGACTCAAGAACTGACGACACCGATGGGATCGGGGATCGCGGCGTTCAAATCCGCCGCCGACGCCGACGCGTTCGTCGCTGAACGTGGCGGGGAGAAGCTATCCTGGGAGGTCATCCTGGCTCGCGCTCGTAAAGGAACCCTCCACGCCACCACGCTTCCAAGTCAAGAGGCCGCCCGATGAACGACACACCGAACGACGAGACCAAGATTCAGGTGACCCGGTTGACCGGTCCTGGCCCGATCGGTTTCGCGCTGTTCCTGGCCTCCGCGGTGATCTTGTTCGGGGCCATCCTCACGGGATACGCGCTCCTGCGCGTCAACGATCCCGGCGCGTTCACTTGGGCTCCGAAGCTCCTTGACCGCAGGATGGGTCTAGCCACCGCGATGGCCCTCATCGTCGCTTGTGTTGCCGCGGCGGGAGCCCTTCGGTTCGCCTTTGCCGGGAGACTCCGTTGGGCGCGCCCGTTACTCGCTGTTTCGTTGCTTGCCGGCACGGCAGTGCTCACAGTGCGCGCGATCGAATTCCCCTCGACGAGCCTCCGCGCTGGATTTCTACCCAAGCGGACGGAGGCGCCATCGCCGACGGCTCACGGCGCGCCGGGGCCGGCCGTGACGCACATTGGCGACGCCGCGCAGGGAAAACGGATCTTTCTCGGAACGTGCGCCGCCTGTCATGCGCCGGACGGCTCCGGAGTCAAGGGGCAGGGGCAAAACCTCAGGGACAGCATCTACCTCAAGGGCAAGACCGACGCACAGGCGCTGGCTTTTGTGAAAGCCGGCCGCCAGCCGTTCGATCCCGAGAGCAAGTTGCACTTGGCGATGCCGGCGCGCGGCGGAAACCCGGCGCTCAGCGATGCGAGCCTTCTCGATGCGATCGCCTACGTGCGGGAGTTCCAGAGCCAGGCGGCCGCCCTTGCTGCGGCCCCAGCGGCTGCGGTCACGACCGCGCGTCCGCCCGCCAGCGCCCCGTCGTCGGACCAGCCTCAGGTGATCGACGGGGAGCTTTGGCTCCCGCATTCGATCCTGCCCACCGCGTCCGCGGGTCCGGCGGGGTCGGTACGCGCCACGGTCGCGCTCCAGACTCCGGGTGCGGAAGGAAGAGAGGCGTCGAACGTGAGACGTTTCTTTTCACTCATGCTTCTGGTCAACGGGCTGCATTCGATCTACCTGCTCTTCGGCCTGGTGCTTGGTCTCTGGTTACTCGTATCGACGACGCGCGGGGGCATTCCCAGGATTTCACTCGCGATGGCGGCCGCCTACTGGGTGGTCATCGGAGGGATTGGGCTGCTGCTGATTCCAGCTTTCTACGTGTGAGCGTTCCCCCGCGGCACTCCCGATAGTCCACATCTTTGGACGATTCATTATTATGGATCGTGATCCAATGAAGACCCCCATAGGCACAATCTACTTATCGGTATGATGACCTCTATCTCATTGTCTAATAAACAAGTTGGAAGCAATTGTAAATTTCGAGAGGCAAGGCATGTTGTTTGCTGTTACTTTGGTGTGGGCGTAAAGCCCATAAACTTGGGGTAATAAACAGAGATTCATGAGATTACGACCGTAACCGGGGATGGTCCCCGGATACCGTGCCCCGCGGACTCGGTACGGATCTCACAGCTGGGAGGCTGTCAATGAAGAAGGTGCTGTTCACGGTACTGGCCGGCGTGCTTGCCGGAATGACGTTTGTTCCGGCGCTGGCCGAGGACGACGCCGAAAAGAAGTTCGAATTCAACGGAGAGGTGCGCGCCCGTTACGAGTACCTCAACAACTACCTCGACCTGACCGACAACAACGGTTCGGGAGACCCCAACGACGACTCATTCTCGATCGCGCCGTACCGCGTGATGATCGGGATGACCGGTAACTTCGCAAAAAACGTTTCCGGACACGTCGATCTCCAGTACCTCGGCAACTTTGGCGACCAACTCACCCCTCAGTGGGGATACAACTTCCCACCGGACCAAGTCTTTGACGCGTACAACAACTGGTCCGGCAATGGAATCAACCTCTACACGGGTTGGATCGAGATGGCCAAGATTGGTGGCTCCGACTTCGGCATGCGCCTCGGCCGCCAGGAAAACACGTACGGAACCGAGCTGTTCCTGGGCGACAACAACTACTACGGCGGTCTGTCGTTCGACGGGCTTCGCGGCATGTGGCAGCACGGCAGCAGCGACCTCAATGTCTTCTACTACAAGCTCGCCGAACTCAACGGCGACTACTGGTTGAGCGTCCCCGGGAACGGTGGCGCCGCGAACGACAGCAATCTGTTCGGCGCGACCTACGACTGGAACTTCAAGTCGATGGGAACGGTCGGCGGCTACATTCTGGTCGGTCAGGATCTGGCCGGAGTCGGCCCGGTCGGTAAACCCGATTCCAGCATTATGACTTACGGCGCTCGCTGGAATCGCGGAATGATGAACGGCGACAAGCTCAACATGTTCGACTGGAACATCGAAGTCGCAGCGCAATCCGGCGATGCAGGCGATCCGGCGCCTATCTTCGGTGGGAACCCGAGCGTCAAGCTGGGCGGTTGGATCGCTGAGGCCTGGTTCGCATTCAACTTCAATGCCGGCGACACGCACGGCCGTGTGCACCTCGGGACCTTGATGACATCAGGTGACAAGGCGAATACGACCAAGGACGAGAGTTTCGTCCCTTACTACGGCGACTTCCACGCGAACAACCGCTTTGGCGACCTCGACTGGGTCGACCTCTTCGGCCAGCACAACATCACCGACTTCAACCTCGGTTACGAGCACTGGTTCGGCGAGCAGCACTCCGTGATGCTGTCCTACCACGTGTTTTCGGAGACTGAGTCGAACGGTGCCGCATCCGACAAGCTCGGCGACGAGATCGACCTGACGTACAACTTCCAGTACTCGAAGAACCTCGGGTTCCAGTTCACCGCTGGCCAAGCGTCTCCCGGCGACGCAGCGGACGCCATCTACGGCGTTCCCGATGGCGATCCCGTCCAGCGCATCACGGCCCAGGCGAAGCTGAACTGGTAGAACGTCCCGCCCAACTACTCCGGCCGGCGTGAACCGCCGTACGGCACGAGACCCCCGCGGACTCCGCGGGGGTCTCGTCTTTTCAGGGGTCAGACGGTTGGACGGAAGCGACGCAATCGGAGGCTG
>JANMVW010000200.1:0-6455 GCA_031393555.1 Acidobacteriota bacterium
CCCCCACCTCTCCATCCGCCACCTCTCCATAAAACGCGACGACCTCACCTCCCAAACCTACGGCGGCAACAAAGTCCGCAAACTCGAATTCTTCCTAGGCCAAGCCCTCGAAGAAAAAAGAAAAGCAGTCGTCACGTTCGGCGCCTACGGCTCGAATCACGCCCTCGCCACGGCGGTCCACGCCCGCGCCCTCGGCATCGAACCGCACGCGATTCTCACGCCGCAGGTGCCGACGGCCTACGCGCGGGCGACCGTGCTGGCGCATGCGGGTCTGGGCACGGTGCTCCACCCGATCGACGGCCACGACGGATCGCACGCGGCCGAGCGATTGAGGGACGAATTGAAAAAGCGGGACGGGTGCGAGCCGCTGGTGATTCCCATGGGAGGGTCGTCGGCGCTCGGCGCCGTGGGCTTCGTCGATGCCGCGCTCGAGCTGACCGAGCAGGCTCGCCCCGACGTGGTCTACCTGGCGGGCGGGACGCTCGGGACGGCGGTGGGGCTCGCCGTGGGGTTCGCGGCGGCCGGCGTTGCGACGCGCGTCGTGGCGGTGCGCGTGACGCCGGCGACGGTCGCGAACGAGGCGGTCATCGCGCGACTGGCCTCGGAGACGATCGAGCTGCTGCGGAAGCACGAGCCGTCGTTTCCGGCGCTCGCTCCGAGCGACCTGGCGCTTACGCTGCGCGAGGGGTTCTACGAGCCGGGCTACGCCGAGGTCACACCGGCCGCAACCCATGCGGTGGCTGTCGCCCGCGAGCTGGGCGTGAAGCTCGAGACCACCTACACGGGGCGAGCGTTCGCGGCGCTGCTCGCGGATGCGGCGGAAGGGATGCTCGCGGACGCGGACGTCGTCTTCTGGGACACGTACAACTCGGCGCCGATGCCGGCTCCGGGGCGTGAGGATGCGCTGCCTCCTGTGCTGCGGGAGTTCGTCGCGGCTTGCCGCTGACAACGATCCTCAGCTGGATTCAGTGGCTGTATGAGCAACTGGAAGAACGAGAGCTGAAGTCTCCGCCGGATCCACGTTTCCGTTGCCCTGGTCGAGGAGCTTGGCGTCTTCGATGACCTTCTTGGCGATTCGGTTGTGAACGCTGTCGCGGATGAAGTCGGTCGAGAGGTCGGAGTAGCGCTGCATGGTGGGGGAAGTGCAAGCAAGGTTGCGGGGGCACAACCCCTTTGGCGCCCACCTGTGGCCGTTCCGCGTTTGGGTTGGAGGTAGGATTCGATGCCCGAGCCTTCAGGTGGTCAAGTGGAAAATCGAAGCGTAATCCCAACAAAGCACATCGATAACGCGATTCTCGCAGAACTCTACGGGGTCGAGACGGGCGCGCTGGTCCGCGCGGTGAGGCGGAACCCGGAACGATTCCCGGCGGATTTCATGTTCCAAGTCTCTGAGGACGAGTTCCAGACCTTGAGATGCCAGACTGGCATCTCAAGTTCGTGGGGAGGACGGCGCTATCGGCCGTATGCCTTCACCGAACACGGCGTAGCGATGCTGTCGAGCTAGCCAGGAAGCTCGACGTTCTCGAGAAGAAGTACGATTCGCAGTTCCGCGTGGTGTTCGACGCGATTCGTGAGCTCATGCGGGCGCAGAAGAAACCGACGAAACGAATTGGTTTTCGATCGGAGAGCGCCTGAGAATCGACATGCGGGCCGGGTTCGCAGCGGTCCCGCTGCGGAAGCAGGCAGAGAGGCGCTGAACGCGTGTTTCCTCTTCGCAACGGCTAGCGAAGTGTTGGTGATTCTCCCTGACCGGTGTGGGACTACGATCTCACCAAGTTCGTCCCGTTCAGGAGGACCTTGATGTCCGACCAGCGCTCGCCTGTACTCGTGCATCCCAATGCAGAACTCGTGTTCGGCCTCGTCGCACCCCTCGGCGTCAACCTGAACTCGTTCATTGCTCGGCTTGAAGACGAGCTCAAGGCATTCAGCTACTCAGCCGACGTCACGCGGCTGAGCGGTTTCCTGGAGAAGGTCGAGCCGAAGGATGGTTCCTGGAGACTCATCAAGGAGCCCGAGGGCGCCCGAATCGAGAGCCACATGACAGGTGGAGACCTATTCCGCCGAGGTAGCGGCAGAAACGATGTGCTCGCGCTGATGGCCGCGGCGGATGTGGCTAGGCGGCGGGATGCACAGCAGCAGGTCTTCGAACGACGTGCGCAGATTCTCGTGTCGCTCAAACATCCTGAGGAAGTCTTGGCGATGCGTCAGATATACGGCGCCGGGTTCTTCCTGATCGGACTCTACACGCCTGAGGCCGAGCGTCTTCGGCACCTCTGTGACGTCAAAAATATCCCGTCCGACGAGGCGAAGAAATTGATGAAACGAGACGACGAGGAACCGCTGGCGCACGGTCAACAGGCGCGCGATGCGTTTCAGTTGTCCGACGTGTTCATTCGCGTTGATCAGCCGGACGAGCTCGACCGCGGGTTGGCCAGGTTTCTGGATCTGGTCTTCGGCAATCCGCGTGTCACCCCGACAAGCGACGAACACGCCATGTTTCTTGCGTTCGCTGCTTCCTCTCGATCGGCGGCTCTTGGTCGACAGGTCGGTGCCGTCATCCTGTCCAAAGACGGTGACGTCCTGGCTGTGGGCGCCAACGACGTACCACGATTTGGAGGCGGACAGTACTGGCCCGGGCCGTCCGATCAGCGTGATCATCAGAGAGGCCACGATTCCAATGCCACCCAGAGAGAAGAGATCGTCCGGGACATCGCGCGTCGCCTCGTCGACGCTGGAGTCGTTGACGGAACAGACAAAGAGCGGCTGAGGTCCGCCAAGAACGCGGTAAGAAAGAGCCGCCTCCTCGACATAACCGAGTATGGGCGTGAGGTTCACGCTGAAATGGAAGCGCTATTGTCCTGCGCGCGGTCCGGGGGAGGGACTCGCAGCGGGACCCTCTTCACGACGACGTTTCCCTGCCACAATTGCGCGAAGCACATCGTCGGGGCGGGATTGTCCCGGGTGGTCTTCGTGGAGCCCTATCCGAAGAGCAAAGCGTTCGACCTCCACGACGACGCGCTGACGTTTGACTACTCGGAAAGGGAACGGAAGGTGCTTCTACAGCCGTTCGTGGGTGTGGGGCCTCGACGCTATCTGGATCTATTCACGCTCCGGCTCGGAATCGGCTCGCCTCTCGACCGGAAAGTGGGCAATATGGTGGCGTCGTGGCGGAAGGACGGTGCCAGCCCACGCGTTCAGATGACGCCGATGTCGTACTTGGAGAAGGAGCGCGTCGCGGAAGGGCTGGTCAAACCATTTTGGCCGGGGACAGTTGCAACCGGGGGGGCATGATGACGACGTTCAAAGCGAAACTCGATGACGCCGAGAGCCGCGCCTTTTGGGAGTCGGTGCGGAAGGGCGCCGAGGCATACGAAGCGATGCCAGAGTGGCAAAAGGGCGTGCTCGGGCCACGAGCCCGGATTGTGCTCGACGATCCCCCAGAGAGTGCTGTTCGTGCCGACGATTCACCGGAGCCGGAAATCAATACATAGCTGCGACGGCGTCGGCTCCAGCTGGCACTCGCCTCCTTTCGCCAAGAATCCCCAACCTGCTTCTCCTGCCGCGGGCCCGGCTCGCCGCGTGGAGGAGGATGTCGGCGCGCCTTTCCGAAATCAGTGAATTCCGAGACGACGTCTCGGAAATCTCATGGTGTCGCCACCGCCGAGCGGAGAACCTCAATGCCGAGCACGTTCATCCCGCACTCGCCCGAGACGGCCGAAGGGCTCGACATCGTGTCCGCGTGCCCGGAGTGCGGCGGCGGGAATCCGTGGAGGTTGCTCCAGACCCTGCGGCTGTGCGGCTACTGCGGATCGGCGCTCTGGTGGCCGAGGGATCCGGGGCGCCCCGGCTTCCTGGTGGCGGAGGACGCGACCGAGCGGCCGGCAAGCTCCCCATCGACCGGAGTGACGATCCGACGGTTCCCACAGTCTCCGACCTCAAGGGAGAGCGCCGCCACCTCTTCGCCCTCGACGCCGATTACAAGGTGTTGGCGCCTTACGTCCTCATATCCTCCACGCTGGCGTTCCACGCGCTCGGCCGGTCGCGGGGCGGCGGCTTGAAAGAGTTCCGCAACCTCTTCTTCCAGCTCGAGGAAATTGCTCCCGCATACCAGCCGCCCTGGAACTTCCGGGATCGCGGGCTCTGGGTCGCGAAGCAGCGCCTTCGGCCCTTCACGCCGGCGGACTTCGCCTTCCGTCCGATCGCCCGGCGGGACGATGCGGTGCAGCCCGAACGGCTCGCGACGCGTTGGCTCAAGCAACGGTTGCTGATCCTCCCGGACCTCGAACCGATCTCCTTCGACTCCAGCCTCATCGCGCCGAGCCCGTGGTGGGTGTTCCGGCCGTTCCACTACGTGCGCGCGAGGACGCCGATGCGCGACGGGTGGTTCCTGGTGGACGGCCAGTTCGGAAACGTGGCGGGCTACCCCGATGCCGACGAAGTTCACCGGGCGACCGCGCGCGACTGGACGCCGCTCGACACGCGGGAGATCCGCGGAGCAGGCGCGCGCGTCATCGGGTTCCGTTGCCCCGATTGCGGAGCGGACGTCTCCCTCGTCGAGCGCACGGAGCTTCAGCTCTGCGGTAACTGCGGACGCCTCCTTGCACCTTCGCCGAGCGGGCTGACGACGCGTCCTTATTCCATCGTCGACCGCGCCTCCATCCCGTGGTGGCCCGCATCGGGGCGCGCGGACGTCGCCTGGCTGCCGTTTTTCAGAGTGGAGCTATCGGTGACGCCCGCGGACACTCCGCTGCTCGCCGAGTGGCCCGAGTGCTGGATCCCCGCGTTCGAGGCCGTAAACGTCGGCCGCTCCTCCCGCGCCTCCTCGTCGAGCTTCTCCCGAAGCCGGTCCAGACCCGCCTCAACCCGATGATCCTCAAGAAGATCTTCGCGGGTACGTTCGATGTGTCGAAGGTGAGCCTGGTGTTCGTGCCGGCGCCGGTCACGACCGACGGCGACCGGCGCGTGCTCGGGCCGTCTTCTTCCGTCGGCTGGGTCCCCCTGCGCGACGGGAAGTGGCCGCCGGACCTGAAGCGGGACGTCCGGCGTGCGATGGAGCGCGGGAAGAAGCTGGAGGAGCCGGAGGACGACGGGGATTCTCCGTTGCCGACCCGACGCGGTGCTCTATTGTCGTGAAGTGATCCGCGCGCGATCTCCTGGTTCGGCCGCGAACGCGTCGTCATCCAGCCCGACTGCGGCCTCGCCGCAACTCCGCGGCCTGGGCTCTGATCGCCTCACGCTTGGTGTCATCGAGACGCGCCAGGTTCCTCACCTGCATGGCCATTCGTTGGTTCTTCCGCATGGCGGGTTCGTGCTGCAGGAGGAAGTCCCAGTAAAGCGTGGTGAAGGGACAAGCAGTGGGACCGGTGCTTTCGGCGGGATCGTAGCGGCAGCCGGAGCAGTAGTTGCTCATGCGCTGAATGTACTTGCCTGTGGCGATGTAAGGCTTGCTGGCCATCAGGCCACCGTCGGCGTGTTGAGACATGCCGAGAGTGTTCGGTAGTTCGACCCATTCCACGGCATCGACATAGACGGCCAGATACCACTCGTGGACTTCACGCGGACGCACTCCGAACATGAGCGCATACAGCCCCGTGACCATGAGTCGCTGGATGTGATGCGCATAACCGAGGCGCAGCGTCTGGCCCAGGGCATCGCGCAGGCAAGCCATGTCGGTCTCGCCTGTCCAGTAAAACGCGGGCAATGGCTGGTCGGCACCGAGCGCATTCAGCTCCGCGTAGCCGGGCATGTGCCGCCAATAGATCCCTCGCACGTACTCTCTCCAGCCGAGGATCTGCCGGACGAAGCCTTCCACCCCTGCGAGCGGTGCGCGGCCTTCCTTCCATGCGTTTTCTGCTGCAGCGATGACCCGGCGCGGGTCGATAAGTTTGAGATTCATGGCGACGCTGAGGCGAGAGTGAAAAAGCCACGGCTCAGCGGTCCACATGGCGTCCTGCCAGTCGCCAAACTCAATGAGGCGATGCGCAACAAAATCTTCCAGAGCAAGCTCCGACTCTTCCGCGGTCACCGGCCAATCGAATGCCGTGAGATCTCCCGGGTGGCCGGCAAAGCGCTCGTTCACCAGGGCGATCACATCCAGCGTGATGGCGTCCGGCTCGAATCGCTGCGGGGGGAGATGCCGCGGCGGCCCTTCTTTGCCAAAATTCTTGCGGTTTTCGCTATCGAAGTTCCAGGTACCACCCACGGGCTTGCCCTTCTCCACGAGCACGGCATGACGCTGCCGCATTTCCCGATAGAAGAACTCCATGCGGAGTTGCTTTCGCCCTTCGGCGTGGGCTGCAAACTCGGCGTGGCTGCAGAGAAAATGACGATCCTCGCGCATGTCCAAGGGAATGCCTGACTTCAGCGCCGCTGTATGAAACTCCTCACGCACACTCCACTCGCCAGGCTCGACCATGATCCATTGTCGAGGCTTCAGCCGCGCCATGGATTCAGCA
>JANMVW010000218.1:0-9235 GCA_031393555.1 Acidobacteriota bacterium
CGATGATGAACTGATTCCGGATGTCGAGGCGTCGCGCTCCAACGGCGCGTCGCACGCCGATCTCGCGCGTTCGCTCGAGCACGGTGGCGAGCATGATGTTCATGATGCCGATCCCCCCGACGAGGAGCGAAATGCCGGCGATACATCCCATCACGATGCTGAACAGCCGCTGGGTGCGACGGCTTTGTTCCAGGAGCGCCTCCGGCACGATGAGCTCGAAATCTCCGGCGCTTCCGTGGATCCGGCCGACCAGATCCTGCACGACCCGGGCCGTGGCCCGGGGATCGGCCGCGGGGGTGAGGCGGACGATGAGCTCGTCGAGCGGGGCCTTGAGCGGCGGCCTGTCGAACTTTCGGCTCGCGGTCGTGACCGGCACGTAGATCTCGCGCGCCGTCGCCCCCATCGACACGCCTTCGAATGCCGACGCACCGCCTTCGTCGCGGAGCACGCCGATGACGGTGAGCCAGACGTCGTTCACCTTGAGATCGCTTCCCAAGGCGGGGCCGTAGCCAAACAGCTCCCGCCGCACGCCGGGGCCGATCACGCACACCTGGGCGTGATCGCGCTCGTCGAGCCCGTCGAGGAATCGCCCCTCCGACAACCTCAACCGCGAGATCTCCGCCTGGCGGAACGACACGCCGTAGACCTTGGCCTTCGTCTTGGCGGTCGCCGACAGCACCTTGTACGGCTCGATCTCGAGGCGGCCCGCCACGAGCTCGACGCCGGGAACCGCGTCCTCGATCGCTTGCGCGTCGCGCCACGACAGGCCTTGGGACTTTTTGCGGACCTCCTCGAGCTCTTCGTCTTTCATCTCTTTCGACCGGAGGATGACGTTGCGCAGCCCGAGGCGCTCGATCATCTCGAGCGCCTGCTTTTCGGCGCCGGCTCCGATCGACAGCATGGCGATGACCGCACCCACGCCGAAGATCATCCCGAGCATCGTCAGCGCCGAGCGGAGCTTGTGGCCCGCGAGGTTGCCAACGGCACTCTCGAACGATTCGCCGAAGGTCATCGCGCACCCGGAAGCGGCGTCGGGGAGCCGCCGTCCGCGGCCGGCGCCTGGTCGTCACCCGCGGCGGCCAGAGGATCGCGCAGGGCGATCTCGTCCCCTTGCGCAAGTCCTTTCTCGACGACCACGCGACCGACGGCAGCCGGTCCGAGCGTCACCTCGACGGGAGCGAACGACGCGCCGTCGAGCTTGTAGACGATTTTTTTTCCGTTCTTCTCGAAGATGGCGTTGCGCGGCACGCTGAAGGCGCCGGGGCGCGCGTCCAAGGCCAGGACCGCCCGCACGCGCTGGCCCGGCTTCATCACCGCCGCGTCGGTCGCGTCGAGCTCGAGCGTGGCACCGAAGTACTGCACGGGGATCCAACCGGTGCGCCGCTTCGCCAACGTGTCGACCTTCTTGATCTTCGCCTTGTACGACAGCGCGGGGTGCGCTTCGACGACCACCGTGGCGGAGAGACCCTTCGCCAGCCCCCCGGCGTCGGCCTCGAGGACGTAGACCCGAGCCTGCATCGTCGTCAGTTCAGGGATCTCTCCCACCGGCTCTCCCGGCCAGACGGTGTCGCCGACCCTCGTGATGTCGCCGCGCCAATCGCGCTTGTAGACGAGGATGCCGTCGTGGGGCGCCTTGATCTCGAGGGCGTCGAGTCCCTTGGACGCACGATCGATCGCGATCCCCGCCTTCCTCCGCTCGATATCCAGAAGGTCGAGGTCCACCTTGGCGACGTCTTGGCGGATCGAGCGGACTTTGTCCGCGGTGTCGATGCGCTGGGTCGCGAGCGTCCGATCGATTTCCGAGCGGATGATCTCTTGTCTTGAAAACACGTCCGGGTCATCGACCTTGTAACGGTCGGCACCGCGCAGCTCCTCGCGAGCCAACGCCGCGTCGCGCTCGAGATTTCGGATCGCGCCCCCCGTGTCGGCGCGCATTCCCGTAATCCGGCTCTCGGTCGCCGTCTTGTCCGACTGCCCGTCGCGCAAGGAACGCTCCATCTCCGACGGATCGAACCGCACGATCACGTCCCCGGCCTTCACCGGAGTCCCGTCGGGGACGAGCCAAGCGACCTTGAGCTGGCCCTGCGCCTCCATCGGCGCCGTCACCGGGGTCGCTTCGGCCGCTTCGAGGTTCCCTTCCGCCGCGACGAGACGCTCGAAAGGCGCGGCGGCCACGACGAGCGTCGGGACGTCTGGACGGCCCCCGACGCGGCCCATCCACCATGCGGCGCACCCGGCAAGCGCGACGGCCCCGCATCCGATCGCCGCGAGGCGCGCGCGCTTCAACGCGTTTTCCCGCTCGCGGCATCGAGGTCGCGGCGCGCGACGCGATCGCCCGTATCGAGCCCCGACTTCACTTCGACCGACGTCTCGTTGCGGGCGCCGAGCGTGAGCACCCGCTTGCCGTAGCCGATCGCGGACCTCTTGAAAGCGATCGGGCCTTGGTCCGTGGGGAACACGGCATCGGCCGGGACGAGGAGCGCGTTTTCGATCCGTCCGGTCTCGATCACGCCGCGGAACCGCATGCCGGGGCGCATCTTGCGCGGGTCGGTGGCGTCGAGTGCGACGACCAGCTTCACGACCTTGACGAGACTGCGGAAGGACTGCCGCTGCACGGTGCTCCAGATCGACGCGATCGAGCCGACGAACTCGACATCCGGGTGGGCCTCGAGCCGGAAGCGCACCTTTTGGCCCACGCGAATCTTCCCGGCGTCCGACTCGTCGACTTCCCCTTCCCCTTTCATCGCGCTCAAGTCGGGGATCTCGAGGATCCGCTCGCCGCGCCACGCGGAATCCCCGACCTTCTTTTTTTCGTCGCGCCAGCTCGTCGCGTAAACGACCGTGCCGGAGCGTTCCGCTTTGACCGACATCGCCTCGATCGACGCCTGGATCTCCGCGACGCGGTGATCGGCCGCCGCTTTCTGCCCGCGCAGGGCCCCAAGCATCACGTCGTCCGCGTGACGCGAGGCGGCGAGCTTCGCATTCAGGAACTCGATCTCGCGCGTCGCGTCCTCGAGGTTCAAACGTGACTCGCGCAGCTGTTGGGCCTTGACGAGCGCTTCGGGGACCTCGAGCTCGAGCGCCGCCTTCCTCCGGCGCGAGGTGGCCTCCGCCAAGCGCAGCTCGTCGTTCTTGCGCGCCATCTCGGCGTCTTTTTCCTTCTTCTCGATCCGCTTGGCGGCGGATTCGCTCTCGGCTCTTTTCTCGAGGAGCGTGCGTTCGAGCTCGCTGGTGTCGAACGCGAGCACCGGCACGCCGGCCTTCACGTCGGTTCCTTCCGGCGCCATCATCGCGATCTTGAAGTCGAACACGTCGGGAATCTGCGGCGGCCCCACGGGCGTGCTGTTGACCGCGGCGAGCACGCCGTTCACCTCGACCGTCAGCACGAGGTCCCCGCGCTCGGCCTCCGCCCACAGGCTGTTCGGGACGGTCTCCCGCGAAAACGCCCACCCCAACACGGCGAGCGTCGCCAGCGCTGCACCTACGGCGAGGGACTTGCGTTTCATCCTCCCGCCCTCAAGCGCGCGCCTTCCGCGACCCCGCCCTCGATGACGCACCACTCGCGATTGCAGGCGCCGAGCGCCACGTCGACGGCCTCCCCCGAAGCGAGGCGGGCGCGCGGTTGTTTCCCCGCGAGATCGAGGCCCGCGCGCGGAGCCAACAAGACGTCCGCGCGCGGCGCCGGTCGCACCTCGACCTTGACGGACATCCCGGGGCGCATCCGCTCCACGTCCGGAGCCGACAGCGTCACGCGCACGTTGTAAGCGCGACGGAGCGAGCGGCCCGCCGCCTCTTGCGCGACGGGCGTGATCTCCGCGATCCGGCCCGAGTACGTGCGCTCGGGGTAGGCGTCGAGGACGCAGACGACCGGAAGACCGGGGGCGATCCGCCCGTCGTCGACGTCACTGAGCTTGGCCTCGACCTCCATCGCACCCAGGTCGGGGAGGCTGACGACGGGGAGTCCGACCCAGACGGAATCGCCGACCTGGATCTTGCGGCCCTGCCAGGGGTGATCGGCAACGACGAGAATGCCGTCCCGCGGAGCCTTCAAGACCATCCCGTTCATCGCTTGATCGGCCGCGTCCAGCTCGCGCCGGGCTTTTTCCACGGCGATCGTCTTTTGCCGGACGGTCTCGGCGGAGGACTCCTCGAAGGAGGAGAGGGCCTCTTTCGCCTTGTCGAGCTCGGTCGTGGCCCGGGCCAGCGCCAACTGGTTGTCCTGATAGTCCTTGCCTCGCACGAACTCAGGCGGGATCCCCGCGGCGATCTTTGCCTTTTCCACCGCGATCTTTTTTTGGTCGACGTCCCATTCCTTTTCGGCTCTCTGGCCGACCCGGTCCGCCTCGGACTGCTCGAGATCGCTTTGCGCTTGTTCCCACGCGAGGCGTTTGACCCCGAAGTCTTGCGCGAACGACGCGGTGTCGAACTCGACCACCCGCTGCCCGGACTTCACAACGGCGCCTTCGGCCTCGAGCCAACGAATCGTCGTCTGCCAGGACGGGATGCGGGGGACGACGAGGTTGTCGGCGTTGACGGCGATGAGCTGGCCGGTCAGGAGAAACCGGTCCTCGAACCGGCCGCGATGCACCGTGAGGCCGCCGGGCTCGGGGCGGGGGGGCGCCGTCCCCGCGAGGTCGGCGTGGCCGGCGGAACAGGCCGCGGCCGTCAAGAGAATGAGGGCCAGAACCGGCGTCAACGGGTTTCCCGGGTCTCCTTGGGAAAGGAAGCGCGCCATCCGTTGCTCTCCATGAAACGCCGTGCGGAGCCCACGAGTATCCGAGCATCCGGAGTGCCCGTCAAACGGCCGACGATTTGTCCGGCCGGTCGAGGAACCCGGTGACGGTCCCGGGCGTATTACAACTAGGCTTCGAACGTCTTAGGAGAGCTCTCATGGGCAAGGTCGTGAAAATCCTGATAGGCCTCGCCGTCCTTTCGGGCTTCGTGGTCGGGGCTTATGCCTGGCTCCAGAGCCGCGACGGCGCCGACGACGGCCTCAAGAAAGTCGAAATCGTCACGGGATCGATCACGGACAAGGCGGTCGCCGTCGGCAAGATCGAGCCGCGCCTGAAGTTCCACGTCAAATCGAAGATCTCGGGAATCGTGAAGCGCTGCCACGCCGAGGTCGGCGACAAGGTCGTGGCCGGCGACCCGTTGTTCGACATCGTGCCGGACCCCACCCCGTCGGAGCGCGTCGAGGCCGAGCGGCAGCTCGAACGGGCCCAAAGCACCTACGACCAGGCGCAGCGGGAGGTCGACCGCGCCAACGAGTTGTCCCTGTCGGGCATCCTGTCGAAGGGCGATCACGACGTGAAGCTGCAGACCTTCGATCAGGCCCGCATCGGGCTCGCGCAGGCCAAGGACAACCTGGAGCTCCTCCAGAAGGGGCGCATCCAGGGCGGAGGCGCCGGGATGGAATCGGTCGTTCGCGCCCCCGCGGCGGGCACGCTGCTCGAGCGCCTCGTGAACCCCGGCGATCCGGTCGTCCCGCTGACGACGTATCAGGCCGGGACCGACCTGGCTTCGATCGCCGAGATGAAAGACCTCATCTTCAAGGGAACGGTCGACGAGATCGACGTGGGCAAGCTCGCGATCGGCTTGCCCGCGCGCCTGCGCATCGGCGCCCTCCCGGACACGACGATCACGGGAAAGCTCACGCGCATCGCGCCTCAGGCGACGGAGAAAGACAACGCCAAGCTGTTCGAAGTCGAAATCGAGCTCGACCCCGGCCAAGACGTCGTCTTACGCGCGGGCTACTCGGCGAACGCCGACCTCGTCATCCGCGAAAAGAAAGACATCCTCCTCGTCCCCGAGCGCGTGATCACGTTCGAGGACGGCGGCAAGAAGGCGTTCGTCGAGCTCCCCGGGCCCGGGCCGAAATCTCCCGTGAAGAAAGTCGAGATCACCACCGGCCTGTCCGACGGCATGAACTGCGAGGTCGTTTCGGGCCTCAAGAAGGGCGACCTCGTGGTCCAGCGGCCGCCCAAGCCCAAGAGCGATTTTTAGTGGCCTTCTGGCTCCAGCTGCGGCAACTGGTGCGCGACCTCGCGTCCCAGAAGATGCGCACGTTCATGACGACCTTCGGCATCGTCTGGGGAACGGCCGCGGTGAGCTTGCTGCTGGCTTTCGGGCAAGGGTTTCACCAGAAGATCTACGAGAACTCCGCGGGGTTGGGCGAGAACATCTGCATCGCGTGGCCCTCGCGCACCTCGCTCCCCTTCCAGGGTCTGGGAAAAGGCCGACGGATCCAGCTGGACGAAGACGACATGCAGCTGATCCGCGCCAAGGCCGACGGTCTCCTCGCCGTCTCGAGCGAGTACGAGCGCTCGTTCAAGCTGACCTACGAGAAGAAAACGATGGCGGTCGACGTTCACGGCGTCACGCCGGTCTTCGCTTCGATGCGGACCATCGTGCCCGTCGGGGACGGACGGTGGATCGACGAGCTCGACTGGGACGGCCGCCGGCGCGTCGCGTTTCTAGGAGACGGCATCGCCGAGACCGTGTTCGGCACCACCGACCCGGTGGGAAAGACGATCCAGTTGAACGGATCGCCCTTCCTCGTCATCGGCGTCATGGTGAAAAAACAGCAGGATTCCAGCTACAGCGGCCGCGACAAGGAAAACGTCTTCATCCCCGGCACGACCCATCGCGCGCTGACCGGCGACAAGTACGTCGACGAATTCATCTTCAAGGCGACCGACGCGAAAAAGACCGAGGCGCTGAAAAGCCAGGTGCTCGAAATCGTAGCCGGCAAGCACCGATTCGATCCGAAGGACAAAGAAGCGATCGGCATCTGGGACACGACCGAGAACTTCCAGTTCTTGAACACGTTCATGCTGAGCTTCCGGGCGTTCCTGGGCATCGTCGGATCGTTGACGCTCGTCGTCGGAGGCATCGGCGTCTCGAACATCATGAACGTCGTCGTCGAGGAGAGAACGCGCGAGATCGGCATCAAGATGGCCTTGGGCGCGCGCCCCGGCTCGATCCTCCTCCAGTTCATGCTCGAGACCTTGCTGATCACCGGCGTCGGCGGAGCGATCGGCCTGGGGTTGACGTTCGGGATCTGCGCCGCCTTCCCCGCTCTCGGATTCACCGAATACGTCGGGAACCCCGAGGTCTCGCCCTTGGTGGCGCTGATCACGTCTGTCCTTTTGGGCTCGGTCGGCCTTCTCGCCGGCTACTTCCCGGCCCGCGATGCGGCGAACCTCGACCCCGTCGTGGCCATGAAGCTCTAGGAACGGTCGATGAGCGGAGCTGGCGTCGTCTTCAACCTCTTCCTGGCTTCTTCGCGTCTACAAAAGAAGCGCGCCGTGCTGACGATCGCTTCGATCGCGTGGGGCTCGGTGTCGCTGCTGCTCCTTCTGGCATTCGGACAGGGGCTCCGCGATCAATTGACGGTCGCCAATCGCGGCATGGGGAGCGGGATCGCCGTGCTGTGGGCCTCCGAGACGACGAAGACCTGGCAGGGACTTCCCGCGGGGCGCAGCCTCCACTTCCTCCCCGAGGACTCGGCTCTCTTGAGAGAACGCGTGCCGCTCCTTGACGGAGCGATCGGCGAGTTCGTCACGTGGGGAACGAACTTCACCTACGGGAAAAAGACGGTCAACGCGCAGCTCATCGGTACCGAGGTCGCCTACGGCGATCTTCGCAACCACGTCCCCAAACCGGGAGGACGGTTCCTCAACGATCAGGACGTCGAGCTGCGCCGCCGGGTCGTTTTCCTCGGCGGCGAGCTCGCCCACGATCTTTTCGGCGACGTCGATCCCGTCGGCAAGCAGATGCTGATCAACGCCATGCCTTACACCGTCGTCGGCGTTCTCGAAAAGCGCCTGCAGATGGGAACCTACGGCGGGCCGGACAAGAACCACGCGGTGATTCCGATCACGACGTTTCAGGCGCAGATCGGCCGCAAGTACCTAGGCAACCTCGTCATTCGCGCCACCGATCCCAAGACGATGACCACGGCGCTCGACGAAGCCCGCAAGCTTTTCGCGGCAAAATACGGGTTCGATCCCGACGACGAGCGCGCCATCCGCGACTGGGACACCGTCAAAGGGCAGAAGATCATGCGCAACATCACCCTCGGCATCCAGGGTTTCCTGGGGATCATCGGCGGCCTGACGCTGATGATCGGCGGGGTGGGCGTCGCCAACATCATGTACGCCACCGTCAAGGAGCGGACCCGCGAGATCGGCGTGAAGATGGCGCTCGGCGCGCGCCCCGCGTGGATCACCGGTCCTTTGGTTCTCGAAGGGCTCGCGTACACGGTCTTCGGCGGGCTTCTGGGTCTCCTGTTCTCGATGGCGATCATCATCGGCCTCGGCTTCGTTCCCACGGACGGGAACGAGGCGCTGCAGTTTCTGGGAAAGCCGACCCTCTCCCCCGCGGTCGGAGCGATCGCAGCCAGCGTCCTGGGCGCGATCGGGTTGCTCGCGGCGTACTTCCCGGCGCGCCGCGCCGCCTCGATCGACCCCGCGCAAACCCTGCGTTACGAATGAGGTTCGCATGAGCGTGATCGCGATGTCAGGGATCACCAAGGTCTACGACACGGGGAAGATCCGCGTCGAGGCGTTGAAGGGGGTCGATCTCCGCATCGGCGCGGGCGAGTTCGTCGCGATCGTCGGCCCGTCCGGATCGGGGAAGTCCACGCTGATGAACCTCGTCGGCTGCCTCGACACGCCGACCGGGGGCACGTATCTCCTGCGCGACAAGGAAGTCGCCGGTCTCGACAAGAACGAGCTGGCCAAGATCCGCAACGAGCGCGTCGGCTTCGTGTTCCAGAACTTCAACCTGCTGCCGCAGATCACCGCTTTCGAAAACGTGGAGATGCCGTTGCTGTTCGGTGGCATCCCGCGGAAGGAACGGAAAGAGCGCGCGCACGCGCTCCTCGCGAAGGTGGGCTTGGCCGACCGCACGGAGCACCGTCCGACCGAGTTGTCCGGCGGGCAGATGCAGCGCGTCGCCGTGGCGCGCGCCCTCGCGATGAACCCCGACATCGTGCTCGCCGACGAGCCGACGGGAAACCTCGACACGTCCTCGGGCGGCGACGTGATGTCGCTGTTCGAAGAACTGTGGAAGCAGGGGCGCACCATGATCGTCATCACCCACGACGCCGCGCTGGCGCGGCGCGCGGGACGCATCGTCGAAATCCGAGACGGCGCGATCGTGAGCGACCGCGCCACCTGATTGGTGATTGGGGTCAGGTCTCCCATTTTGCTTGGGGGTCAGGTCTCCCATT
>JANMVW010000229.1:0-6587 GCA_031393555.1 Acidobacteriota bacterium
ACGCTGACGTCGGGGATGGGGACGGGGGCGTTTTCCGTGCTGCTCTTGCGGATGACGCAAAAGCGATTTTCTGCAACGCAGTACGCCCTGTTTTCGAGCCTGATGGGCGTGCCCCGCGTGTTCGCGGGGCCGATTTGTGGCGTTCTCGTCGACGCCGTTGGGTGGAGATCGTTCTTTTGGTTGACCGTCGCCGCGGGGATTCCCGGCCTCGTACTCCTCGCACGATTCGCGCCCTGGGGCGTTCGCGATCCGGAGTTCGTCGTGGAGGACGCTCGTCCCCGAGGCGCGTCGCTGACGACCCGCGCTCTGGCGATGCGCGGGACCCTGGCCGGCTTAGTGACGCTTCTCGCGAGCACCTCGATCGCGGCCCTGCTCGCTGCATTGAAGGCGATGCGCGCAACCCCGCCCGTGCCGTTCGACCTCGCCGCGGCGCTCTCGGCGGTCTTGCATCCCGCGACGACCGGCGATTGGGTGCGCATCGCCACGCTGTTGGTTCTGGGGGTGATCGGCGGTGTATTCACCGCAGCGGTCGCGGCCGCCCACCGAGCGAGGCCTTTGACTTTGGACCCGCCCCCGCTAGAGTCCTCAGGTTCCTGAGGATGGGCATCTCTTGGCCACTGCCTTCCCGGTCGCACTGATCACCGGAGCCTCGAGCGGCATCGGCCTCGAGTTGGCGCGCCATCTCGCGCGCGAGGGAACGAAGGTCGCGCTCATCGCTCGCCGTAGGGATCTTTTGGACGGACTGGCGGCTGAGATCCGCGCCGCGGGCGGCACGGCGATCTCCTTGCCGTGCGACGTGAGAGAGCGAATGCCCATGCACGCGGCCGTCGCCCGCGCCACACGGGAACTGGGGCCGATCGACCTCCTCATCGCCAACGCCGGCGTCGGTCACGTCATCCCCGCAGACAACTTCGACGCGGCGCTTTTCGAGGACACGGTCCGAACCAACCTCCTCGGCCCCGTCTACGCCGTGGAAGCGGCGCTCCCGGCCATGCTCTCCCGCCGCGCGGGACACATCGTGGGCGTCTCGAGCTTGGCGGCCTATCGCGGCTTCCCCATGACGCACGCCTACTGCGCCAGCAAGTCGGCCTTGAATGCGTTTCTGGAAGGCCTGCGCGCGGAGATCTCCGATCGAGGCGTCCGCATCACAACCGTCTGCCCGGGCTTCGTTCGCACCCCGATGACCGTGAAAAACACAGGCGCGATGCCGTTCCTTCTCGAGCCCGACGAAGCCGCACGCCGCATCCTGCGCGCCGTACGCGCCGGCCGCCGCGTCTACAATTTCCCTTGGCCCATGGTGGCGCTGATGGGCTTGGTTCGGTTCCTCCCGAGTGCCCTCCTCGACCGCGCCTCGAGATCGGCAAGGTCGTTTGAATGAGGGGGCGTTGAGAAGACTCGCGATCGCGGTCGGCAGCGCTGCCTTCCTTGTCGCTCCGTTGGGAACGACGGCACGGGCGCATCTGAGCGAATCCCCCTTGCGACCGCGATACCGCATCAGTAACCTCGCGCCATGTCACGCATGGCGATGCCGAAGCTTGCCATCCGTCCGCTGACTCCTGATCGCTGGGACGACTTCGAAACTCTCTTCGGCAAGAATGGCGCGTGCGCGGGATGCTGGTGCACTTGGTGGCGCCTGGGCCAGGCGGACTGGCTAGCCAAGAAGGGTGACGGAGCGAAACGAAGGATGCGCGCCCTCGTCAAGACGGGACCGCCGCCAGGGTTGCTCGCATACACCGGCGACGAGACCGTAGGTTGGTGCGCGCTCGCGCCGCGCGAGGACTACCCTCGGCTCTCTCGGTCGAAGATCCTGGCGCCGGTGGACGACACACCGGTTTGGTCGGTGACCTGCTTTTTCGTGCGACGCGATTGGCGGAGGCGAGGCGTGACCGTGGCGCTTCTGAACGAGGCAACGCGCTTTGTCGCCACCCATGGGGGGCGTCTCCTCGAGGGCTACCCAACCGAAACGGACAAAGAGCAGCCTGGCGCGTTCGTCTTCCATGGACTGTTCGGCGCGTTCCGGCGCCCGGGATTTCGCGAGGTCGCGCGCCGCTCCAAGTCCCGGCCGATCGTTCGCAAGCGAGCGGTGGCGCGATGACGCGGCGGAACATCTCCACCGGCTCGCCGTGGGAGAAAATGGTGGGCTACTCGCGCGCGGTGCGCGTGGGCAGCCTGATCGAAGTCGCAGGGACGACCGCCGTCGACGAGCGCGGCGAGGTCGTCGGCCCTAACGACCCGTATCTCCAGGCGAAATACGCGCTCGAAAAGATCGGGCGGGCGCTCGCCGAGGCGGGGGCCGGATTCGAGAACGTCATCCGAACTCGCATGTTCGTCACGGACATAGCGCGTTGGGAAGACGTCGGCCATGCTCACGGCGAGGTCTTCCGGGACATCCGGCCGGCGGCGACGCTGGTTCAGGTGGCATCGCTCGTGCGATCGGATCTGCTCGTCGAGATCGAGGCGACGGCCGTCGCTCCGGAGGACTCCCCTTGAACGGTCCCCGTATCTCCTATGCGCTCGCCATGTCCCGACCGCACACGCACCTCTTCGAGGTGACCATCACTATCGACGGCTGGAGCGAGCCTCGCCTCGATCTCGTCATGCCTTCGTGGACCCCCGGCTCGTACATGATCCGCGAGTACGTGCGGCACGTGCAGGATTTCGCGGTGACGAGTGACGGCCATGCGGCCCGATGGAAAAAAACGGCAAAAGACGCGTGGCGCGTCGAGACCCCCCTCAGCGGGCGCGTCCGGGTGAGCTATCGCGTCTATGCGCATGATCTCACGGTGCGGACCTGCCACCTCGACGGGACGCACGGATTCGCGACCGGCGCGGCGGTATTTTTGTTCGTCCTGGGCCGGACCCACGAGCCGGTGAACCTCGAAGTCGCGGTCCCCCCGCGCTGGCAGGTCGCCACCGGACTCGAGCCCATGGGGGGCGGCAACGGCGTGTCCCGGTTTCGCGCACGCGACTACGACGAACTCGTCAACTGCCCCGTCGAGTGCGGAACGCACCGGGTGCTCGAATTCGAGGTTGACGGCGTCCCGCATCGCCTCGCGCTGTGGGGTCGCGGGAACGAAGACGAAAAGCAGCTCACCGACGACACGCGCGCCATCGTTCAGGTTCAGCGTGAGTTTTTCGGCGGGGTGCCTTACAAGCGCTACACCTTCATCCACCATTTGGCCGCCGGCCGCGGTGGGCTCGAGCATCGGAACAGCGCCGTCTTCCTCGTCGACCGATTCGGCTTCCGGCCGCGTGCCTCGTACGAGCGCTTCCTCGAGCTGGTGTCCCACGAGTTCTTTCACGTGTGGAACGTCAAGCGCATTCGCCCCAAGCCGCTCGGGCCGTTCGACTACCGGAGCGAGAACCTCACGCGCCAACTCTGGACCATGGAAGGCGTGACCTCGTACTACGAGAAGCGCTTCGTCGCGGCGGCTGGGCTGTATCCGAAAGAGCGCTTCCTCGAGCGCGTTGCGGACGAGATCGCGAGCTTGCAGTCGCAGCCCGGGCGGGCGCTGCAATCGCTTGAAGGTTCGAGCTTCGACGCGTGGATCAGGCACTACCGGCCCGACGAGAACTCCGGGAACGTGAGCATTTCGTACTACCAGAAAGGAGCGCTCGTCGCGCTGATGCTCGACCTCGAGATCCGCGCACTGACCTCGCGGACGAAGTGTCTCGACGACATCGTGAAGCACCTCGCGCATCAGGCGATGCTCGACGACTCTGGGTTTGCGGAGCCCGACGGATACCTCGACGCCGTCGAGTCGGTCGCGGGAAAGCACGGGGGCGCTTTCCGGGAGTTTTTCGACCGTTTCGTCACCGGAACGGTCGAGCTCGATTACGAACGCGCACTGGGCCACGCCGGCCTTTCGCTGGCGTGGACACGCTCCGCAGCGAAGGACGGTGACCTCCCGGGTTGGCTGGGGGCCGCCACGCGTACCGAAGGCCGGGCGCTCGTCGTTGGGTCGGTGCGGACGGACGGTCCCGCCGAGGCGGCGGGGCTCTACGCGGGCGACGAGCTCGTCGCGATCGACGGGGAGAGAGTCGATTCGGCGCGACTTCCGGCCCGTCTCCTGGAGCGGCCCGCGGGAACGACCGTGCGGGCCACCGTGTTCCGGAGGGACGAGTTGCTCGAGATTCCGGTGACGCTGGGTGAGCCGCCGGCGGAGTCGGTAGCGATCGTTCCGATGGAAGGCTCGACTCCCGCGCAAACGGCGTTACGCGAGGCCTGGCTGGCCCCGTTCCAGCGATGACGCGCGAGCGACACGACCTCCCCGTCACCGGCATGACGTGCGCCGGCTGCGTGGCGAGCGTCGAGCGTGCGCTGGCGGCGACCCCCGGCGTCGAGCGCGCGCTGGTCAACTTGGCGACCGAGAAGGCGACGATCGTCCTCGATCCGGGGGTGGTGTCGTTGCCGCAACTCGCCGAATCGTTGCGTCGCGCGGGATACGGCCTGATTCTCCCGGAGCCGGGGGTCAAGGACGCGGAAGAGAGAGCCCGCCTGACGGAGCGCACCGCATCGCGAAACCGATTCGTGGTTGCGGCGATTTTTGGCATTCCCGTGCTCGCGCTCGGAATGAGCCACGGAACGCTTTTGATTCCGGGAGAACGCTGGATCCAGCTAGGGTTGACGACGGTCGTCATGACGTACGCGGGGGGCGGGTACTTCCGCCGCGCCGCAAGCGCGCTTCGGCACGGAACCGCCGACATGAACTCGCTCGTCGCGCTGGGAACGGGGGCTGCCTATCTCTATTCCCTGATCGCGACGATCGATCCATCACTCGTCGCACCGCGGATCGCGGAACACCACGCGATGCCTCCCGTCTACTTCGAAGCCGCCGCGGGGATATTGGTCCTCGTTTTGCTGGGCAAATTACTCGAAACCGGCGCTCGCGCGCGGACTTCCGGTGCGATCCGGAAGCTCGCACGCCTGCAGGTGCGCTCGGCGCGCGTCGTTCTGGACGGCGTCGAACAGGTGCGCGAGCTCGACGCGATCCACGTCGGAGACATTCTTGCTGTTCGCGAGGGTGAGACCGTTCCGCTCGACGGGGTCGTGGTCGACGGCGGGTCGAACGTGAACGAGTCGATGCTGACCGGCGAGAGCCGTCCCGTGGCCAAGGCACCCGGGGACGAACTGTTCGGGAGCACGATCAATGGAAGCGGCGCCTTTCGCATGCAAGTCACACGGATTGGCGCCGATACCGTGCTCCAGCAGATCGTGCGCATGGTCGAGGAAGCGCAGGGATCAAAGGCTCCGGTGCAGCGTCTTGCCGACCGTGTCAGCGCGGTATTCGTCCCGGTCGTACTCGTCATTGCGCTCGCTACCTTTGCGGCCTGGATGGCATTCGGACCGACTGAAACCCGGTTCACCCTGGCTCTGGTGAACGCCGTAGCCGTGCTGATCATCGCGTGTCCCTGCGCGATGGGGCTCGCCACGCCGACGGCGGTGCTCGTGGCCACGGGCCGCGGAGCGGAGCTTGGCGCGCTCGTCAAAGGCGGCGCGGCGCTGGAGGCCGCCGGGAGGATCGACACCGTCGTATTCGACAAGACCGGCACCCTGACGTCGGGACGGACCGCCGTGACCGACATGGTGGCCGCACCGGGCTTCGACGAGAGCGAACTACTGCGGATCGCCGCCGCAGCCGAGGTGGGCTCCGGCATCCGCTTGCGGAAGCGATCGTGACGGAGGCCCGTCGGCGGGATCTCGCCGTGTCGTCCGCGTCGCGGTTCGAGGCGATCGTGGGCTGCGGAGTTGTTGCGACGGTCGACGGCCGCTCCGTGCTCGCAGGACGCGTCGGCTGGCTCGAAGATGCCGGCGTTGTGACCGCTCCGTTCGAGGAGCGCGCCCGAGAACTAGCCTCCCGTGGTCGCACCCCCGTTCTGGTCGCGGTTGAGGGCGTCCTTGCGGGGCTGATCGGAATCGCCGATCCCGTGCGCGAGGGAACGAAGGAGGCGGTCGAGCGACTCAAAACGATGGGCTGTCACCTCGTGCTGCTCACTGGGGATCGGCGCGAAACCGCTGAAGCCGTGGCGCGAGAGATCGGCATCGAACGAGTCATTGCCGAGGTTCTTCCCGGGGGCAAGGCCGAGGAGATCGCGCGACTGCGGAGCTCCGGCTGCCGCGTCGCCATGGTCGGCGACGGGGTCAACGACGCTCCCGCTCTTGCCTCGGCCGACCTCGGCGTCGCCGTGGGCACGGGGAGCGACGTCGCCATCGCAGCGTCGGACATCACGCTCGTAGGCTCCGACCCGCGAACGGTTGCCGTCGCCCTCGAGCTCTCCCGGCAAGCGCTGCGCGTCATCCGGCAGAACCTTGGGTGGGCCTTCGTCTACAACGTTCTCGGCATCCCGCTCGCCGCCGGCGTCCTCTACCCTTCCACGGGATGGCTACTCTCACCAATTGTCGCGTCCGCCGCCATGGCGCTGTCGAGTGTGTCGGTCGTTACCAACAGCCTCCGATTGCGTCGCTTCCGTCCAACCGTCTGACCCCTGAAAAGACGAGACCCCCGCGGAGTCCGCGGGGGTCTCGTGCCGTACGGCGGTTCACGCCGGCCGGAGTAGTTGGGCGGGACGTTCTACCAGTTCAGCTT
>JANMVW010000232.1:0-13773 GCA_031393555.1 Acidobacteriota bacterium
AGGCCGACCCATCGTCCCGCAGCAGGAGCGCGCCGAGTTGATCGCCGGATTCCGTTGCGTCGCCCTCGTGACGCTCTTCGGCGAAGCGACCGTCGAGGCCCTTTTGCAGGCGCTCGTCCCCGATGTCCATTGCAAAGGCACCGACTACACCGCAAACACCGTCCCCGAGAGGGAAACAGCCCGGGCCCTCGGAATCCGTGTCGCGATCACCGGGGATTCCAAGGACCACGCCACGCGGGACCTGATTGCACGGATTCGGGGCGCTCGCTAGCCGCTACGCCCCCCGACACGACGACGCGCGCCGCCATGGTGTCCATCAGCAGCTTCGTTCCAACACTCAAACCCGATTCTTCTTGATGGCTTCCGTCCGATCATCGGACGGGGTAGATTTCCTGCAGACTCTTCACGGTGAGAGCCCCTTGCTTCAGCGAGCGGATCGCCTCCACCATCGCTTGGCCTCCGGAAAGGGTCGTGATGAGCGGGATCCCCCTCTGCGTCGCGGTGGTGCGCAGCGCCTTCTCGTCGAAGTATGACGCCTTCCCGAGCGGCGTGTTGATGACGAGTTGGATCGCGCCATTCTTCATCAAGTCGACGGCGTTCGGCCGCCCCTCGAGCACCTTGTAAACGTGAGCGCACGGAAGATCGTTCGCGCGCAAGAATGCCGCGGTGCCGTTCGTTGCGACGAGCTCAAACCCCATCGCGACCAACGCTCGCGCCAGCGGGAGGAGCTGCGGCTTGTCGCGATCGTTCACCGTCACGAATGCCGTCCCTTGGAGCGGAAGTCTCACGCCGGCGCCGTAGCTCGCCTTCGCGAATGCCGCTCCGAAATCGTCGGCGAATCCCATCACTTCGCCAGTGCTGCGCATCTCGGGCCCCAAAACTGGGTCGTCCCCGGGAAATTTGGCGAACGGAAAGACCGAGGCCTTGACGAAGCGGCCGTTGAGCTCAGGCTCGTCGAACAGTCCGAGATCGGCCAAAGACCTGCCGATCATGATCTTGGTCGCCAGACGGGCGAGGGGTACGCCAGTCGCTTTGGCGACAAACGGAACGGTGCGGCTGGCTCGGGGATTCACCTCGAGGACGAACACCGTACCGTCTTTGATCGCGTACTGGACGTTCATCAGGCCACGCACGTTGAGCGCCTTGGCAAGGCGGTGCGTGTAATCGCGAATCACGTCCATCTGATGGGCCACGACGGGGCTGTACGGAGGGAGCACGCAAGACGAGTCGCCCGAGTGAATTCCCGCTTCCTCGATGTGTTGCATGATGCCGGCGACGACGACAGACGTGCCGTCGCTCAACGCATCCACGTCCACCTCGAAGGCGTCCTCAAGGAAACGATCGAGGAGGACCGGATGCTCCGGCGACGCTTCGACGGCACGCCGCATGGTCTCAGCCAGCCGCTCTTCATCGTGCGTGACGAACATCCCGCGCCCACCGAGCACGTACGACGGCCTTACCAGCAAGGGGTAGCCGATGCGTCGGCCGATCTCGCGCGCCTCCTCGAGAGACCGCGCCGTACCCCACGCGGGAGCGGGGATTTTCAAGTTCGTGAGGAGGGCGCCGAATCGCTTCCGGTCCTCGGCGAGGTCGATCGAGTCGGGTGAGGTTCCGAGTATGGTAACGCCACGCGCCTGGAGCGGGAGCGCCAGCCCGAGCGGCGTCTGGCCGCCGAACTGCACGATGACCCCTTCGGGCTTCTCAATTTCCACGACGCGCAGCACGTCTTCGAGCGTCAGCGGCTCGAAGTAAAGGCGGTCCGATGTGTCGTAATCCGTCGATACCGTCTCAGGGTTGCAGTTGATCATGATGCTCTCGATCCCTTCCTCGCGAAGGGCGAACGAGGCGTGGCAACAGCAGTAGTCGAACTCAATCCCCTGCCCGATGCGGTTCGGGCCGCCGCCCAAAATGATCACTTTGCGCCGATCGGTCGGACGGGATTCGTCCTCGTCCTCGTAGGTCGAGTACATGTAAGGGGTGTTGGCATCGAACTCGGCCGCGCAGGTATCTATGCGTTTATAGACCGCCTCAACTCCCGCGACTTTGCGGTGCGCGCGGACATCGTCCTCCGGAGCCTTGAGGAGGTACGCAAGTTGCCGGTCCGAAAATCCGGAGCGCTTCGCGCGGCGCAGCACATCGTTCGGCAGACCGGCGAGGTCGAACCCCGAAAGGTCCTGCTCCAGCGCGACGAGCTCTTCGATCTGGCGAAGAAACCAGGGGTCGATCTTGGTCAGTCCCGCCACATCACCGAGCGTCATCCCGTTTTCGAACGCATGGTGGACGTAGAAAATCCTCTCCCAGTTCGGCGTAATCAGCTTTTCGCGCAGACGCGTTGGGTCGATCCGGTTCTTCCCGTCGGCCCCGAGACCGCTGCAACCGATCTCCAGCGAGCGGAGGGCTTTCTGGAGGGCCTCTTTGAAGGTTCTCCCAATCGCCATCGCCTCACCCACCGACTTCATCTGGGTGCCCAGCGTCGCGGAACTCCCCGGGAACTTCTCGAACGCCCACCGAGGGATCTTGACCACGACGTAATCGAGGGTCGGCTCGAACGACGACGGCGTAGATTTCGTGATGTCGTTCGGGATCTCGTCGAGTGTGTAGCCGACGGCGAGCTTGGCCGCGATCTTCGCAATCGGAAAACCCGTGGCCTTCGAGGCGAGCGCGGACGACCGGGAGACGCGAGGGTTCATCTCGATGACGACGCGTCGCCCGGTCGCGGGTTCCACCGCGAACTGGATGTTGGATCCACCGGTTTCGACCCCGACCTCGCGAATGACCTGGATCGCCTCGTCGCGCATCGCCTGGTATTCCTTGTCGGTCAGAGTCATCGCTGGGGCGACCGTGATCGAATCTCCCGTGTGGACACCCATCGCGTCGAAGTTCTCGATCGAGCAGATGATGACGACGTTGTCCTTGAGATCCCGCATGACCTCGAGCTCGTACTCCTTCCAGCCGAGCACGGACTCTTCGATGAGGACCTGGTGTGTCGGACTCGCATCGAGCCCCGCTTGCACGATCTCCTCGAATTCCTCCCGGTTGTAGGCAATCCCGCCGCCTGTGCCGCCCAGCGTGAACGACGGCCTGACGATCGCAGGAAAACCGACGTGGTCGAGCAGGGAGAAGGCCTCGTCGAGCGAGGTCGACGTTCCGCTCTTGAGCGTCGTGAGCCCGATGCGGGCCATCGCCTCCTTGAACGCAAGGCGATCCTCAGCGACCTGAATCGAGCGCAGGTTCGCGCCGATCATCTCGACGCCGTACTTTTCGAGGGTGCCGCGCTCGCACAGCGCGACGGCGAGGTTCAATGCGGTCTGCCCTCCGACCGTTGGAAGAAGCGCGTCCGGCTTTTCGCGCGCGATGACCAATTCCAAGATCTCGGGGATCAGCGGTTCGATATAGGTCCGGTCCGCGGTCTGCGGATCGGTCATGATCGTCGCCGGGTTGGAGTTCACGAGGACGACCTCGTACCCCTCCTCTTTCAGCGCCTTGCACGCTTGCGTCCCCGAGTAGTCGAACTCGCATCCCTGCCCGATGACGATTGGGCCCGAACCGATGACCAGGATCTTACGGATGTCGGCGCGCTTCGGCACGTAGGTTCTCCGCCCCGAGAAAAAGAGGGAGCCTGAAGGCTCCCTCTCTATGCTGATTCCTGCGCCGATGAGCCTAGGACCCCGACTTGCCCACCTTCCGGGTCGCAGCTCCGGATTTGGACTTGCCCTTCGATTCGGTCCTCGGCTTCGCCGCCCCTTTGGTCCGCGCGGATTTCTTGGCGGCTGCGTCGTCGGTGTCACGCACCGGCTTCGCCTTTTTTTCGACCTTCGGCTTGGCAGGCGCCTTGGCCTTGGCTTCTTTCTTTCCTGATACTCCTGCGGCCTCGGCGGTACCGGCGGGAGGGACAGGCGCGGCCTTCTTTCCGATTTCCGCACCGATCAACTCGATCAGCGCCATCTCGGCGTTGTCTCCTCTGCGGGGTCCGAGCTTGATGATCCGGGTGTAACCGCCGGGCCTTTGGGCGAATCGCGACGAGATCGTGTCGAACATCTTCGAGACAACGTCCTTGTCGTGTATGTCCCGGAGGACGAGGCGACGCGCGTGCAGGGTTTCGCGCTTCGCCAAAGTGATGAGCTTTTCGGCGAAAGGCCGAAGCTCCTTCGCCTTCATGAGCGTCGTCCGGATGCGTTCATGGCGAAACAACTCGGTGGAGAGGTTCCGGAGCAACGCCGTCCTGTGCATCGACGTACGCCCGAGCTTCCGGCCCGCGACCCTGTGCTTCATCGTTCGATCTCCGTCCTTAAGCCGCTAACTGCGGGCCTTGAGCTTTCGCGCCTCAACGTTCATGCCGAGCGAGAGACCCATTTCCGCAAGAATGTCCTTGATTTCGTTCAGGGACTTCCGGCCGAAGTTCTTGGTCTTCAACATCTCCGGCTCGGACTTCGTGACGAGGTCATAAATCGTCTTGATGTTGGCGTTCTTCAAGCAGTTGTACGATCGAACCGAAAGCTCGAGTTCGTCCACCGAGCGGTTCAACTGGTCGAGGACCCGCTCGTCTTCCGTGGTCGGGAAATCGACGACATCGTCGTTCGCCTCTTCAAAATTGATGAAGATCGCCATGTGATCCTTCAGGATTTTGGCGGCCATGGCGACCGCGTCCTGAGGAGTGATCGCGCCGTTCGTCCAGACCTCGAGGGTCAGGCGATCGTAGTCGGTTTTCTGCCCCAGCCGGGCATCTTCGACGATGTAATTGACCTTGCGAACTGGGGCATGGATCGAATCCACGGGGATGTAGCCGATCCCCAGGTCCTCATCGAAGTTCCGGTCGGCGGAAACATACCCGCGCCCCTTGCGCAGGCGCATCTCCATCGAGAGTTTGCCCTCTTCGGACAATGTCGCGATCGGCGCCTCAGGATCCAGAATCTCGACATTGGCGCTTGCCTGGATGTCCCCCGCCTTCACGGTCCGAGGACCCACGGCGTGAACCACGAGGGTCTCGGCATGGTCACTGTGGCAGCGGAAGGGGATCTGTTTCAGGTTGAGGATGATGTCCGTCGTGTCCTCGACGACGCCGGGGACCGACGAAAACTCGTGCAGGACACCGTCGATCTTCACGGCGGTGATCGCCGCGCCCTCGACCGACGACAGCAAGACCCGTCGCAGGGCATTACCGATCGTCGTACCGAAACCGCGCTCGAACGGCTGAGCGGAGAAGCGTCCGAACTTCGGGGTCAGCGTTTCGCGCTCGACCTCGAGACGTTTCGGCCTCTGAAATCCTTTCCAAAGCATGACAACCTCCCACGGGGTCTTCGTACCCCACGACCGACCTACTTCGAGTAGAGCTCGACGATCAACTGTTCCTGGATCGGCAAGGCGATATCCTCGCGGACCGGAAGCTGCTTCACCGTCCCCTGGAAACGATCGGCGTCGAGATCGAGCCATCCGGGAACGCCACGCCCCTTCGCCGTGTCCAGGCACATCTTGATCAGTTCATTTTTTCGGGAATCTTCTTTGAGAGCGATCAACGCCCCTGCCTTGACGAGACTCGACGGGATGTCAACCCTGCGGCCGTTCACGAGAATATGCCCATGCGCCACGAGCTGCCTCGCGGCGGAGCGGGAGAACGCGAATCCCAATCGATAGACGACATTATCGAGACGGCACTCGAGCATCTGGAGCAGGTTCGAACCTGTAATGCCCTTCTTGCGCGCGGCCGTGGCGAAGTAGTTGCGGAACTGGCGCTCGAGCACACCGTACATCCGCTTGACCTTCTGCTTCTCCCTAAGCTGTACGCCATACGCCTGGACCTTCGTACGGCGTCGTCCGTGCTGGCCAGGGGCGTAGCCGCGGCGCTCGAACGCGCACTTTTCCTTGAAGCACCGATCGCCCTTCAGGAAGAGCTTCATCCCTTCCCGCCGACAGAGCCTGCAAACCGATCCGGTCGTTCTCGCCACGATGTGAATCCTCCCTACATCAGACGCGGCGCCGCTTCGGAGGGCGGCAACCGTTGTGCGGTATCGGCGTCACGTCCTTGATCGACTTGACGTCCATTCCCGCGGTCTGCAGCGCGCGGATCGACGATTCGCGCCCGGCTCCGGGGCCCTTCACACGGACATCGAGCGAACGCACGCCGTGCTCTTTCGCCGCGTTGCCAGCGGCTTGGGCCGCGGTCTGGGCCGCGAAAGGGGTTCCCTTGCGCGAGCCTTTGAATCCCTGGACTCCAGACGACGACCACGAGAGCACGTTCCCCTTCGGGTCGGTGATCGTCACGATCGTGTTGTTGAAGGACGCGTGGATGTTGGCCACGCCGTGAGGGATGTTCTTCTTTTCCTTCTTGCCGCCCTTCTTACCGGGCGCCTTCGCTGCCTTAGCCATGCTTCAACCCTAGCCCTTCTTCCCTGTGGTTTTCTTCTTGCCGGCGATGGAACGACGCGGGCCGCGGCGGGTCCTCGCATTTGTATGGGTGCGCTGCCCCCGGCAAGGCAGATTACGACGGTGGCGCATTCCGCGGTACGAGCCGATCTCGATCAGCCGCTTGATGTCGAGGCCGACGCTCTTGCGCAGATCGCCCTCGACGCGCCCCTCCGTGTTGATGACGCGCGTGATGCGCAAAACTTCGTCCTCGGAGAGATCTTTGACGCGCACTTCCGGCTTGACGTTCGCCTTTGCGATGATCGTCAGCGCGCGAGAACGACCGATTCCGAAGATGTACGTGAGTCCGATCTCGACCCGCTTGCTCGGCGGCAGGTCAACGCCCGCGATACGTGCCACGGATTGCCTCCTCAGCCCTGGCGCTGCTTGTGTTTCGGGTTCTCACAAACGACCCGAACCACGCGCTTACGCTTCACGATCTTGCATTTGTCACAGATTTTCTTCACCGAGGTCCGGACCTTCATGACGCCTTTTCTCCTCGACCCGAGCTATTTGTAACGGTAGACGATGCGCCCCCGCGTCAAATCGTAGGGGGAGAGTTCCACCAAGACGCGATCGCCCGGGAGGATGCGGATGAAGTGCTTGCGCATCTTCCCCGAGATGTGGGCGAGCACACGGTGCTTGTTTTCGAGCTCGACGCGGAACATCGCGTTCGGCAGCGGCTCGACCACCGTGGCTTCGACCTGGATCGCCTCTTCCTTCGACATCGTCTGTTCCAACTCCCCTCCCGCGCCGCGTCAGGCGGCCACGGACACTGGATCGCCCAACACCTTCGGCCCACCATCCGTCACGGCGACCGACAGCTCGAAGTGCGCGGACAGGCTTCCGTCTCTTGTGCGAGCGGTCCATCCGTCTTCCGCCGAAAGCACGACCTCGGGGCCACCGGCATTCACCATCGGCTCGATGGCGAGCACCATCCCGGTCGCCAAACGCATTCCTCGTCCCGGCGTGCCAAAATTCGGAATCTGCGGTTCTTCGTGGAGGCTCGCGCCGATGCCGTGTCCGACGAACTCGCGGACAACCGAAAATCCGTGCGCCTCGACGTGAGATTGCACCGCAAACCCGATGTCCGAGACGCGACGCCCCGGCCGAACTTGCTCAACGGCCCGCAGGAGAGAATCCCGGGTCACATCCAAAAGCCGCTGGGCCTCCGGTGCGATGATCCCGACGGGAAACGTTTCCGCAGCATCGCCGTAGTATCCCTTGTAGAGGATGCCGAGATCCACGGAGAGGATATCGCCCTCGCGCAGGACGGTGCTCTCGCAGGGCACGCCGTGCACGACCTCGTCGTTGACCGACGCGCAGACGGTTCCAGGAAAATCATGACCGTCGTTGCGGTGGGGATAGCCCTTGAAAGCCGGGACACCACCCGTTTCGCGAATGCGCCGCTCTGCGAAGCGGTCGACCTCGATCGTCGAAACCCCAGGCCGGACAAATGTTCGCAGATCCGTGAGGATTCCACGAATGATGCGGTTCGCCTCGTCCATGAGGGCAATCTCCGCAGCAGATTTCAGCGTCGTCCTCGTCACGTTCGTCTCAGACCCTTCCCAAGCCCGACGTGAGCCGAGCTCGCACCGCATCGATCCCGCCGAAACCGTCGATCTCGATCAGGAGCCCCCTCGACCGATACGCCTCGGCGACCGGAAGCGTCTGCTCCGCGTACACCTTCATACGCTCTCGGATGACCCGCTCCGTATCGTCCGGTCGCTGCACGAGATTCGCACCGCACTCATCGCACACACCCGCAACGGCCGGAGGCCGGCTCTCGAGATGAAACACCGCGGCGCACGTCGGGCAGGTCCGCCGCCCGGAAAGGCGTCTGACGATTTCGGCTTCCGGAACCTTCAACATCAACACCCTGTCCAACTCCAACCCCAATCGGCCCAGCACGCCGTCGAGAATCCCGATCTGCTCGAGGGTGCGCGGAAAACCGTCGAGGATGAACCCTGCCGCCGAGTCTTTCCGTTCCAGCCTCTCGGCGATCAGATCGCCCATGAGCCCGTCCGGCACGAGCCGGCCGCTCTCCACGAATCTCCGAACTTCCGCTCCCAGGGACGACCCTTCTTGCTGGATCGCCACCCTCAGGATGTTCCCCGTCGAAACGTGGGGAACTCCCAAAAGAGCCTGCATTTGAGCCGCTTGGGTCCCTTTTCCGACGCCGGGAGGACCCATCAGCACGACTCTCATCGCGGTAAATCGCACATTCTAGCAGACATAGACGCAGGTCCCCAGGTTCCTAGCTGCGGCGCCCCCGGATTCGGGTGCCCTTCATGAATCCCTCGTAGTGCCGCATGATCAACTGAGACTCGATCTGTTGGACGGTGTCCATGGCCACACCGACGACAATGAGAAGAGACGTACCCCCGAAGAAGAACTTCACGTTCAGTCCTTCCGTCAGGAACTTCGGAAAAATGGCGTCCAGCGTGGGACCGATCCACGGGAGTCGCTGGACCTGAAGTCCACTGATCAGCAACACCGGTAGCACCGAGATCGCCGCCAAGTAAATCGCTCCCCCGAAGGTCAGTCGGGTCAGAATTCCATCGATGTATTCGGCGGTCTTCTTCCCAGGACGGATACCCGGGATGAAACCGCCATACTTCTTCATATTGTCGGCCTGATCCATCGGATTGAAGATGATCGACACGTAGAAGTACGAGAAGAAAATGATCAAGGCCGCATAAGAGAAGTTGTAAAGCGGCGCGGAGTAGGACAATTGGCTCAGAATGTCCTGCACCCAGCCAACGTCCTTCAAGAACCCGATGCTCCCGACCGTCTGAGGGATGGCGAGCATCGACGAGGCGAAAATCACGGGGATCACGCCCGCCGTGTTCACCCGGAGGGGCAGATAAGTCGATGCTCCGCCGTAGACCCGCCGGCCGACGACCCGGCGGGCGTACTGGATCGGGATCTTCCTCTGGGCGCGCTCGACATAGACGATCGCGGCGACGACCAGCACCATGAGGATCACGAGCAGCCCGATCACGATCGGGCTGATCGACCCGCTCATCCAGTCCTGAATCGTCCTGACGACGGCATTCGGGAAGCCCACCACGATGCCGGCGTAGATGATGAGCGAGATCCCGTTACCGATCCCGCGTTCCGAGATTTGCTCGCCCAGCCACATGATGAACGCCGTACCCGAGGTCAGGGTGAGCACGGTCAGCATCTCGAAACCAAAGCCCGGGTGTCGAACGATCTGGCCGACTCCCGCCGAGGAACTCGCCGACTCGAGCCACTTCGCGACGCCGAACGCCTGGATGAAGGAAAGGATCACGGTGCCGTATCGGGTCCACTGCGTGATCTTCCGTCGTCCGGCCTCACCCTCCTTGCTGAGCTTCTCGAGGTAGGGCCAAATGACGGTGAACAACTGAAGAATGATCGATGCGGTGATGTACGGCATGATCCCGAGCGCGAAGACCGTGAAGCGTTTGAAATTGCCCCCCGCGAAGAGATCGACGTACCCCAGGATCGACCCGGCGGAAGACTCGAACAAGCGCAGCAGCGCCGCGTTGTCGATGCCCGGCGTCGGGATGTGCCCTCCGACGCGATAGATGGCGAGAAGCCCCAGCGTATAGAGCACGCGCCGGCGCAACTCGGGAATATTCCAAATATTCTTAAAGCTCTGAATCATTGTGAAGAGTCCCTCGCCCACGGGGGCGTCAGGAAATCACCTCGGCCTTGCCGCCAGCCGCTTCGATTTTCTGCACCGCGGAGCCCGTGTACTTGTGCGCGCGTACCGTCAAGGCAATCGTCAACTCTCCATTCCCCAAGACCTTCACCGGATTCTTGCCTTTGCGAAGGAGCCCGAGCTTCTGGAGGAACTCCGGCGTCACTTCACTACCGACCGGAAGTTCGTTCAGACGGTCGACGTTGACGGTTCGATACTCGATTCGAAAGATGTTGGTGAAGCCGCGTTTCGGGACGCGCCGTTTGAGCGGCATCTGACCGCCCTCGAAGCCTCGCTTCTGAGAGTAGCCGCTTCGCGACTTTTGTCCGTTCTCACCGCGGCCGGAGGTTTTTCCGCTCCCTGACCCCGGCCCGCGACCAACGCGTTTCCGGTTCTTGCGCGACCCGGGGGTCGGCTTAAGTGCATTTTGCTTCATGACTCCCTTCAGTCCTTCTCGATGACGACGAGATGCGAAATCTTCGCGGCCATTCCACGAATCGCGGGATTGTCCGGGAACTCGCGAACACGTCCGATCTTGACCAACCCGAGGGCGCGCAGAGTCGCCTTCTGGGTCTTGTCAAAACCGATGCCGCTGCGCACCTGACGGATCTTGATGGTTTTCTTGCCGCTTCCGGCGGCCTTCTTTGCGCTCATGACGCACCACTCCAGTCGAGGTCGTGCACTTCCTTGCCTCTGCGTTTGGCGACCTGATCGGCATTACGCAAAGTCTTCAGCCCGGCGATCGTGGCGCGTACGACGTTTTGCGGATTCGCGCTCCCCAACGACTTCGTCAGGATGTCCTGCACCCCTGCGGACTCCAACACGGCGCGCACGGCGCCCCCGGCGATCACGCCGGTACCCGGAGAAGCCGGCTTCAGGAGCACCTGCCCCGAACCAAATCGCCCCACAACCGCATGGGGAATCGTCGATCCCTGAAGCGGTATGAAACAGAGGTTGCGCTTGGCTCTCTCGACGCCCTTGCTGATTGCTGTCGGAACCTCGCGCGCCTTGCCGGAGGCAAAGCCCACCCATCCGTTCCCGTCCCCGACGACGACGAGCGCCGAGAAGGAAAAGTTCTTTCCGCCCTTGACGACTTTCGTCACACGGTTGATGTGGACGACACGGTCTTTGAGTTCGCCCACGGAATCGCGATTCATTTCGGACACTTCATCCTCCTCAGAACTTCAGACCGGCTTCGCGCGCCGCGTCGGCCAGAGCCTTGATGCGCCCGTGGTACAAGTAGCCGCCACGATCGAAGACAACGTCCTCGATCCCCTTGTCCTTGAGGCGTGCAGCGATCGCGCCGCCGACGACTTTTGCCGCGTCGACGTTGCCCCCCCGTTTGACATTTCCCTTCAGATCGGCGTCGAGACTTGACGCGTGCGCGATCGTTCGGCCAGACCCGTCGTCGATCGCTTGCGCGTAGATGTGCTTGTCGCTGCGGAACACGGCCAGCCGCGGCTTTTCCGCGGTGCCGGACACCTTCCTCCGAATCCTGTACCGGATCCGGCGGCGAATGGCGTCTCTGTCGATCGACTTCTGCATGGCGTCCTCCCCGGCCTACTTCGCGCCGGTCTTGCCGGCCTTCTTGCGAACTTGCTCGTTGACGTAGCGCACGCCCTTCCCTTTGTAGACGTCGGGCGGGCGGAGCGCTCGGATTTTGGCGGCGACGTGGCCGACCTGCTGACGATCGATGCCGGTCACGGTTAGCTTGGTCTGTTTCTCGACCGCGATTTGGATCCCGCTCGGGATCGGAAACTCGATGGGGTGCGTGTAGCCCAGGGTAAAGCTCACGGTCGAGCCGGCGAGCTGGGCGCGATAGCCGACCCCCTGGATCTCGAGGTCCTTGCTGAATCCTTTCGTCACACCCACGACCGCGTTGTTCAGCAAGGCGCGGATCAGTCCGTGAAGCGCACGCTGCGGCTTGGAATCGTCGCGGCGCTTGACGAGGATCTTCCCGTCCGCAACCTCCGCATTGATGCCACCCGGCAAATCTTGCGCGAGCGAGCCTTTTGGACCTTTGACGGTCACGGTGCGTCCCAGGATCTCGACCTTGGCGCCGTCGGTCAAAGGGACCGGCAATCTACCGATACGCGACATGACGTGCTTCCTCTTTTCCCGCTACCAAACGTTGCAAAGGATTTCGCCACCGACGCCGAGGCGACGACAGGTCTTCCCCGTCAAGACGCCTTTCGGCGTCGAGAGGATGGTAAGTCCGAGACCATCCAGCACCCTGGGGATCTCATCCTTGCCGCAATACACGCGGCGCCCAGGACGAGAAACACGCTCCAATCCTTGGATCGCGCGTTCACCTCCAGTGCCATACTTGAGTTGAATGCGGATCGCTTCCTGCACGTCGGCCGCGACAAGCTTGAAGTTGTCGACGAACCCCTCGTCTTTGAGAATGGTCACGATCGCGACTTTCATCCTCGAAGCCGGCACGTCCACGGTCTTGTGCTTGGCCACCTGTGCATTGCGAATGCGCGTCAGAAGATCGGCGATCGGGTCAGTCATGCTCATCTCGAACCTCCTACCAGCTCGCCTTGGTGACGCCCGGAAGCGCTCCTTCGAGCGCGAGGTTCCGGAAACAAATGCGACACAGCTGGAACTTGCGGAGAAAGCCCCGCGACCGCCCGCACCGCTTGCAGCGACTGCAAGCTCGCACCGCGAATTTTGGTTTTTTGTTGGTCTTGGCGACCCATGCCGACGTGGCCACGTTCACATCCTCCCGTGTCAGTTCTTACGGAACGGCATGCCTAAGCCCGCGAGAAGCGCCTTGGCTTCCTCGTCGGTCCTGGCCGTCGTCACGATGCACACATTCATACCCTTGACCTTCTGCACCTTGGCGTAACTCACCTCGGGGAAGATCAACTGGTCGCGGACGCCGAGCGTGTAGTTGCCGCGACCGTCGAACCCGCGTGGGTTGGCGCCGCGGAAGTCGCGCACGCGAGGAAGCGCGAGGTTCATCAAGCGTTCGAGGAACTCGAACATGCGCTTCCCTCGAAGCGTCACGCAGCAGCCGATAGCCATGCCCTCGCGCAGCTTGAAGTTAGCGATCGACTTCCTCGCTCTCGTGATCGTCGGCCTTTGGCCGGTGATCCCCGCGAGTTCTTCGACCGCCGCGTCCATGGCCTTGCCATCTTGGATCGCATCGCCGATACCCATATTGACCACGACTTTGGTCACCCGGGGCACGGCCATGGTCGAGGTGTAGCCGAACTGCTTGAGCAGCGCCGGTACCACTTCTCCAGAATAAGTTTCCGTCAACCTCGACATCGCCTTATCTCCTCGCCTACTTGTCCAACTGCAGGCCGCTGCGCTTCGCCACGCGCACGCGCGAGCCGTCCGGCATCGCCTTGATCCCGACGCGGGTCGGCTTGTCCGACTTCGGGTCGATGAGCGCGACGTTCGAGACGTGGACGGGATCCTCGCGCTCCACGATGCCACCCTTCACGTTCTTTTGCGGATTGGGCTTCGTGTGTCGCTTGATTCTGTTCACGCCTTCGACGCGAACCCTCTCGACTTTCGGCAAAACTTCTATGACTCGGCCTCGCTTGCCCTTGTCCTTGCCGGAAATGACTTCCACGTTGTCGTTCTTTCGAATTCTCAGACCAGGCATGTGCTGCTCCCTCGCCCCGGGCCGTCAGAGAACTTCGGGCGCCAGCGAGACGATTTTCATGAACTTC
>JANMVW010000258.1:0-1617 GCA_031393555.1 Acidobacteriota bacterium
GCGTGAGCCATCGTCACGGTGCCTCCGGCCGCGTTGTCCACACCCTTCCCGCCGTTTCCGGCGATCGTCGCGTGGCGTAAGCTCAAGGACGCCCCCGAGAGCACGACCGACGCATCCCCCGCCCCGCCGCCGATTAAGACCGTCTCGACGGTGGACGGTCCGCCGAGCCGCAGCGCCGTGCCCGACAACGACTCGAAGCGCGAGTTGCGCAGCGTCAGCGAGACGCCCGCCGCCGTGTCGATCCCTGAGGCCACGGTCGAGCCCATCCGGATCCGGTCCAGCGTGTGAGTTCCGCCGTTGAGATCGACGGCCAGCGCCGTCGCCTGCTCTAACGTCAGGTCCTCCATCGCCGTCGAAACCGCCGACCGGATCCCCGTCGCCCCGCGAATCGTCAGGTTGTCGAACGAGACGCGGCCGCCCGCCGCCGTCGTGACGACGTCGAAGGCGATGCCGTTGCCGCCGTCCACTACGACCGGCGTGTGCGCGGGAGTGTCGATGCCTTCGAAGATGAACGCGAAGTTGCGGTTGACGATCACGTTTTCCAGGTACGGACCGCTCCCGGCGGCGATGCGAATCCGCGTCCCCGACTGCACCGCCGCGTTGACCGCCGCCTGGATCGTCGTGAAGTCGTGAACGTCGGCCACGTTGCTCGACACGGACACTCGAGGATCGGTGTCGCAGGCGTCGCCCACCGCATCGTTGTCCGCATCGTCCTGGGAAGCGTTCGCGACGAACGGGCAGTTGTCGTGTCCGTCCCAGATTCCGTCGCCGTCGCCGTCGTTGAGGAAGACGGCGTAGACGTGCGCCACGCTCGCGGTCGCGCGAACCGCCTTGCGTGCGGCGTACTGAGGATTCGTGACGACCGTCCCGTTGAAACCGGCGGACACCCAGCTCGAGCCGCTCCAGTAACTCAAAGGGAGCGACTCGAGGTTGGTGAGTTGAGATTCGAGCGCCGCGACCGTGGGGACATGGATCGTCGCAAAGGGCGATGAGAACGCCTGACCCTCGGGATCGAAGTCCGCCGCCCCAAAAAAGATCGTTCCTGAGGGAACGGGGCCAGGGAGCGAACCCGCGACGAGAAGTCCGGTCACGCCGATCGTCGCCGGGGCGGAGAGGGCTCCGGCGGGGGCCTGAAGCTGCGCGCCGTTACTCAGATCTGCGACGAGACAGACCGCGCCGGGACCGCAGTTGCCGGGAACGGGGGTCTCGCTCGCCACGACGGCGTACGCCGTTCCCGCATCGGGATCGACCGGACCGTCCCGGCCCGGCGCGCCGACCACGAAGTCGGGATCGCCATCGCCGTCGAGGTCCCCGGCGCCCGAAACGGCCGATCCCGCGTGCTCGCCGACCTCCGTCCCCACGAAGACCGTTCCGGGATAGCTCGTGCCGATCGCGCCGATACCAATCGCGCCTTGAGTGACCACCGCCAGCGGCTGACCGTTCACGAGGTACACGGCCCCTGCCTCGGCGATCGTCCCGGCGTCCGCATACGGCGCGCCGAACGCGACATCGTCGTAGCCATCGCCCGTCACATCGGCGACACCGGCGACCGAAGAGCCGAGCTGATCGCCCCCGGCTGCGCCCTGCCAGACCACCCCAGCGATCGTCACGCCGACC
>JANMVW010000300.1:0-6483 GCA_031393555.1 Acidobacteriota bacterium
CGGCCGCCACGGTTATTGGTCCCGGGTGCGATCGCCTGACGTAAGATCTCCCGGAAGTGAACGACGCGTCGGCCACATGGATCGAAGTCTCGCGGTCGACGATGCGCAAGACGGTCGACGATCACGCCCTCGTGCTCGAGGCGAGGGGCATCGACAGCGGCCTCGCCACGGCCTCCGGCCAGCTCGTCTTGCTCGTGCGCGTGGAGGACGCTGCAAGAGCCCGCGCCGAGCTCGACAAGTACGTTCGCGAGAACCAATTCGCGGCGCAGCGCGAGGAGACGCCGCAACCCATCCTCTGGAGCGTCACCTCCGCGCTGGCTTTCTGCGTCACGCTCGTCGCATGCGATCTTGTTTCGCGGCGGGGAAGCTTCGGCCTCGACTGGCGGCACGCCGGCATGGCGGATGCGGCGCTGATCCAGGCCGGAGCCTGGTGGCGCAGCGTCACCGCGTTGTGTCTGCACGCGGACGGTCTTCACCTCGCCGGCAACCTCGTGTTCGGAGTGGCCTTCGGCGTGATGCTGGCGCAGAGCCTCGGGTTCGGACTCGCGTGGCTCGCCTTCGTCGTCACCGGAGGAATAGGGAACTGGCTGAATGCCCTGTGGCAATCCCCGGCGCATTCGTCGATCGGCGCTTCGACCGCGGTGTTCGGAATCCTCGGGGTTCAGGTCGCGCACGACTGGGTGCGCCGGCGGCAGCTCCACTACAATTTGTTCCGGCGCTGGGCGCCGATCGCGATTGGCGCCGCGCTTCTTGCGTGGCTGGGCGGCGACGGACGCCAGATCGACACCGATTTCTTTCCGCAGACGCTTCACTCTGTCGATGCGGCGCTCCCCCGAATCGATGTCGGGGCACACGTGCTCGGCTTTGTCGTCGGGATCGTCCTCGGCGGCCTCGTCGGCTGGAGCAAGCCGCGGGTCACGTTGACGGTGCGGATGCAGGCTACCCTCGCGGGGGCCGCCGTCGGCTTCGTCGCGCTGGCGTGGTTTCTGGCGCTTCGTTGATCACGCACCCTGGCACTCGCGGCGCGAGCCGTTACCATGTCGGCCATGCCGACGACGATTGCTGAAACCGAACGATGGGAACGACTCGCGGACGAGCTGCGCAACTTCCATGACGTCGCGCAATTCCTGCGCCCCTCCCCCGGCGACGTGCCCCGCATCGACGGGCTGGACCTCGCCTGCCTGACGCTGCCCCTGCACGATGTGGTGGGCGGCGATCACCTGGCGTGGATCGACTTCGATCGCAGGTACGACCTCGATGCGCGCATCGCCGAAGCGGAAAAGCAGGGACGCGCCGAGGTCTCGCGCAATTTACGCCGCCTGCGGCAGCGTGCCGGGGTGCTCGTGGCCGACGCGTCGGGGCACCGCGTGACCGACGCGCTGGTCGCCGCGATGCTCCATCAGGCGTTCCTCCTGGGCGTCAACTACGAGTTGGACCTGTTCGGCGAGGTGACGACCCACCTCTTCGACAACCTCAACACCCGCTTTTACAAGACCACCGCGGTGAACAAGTTCTTCACGATGATCTACGGGGAGATCTCGGAGGGCGGCAAGCTTCGGTTCCTCTCCGCGGGGCACCCGCCGCCGGCGGTGTTCTCGCGGGAGTTCGGCCGGTTCATGAAAATCAGCGAGGATCGCCTCGTCGCGCTCCCGCCCGTGGGCCTTCAGCCTTCGGTCGCCGACCCCGATCGCCGCCGCCATCCCACGCTTCACGGGTACATGCGCCGCTACGAGGTCAACGAGATCAACCTCCTGGCCACCGGCGACATCTTGCTTTTGCACACCGACGGTCTGAGCGAGCACGCCGACGGCGCGTTCTTCCCGGCGCGCGTCGAACCGCTTCTCGCCGAGTATCGCGACGCCTCGGCGACCGAGATCTGTGAGCGTTTGCGCCAGGCCGTCCTCGCCGAGGCCGCGCCCAACGACGACATCACCGCGGTGGTCTTGAAGAAGACCGCCTGAGCGAATCGCTCGTGACCAACTTCGAGATCTCGATCCGGTTTTTCCTCCAGCTCGCGGGCGTGCTCTTGGGACCGTCGCTCTTGGGATGGCTGGCGCCGGGGTGGCAGGCCTAGCTCTTCCCGAAGCCGACGATGACGGTGCTCTACGGCAAGCAGCGAGACGTGCTGCTCGCCGCGGCCGGCCGAAAAGAGCCGACGATCGCGAGCGCTCTCGAGTCGTCCCGCCTATTTCGGCGAGGCCCCGATACCGGATCCCGCGAGCGCGTCTTTTACTTCGCCGCGCAGCGTGTCGACCGCACGAGCGGGGGCCGAGCCCGGGGACGCGACTTCGCCGGCGCGGTCGAGATCGGACAACGCGCCCCGCAGATCGCCCCCGGCGAGGCGCACTTGCGCCCGGAAGTACCACGAACTGACGTCCTGGGCGTCGAGCGCGATCGCACGGTCCAGCGCCTCCCGCGCGCACGCCAGATCCTTGAGGCTGAAGCAGGCCATCCCCTTGCCGTTCCAGGCGCGCGGGTCGTCCGGCGCCAACTCGGCGGCTCGCGTGAAATCGGCCTGCGCGCCCGCGGTGTCGCTTTGCGACAGGCGAATCGAACCCCGGTTCAGCCAAGACTTCGCATCGCCGGGCGCTAGGCGCAGCGCGGTGTTGAGCTCTTTGCGGGCTTCGTCGAGGTTCCCCCGCTCGTACAAAACATAGCCGAGATTCGCGTGCATCGCGGCGTTTTGCGGGTTCAGCTCGATCGACTTGCGCATGTGGAGGACGGCCTCGTCGGTCCGGCCCTGCTCCATGAGGAGGCGGCTGATCTTGTCGTGGTATTTCCAGTCGTACGTGCGCCAGTCCTTGGCCTCTCCCTCGAGGGCCTTGTTCAGCTCTTCGATCGCCTCGTCCTTCTTGCCTTCCTGCGCCAGATCGTTCGCACGATAGAAGTGCTCGCGATGGGCGACCGCCGGCACGACGATTTCGCCGAAGCCGTCGTACGGGGTGTTGACGAACTCGGGGATGTTGGCGGCGCGGTTGGCCGCCTGGGTGCTCTCGATCAGGATCGCCGGGCTGTCCTGGCCGTTGGCGTCGATGTGCGTGAGGAACAGCTGGGTATACGGCGTGTTTTGCTTGGACGAAAACACCATCCACCGCCCGTTCGGCGAGAAGCTGTGCCACGAATTCATGAGCGACGTGTTGCACGTCATCTCGCGCGGTGTGCCCCGAGGGAGGGCCATGATCCACAGGCGGCCGTCGGGGCGGAGCAGCATGCCGTTTCGCGACTTGGTCCAGACGAGCCATTTCCCGTCCGGCGAGACCTTCGGGAACGAGTTGCTCATCCCGTTGCCCGAGGCCCCCGGTATCGCTTCGGGCGTGCCGCCGCGACCCTCGCCAAACGGCATCCGGTAGAGGTCGAAGCGGATCTGGGTCTCGTTCGGATCTCCCGGAACCATGGCGACGGGCTTGGCCGGATCGTACGGGTCGATCGCCGGTGCGCGCATGAAGACGAGATCCTTCCCGTCGGGCGACCAGACCGGGTTGCAGTGGACGTAGCGCGTGTCGTTTGCGCCCGGGAGCGCGGTGATCGTCTTCGATGCGACGTCGTACCACGCGAGGATGCCGCGCGTGGGGTAGAAGGCCTGGAGGATCTTGTAATCCGGGAAGTTGCGGACGTACAGGCGCTCGTTGACGGTGCTGACGACTTTGCGGCCGTCGGGAGAGATCCTCGAGAGGAACCCGAGCGTCATATGCCCCTTCGGTTTCCCGGAAAAGGCGTTCCACGTCATGATCTGCGCGTCGTCGATCACGATCTTTTCGCTGATGGGTGCGATCGCATAGGCGCCCTTGTCGCCGTCCGGGCCGTCGACGTCCATCGCGAGCGTTTTTCCGTCGGCGGGGAAGCTGTGGCAGTTCGCGCAGGTCGGAATGTCGTGCATCACGATGCGGCTGTCGTCGCGCGACAGGTCTTTCAGCCGCCACTGGATCAACGGCTGCGCCGATTGGTCGAGCGGCTTGATGACGCCGTCTTTCGAGGCCGACGGCATCAAGGGCACGTCGCGGTAGAAGATCGGCGCTCCGACCGGGTCTCCCGAGATCGACAGACGCACGCTCGCCGAAACGGAAGGATGGGACGCGTCGCCTTCGCGCCAACCGACGAGCGTCACGACGACCGGGCCCGAGCCGGCGGCCTTCCTGACCGCCGCCCAGGTCTCTTTCGAGCATCTCCAGGCCAGAGCGGAGGCCTGATACGGAGTCGGTGTGTAGAGCGCGTTGGTGACCGAAACGCAGCGCGGGTCGATTTCGCCTTTCGGAGGAGGCCCGGCATCGACCGGAGTGTCCAGCGTCGGCGCGCCGCTTGCGAAGGTCCACTCGGCTCGCCAGCGGTCGGCTCGCGCTCCGCCGTCGTGCCAAAGAAACGTCGGCGCCGGGAAGTCCGTCGGAAAGATGGAGCCGGGCAGCGGGTAGTCTATCGTCGCGGGAGGCGGCCCGGGCCCCGTGGCCAGCACAGACAAGAAAGCGGCTGCCGCCGCCGCGAGAACCCAGCGAGCGATCACTGCGAGTTCCGCAAGAGCCCGAAGCGCGCGAACTCGGCGATCCTCTCCAGCACGTCCGGGGGGATCCCCTGCTCCGCATCGCTGCGCAAGAGCGCGCGATCGGTGTCCGCGGCGACGGCCTCGATCAGCAACCCGTGGGCCGACGCGGCCAAGGCCGCGCGCGCGAGCGGCTCGACGCGGTCCCATCGCCCGGCCGCGTGCGAAGGATCGAGGATCACGGGAAGGGGTGTGAGCGTCCGGATCGCGTGGATCACGTTGAAATCGAGGACCGCGCGCGCGTAGCCCTCGGAGGCCGGAACGCGGATGCCGCGCTCGCAGAGCACGATCCGGGTGTTCCCTTCGCGGGCAACGTACTCGGCGGCTCCCAGCCACTCGTCGAGTGTCGCGCTCCAGCCGCGCTTCAAGAGCACGGGTTTCCCGCTCCGCCCCACCTCGACCAGCAGGGGCGAGTTCTGCATCGAGCGGGATCCGATCTGGAGCATGTCGGCAACGGCCGCCACGCGCTCGACGAGGCGAGGGTCCATGACTTCGGTGACGATGGCAAGACCCGTCTCCCGGCGCACCTGCGCCAGGATCTCGAGCCCTTGCTCCCCGAGACCCTGGAACGAGCCGGGGTACGTACGCGGCTTGAACGCGCCTCCGCGGAGGATCGAGATCCCGGCCTTGCGCACGGCATGGGCGACCGCGAGCGTCTGCTCGTAAGACTCGACGGCGCACGGTCCCGCGATGATCACAGGGAAGGCGCCGCCGATGGCGACGCCCCCCACGAGGACGGGTTGAGTCGTCTCGGCGTCCTCGAATCCAGGCCAAAAGCGGCGAAGGACACTCAGCTCAGGAAGAATCGGATCCATAAGACGGTCCCCTTGACTTGGGACGATAGAAATACTCCTCAATTGGAGCATCTCGAAGTCTAGCTCCGAGACGGGCATTGTCGCGAGCGTCCCTGAATCCAGCCGTTCCCGGTCTTAAAAACCCGCCTCAACGCGACCGTCGGAGGGCCGAACCGAGGCGCGCGACTGCGGAATCGAACTCGGGAGCTTCCAAAGAAAGGAAGGACGATATGAACAATGTGGAGAAAGGTCACGTCACGTTGTCCGGGTTTCTAGTCGGTGCGGCGGTGGGCGCGGCTGTCGGCGCGGGGGTCGCGCTGCTTCTCGCTCCGAGGTCCGGGAAGGAGACCAGAGAGTGGCTCGGCGCCAAGACCCGCGAGACGAAAGGCAGGCTTGGCGAGGCCCTCGAGCGGACCAAAGCCGCCGTGCGCCACGAAGCGCAGGTGATCGCGAACACGCTCGAATCGCCCCGGCACTGAGCGTGCCGCCTAGACCTCCGCGCTTTTCGGAGGTGACTTGGCGACGCGACGGCGCGGCGCGGACGTCCGTGGCGTGGTCAGCCGGTCGACCAAAAGCTCGCGGGTGATCCTCAGAAGGTCTCGCTCGGAGACGATGCCGACGAGCCGCCCTTCCCGTAGGACGGGTAGGGCGCCCTCGCCTCGTCTCAACATCGTCTCGATCGCTTCGACGATCGGGGTTTCCGGAGCGACGGCGAGAGGATCGCGGCGCATGATGGACGAGACTGGGAGCTTGGACTCGTCGGTCGAAAGCCCGCCCCGCGCCACCAGCCGGACGATCGCGGAATACGACACGATCCCGACCAGGCGGTTCTCCTCGTCCTCGACCAGGACTTGCGGCGCGCCGCGCCAGTCCATCAGGTGCGCTGCCAGCTCGGTCGTGAACTGGGGGCTTTGGAGGCGGTCGATCAGGAACACCTCCTGCTCGGCCCCGATCCGTCGCACCCCTGACTCGATCGCTCCCGCCGCGATCATCAACTCGAGCGCCTGAACGTCCTGCAGCACGCGACGGACGAATTCCCGCTCCGCCTCGGCGGAGGCAAGATCTTCGGTGTTGTGCGTCCCCATATCCGGCTCGCGGAGAGTCTAAGATCCGATGGGGCTGCGTCCCGGGGAACTCGGGACTGCTATGACCTTCTTC
>JANMVW010000306.1:0-2201 GCA_031393555.1 Acidobacteriota bacterium
CCCGCGTCGCGGCCGATCGCCGCGGCGCGGATCAGGTCGGAAGCGAGGGCGCTTCGCGTCTCTTTCATGTGGTAATCGCCATGGAACGCGGTCACGTGCCAAGGGATGTCCGGGGAGACCGACACCAGGAACCGGGTCAACTCGCGCAATTCGGCGGGATCGTCGTTGATCCCCGGGATGAGCAGGGTGACGACCTCGACCCAGAACCCCATCGCGTGAAGCCGCTTGATCGTGTCCACGACGCTTGCGAGCTTTCCGCCCAGCTCGCGGTACCGCGCGTCTTTGAACCCCTTGAGGTCGACCTTGAACAGGCTGACGTAAGGGCGGATGAACTCGAGCACTTCGGGCGTGGCGTTCCCGTTCGACACGAAGCCGCACACGATCCCGGCCGCCTTGGCCTTCGCGAAGATCTCGACCGCCCACTCGGCGGTGATCAGCGGCTCGTTGTAGGTCGACACCATCACGGGGGTCCTGCTGACGACCGCCATTGCGACGAGCTCGTCCGAATCCATATCCCGCGGCCCCGCCACGGCCTGGGGATCGCGCAGCGCTTGCGAGGTCTCCCAGTTCTGGCAGTACGAGCAGTGGAGATCGCAGCCGAGCATGCCGAACGAGAGCGCTTCGGCGCCGGGAAAGGCATGGAAGAACGGCTTCTTTTCGATCGGGTCGACCTGCAGCGCCGCGACGTAGCCCCGGGGCACCATCAGTGTCCCGGCGCGATTGGACCGCACCCGGCAGATCCCATCGAGGCCGGGGAGGATCGTGCAGCGATGGGCGCACGCGGAACACTTCACGCGGTTGCCGGTGAGTTTCGCATAGAGCAACCCCTCGATCGCGCGCTGATCGAGGGCCACGGCCAAGGGAACGATGGCGGGATCGAGGCGACGTGACATGGGCAAGCACCCCGGCGCCGAGTCTAGCTGCTAAGACTCCACCACGAACGGACCTTCCGGCCTCATTCGGTCCATAGTGGTGCCGAGATTGTTGCTTCGGTGGGTAGACGTCCACCTGGGCCGACCCCGTTGCCTGTTTCTTAGAGCCCGAGAGCCGGCCTGCGGTCAGTACGCGAGCTTGAGCCGGTGGGCGGGCGTCCGGGTCAAGGTCGGGGTGCGCATTTGCCGGTCATAAAGCTCAGGCCACGCCGCCCCGCCGTCGATCCGTGACGGTTGAAGGCGCTTGGCGAATACGCGCTCCCACGTCCAGCGGGCCTCGGTGAGACCGAGCCACATTGCAGGGGTGATCGAGCCGGGCCGCCGCTCCGATCTCCGCTTCACGAGGTTGCGGAAGACCGCGAACAGATGGGCCCGCTCGAGTTGGGCCTCGCTCCGGCGACCGAATGCGATTGTCTCGCGCGCATGCGCCTTGACCGAATGACGCACGAAACCGTGCAGCGCGTCGATCGGAAACATCGCCCGGTCGCGCTCCTGCGCCTCCGGAGAGCGCTTTGCGCCCTTCGGGCCGCGCTTGGGGTTGGGATGGATGAGGTGCTGCACCTGGTATCCCAAGGGATGTCGCTCGATGGCCCGGGCGTAGTCCTTCTTGTCGTCGGACACCAGTCGCAAAGGCTTGACGCAGGCTTTGGGGATCAGCACGTCGAGCTGGCGGTGAAGCGCATGGGCGTAGGGGTCGCGGGCGGGCTTCCCGCCCCGCCGGTCCCACCGGGCCTGCCGTTGCCGTTGCACAGGCGACAGGTGCCCCCCGCGCCGATGGGGGGCAAAGCCGAGCCCGTAGACGAACCACGAATGGTGGCCGACGCTCGTCCCGACTCCGCAGGGGTGGTACTGAGTGCCCGTGAACGTCTCGAAGTCATCGTAGTTGATCGGCTCCGTGATCCCCGGCAGGGCCGAAAAGCACATCCGGTGCAGCAGTTGGGCGTGCCGGCCGAGGCGCGCGACACGCTTGGTCACGGTGCTGGGGGCACATCCCGCGACTCGGGCGATCTGCCGATGGGCGCCGCCGTTGACGATCCCCTGAGCGATCGGAACGGTCAGTTCGGGACGCTTGAGGTAGTAGCTCGCCGCATAGGTCTGCTGGGAGAAACCTCGACGGCAGGCCCGGCAGACGAACCGAGGGACGACCCGGCCATCGCAGCGCCGTTGGTACGTCGCGCGGAGGCGGCGATAACGGAAGGACATCGGCTCGACCCGGTGCTGCGAACAGTTGGGGCGCGGGCAAAATGACGGCGTGAATTGATCGGGCGG
>JANMVW010000381.1:0-6219 GCA_031393555.1 Acidobacteriota bacterium
CCCAGGCTTCTGGACCCCCGGATTTGACGAAAGCTCGGCGAAATCGACCGGGGTGGCCGACTAGGGCCGCGTCTAATTAGTTAGCATATGTGCTAACTTCTATGCATGGTCAAGCTGCCGATTCAGGACTGGTGCGACGCACTGGGAATCTCTCAAACCGCGCTCGCGCGGAGAGCCGGCGTCACGACGCCGGTGATCTCCGACTACTCCCGCGGCCGGCGCAATCCGACGTTGACGAGCCTCGCCGCCCTGGCAAAGGCAATCGGTCGTGAGCCCTGGGAGTTCCTGAGGGGGCCCCTTCCCGGCGAAGGGCTTCCCACCGAAGACGAGTCGCGCGCGGCCAACCTCGCATGGTTTCGCACGCTGACTCCGTCGCAGAAGGCTCACGCGTCGGAAACGAGCCGCAAGATGGTTCTCCGCGCCTCGGCCTTTGCGCGCGAGCACGGTGGGCGCCGTGCGCGACGATGACGCCGATCCCGCCCTCTTCCTCATCGGGTTGATCCGCGCGCGTGTCCGCTGGCTCCTGATCGGGCGGCAAGCCCTGATTCACTACGGGGTACCCGTCCAGACGATGGACTACGACCTTTGGCTCGATCCCGCGCCCGCCAACGTCAGGAAGCTCCTTCGTATCGCGCGCGAACTGGGGTTGGAGGCGCCGGAGAGCGCCAAGGAACTGGAGTCGCGTCCGCTCTTCAGTCTCTTCGGGGGCTCACTCAAGATCGACGTCTTCAAAGTGCGGAAGTTCACGAATCTCGACGGGGACATGATCGACTTCGCGTCGGCCTATCGACGCCGAGTCATCGCCAGGGTCAAGGGAGACCCGCTGGCCCCGCCGCTTCCCTCGATTCAGGACCTGAAGACGCTGAAGCGGATGCGGGACGGCGCGAGCGATCGGGAAGACCTTCGCTACCTCGATCTCTTGGAGGAGGGTCGGAAGCCAAGCAAGAAATGAAAAGGGGCGGACCCTGTGGCCCGCCCCTCGCGTAACTGTTAACTGTGAACTTCTTGACTACGCCCACCCTCGCAACCGCACGGCTTCCGCGACGCGGTGCACGGACACCAGGTACGCGCCCAGGCGGTTGTGGACTTTGTACTTCTTCGCCATGTCGTGCACGGCATGGAAGGCGGCGGTCATCTTGACGTCCAAGCGCTTGTGCACCTCGCCCTCTTCCCAGTAGTACTGGTAACCGTTTTGCACCATCTCGAAGTACGAGACGGTCACGCCGCCGGCGTTGCACAGGAAATCCGGGATGACGTAGACGCCGTTCTTGTGGAGGATGGCGTCGGCTTCCGGTGTGGTCGGACCGTTGGCGAGCTCGGCCTGGATCTTGGCCTTGATCTTCCCGGCGTTTTCGGCGGTGATGACGTTTTCGAGCGCCGAGGGGAAGAGCACGGTGACTTCGAGTTCGAGGAGATCCTCGTTGCTGATCGGCTTCGAGCCGGGGAAGCCCACGACCGAGCCGGTCTCGTTCTTGTGCTTGATGACGGCGGTCGCGTCGAGGCCATCTTTGTTGATGATGCCGCCGCGCGAGTCGGAAACGGCGATCACCTTGAGGCCGAGCATGGTCTGCCCGAGAAGGTGGCCGAACGAGCCGGCGTTCCCGTAGCCCTGGACCGCCGCGGTCGCGCCCTTCAACTCGATGCCCAAAGCCTTCGCGGCCTCGCGCACGCAGAAGATGCCGCCTCGGGCCGTCGCGTCGCCTCGACCCTTGGAGCCGCCCAGGGCCAGGGGCTTGCCGGTGATGACGCCGAACTCGTTATGCCCCTTGATGACCGAGTACTCGTCCATCATCCACGCCATGATCTGCGGGGTGGTGTAGACGTCGGGCGCGGGGACGTCTTCGAACAGGCCGAGCATCCGCCCGACCTGGCGCACGTAGGCGCGGGAGAGTCGTTCGAGCTCACCCGGGGACATTTCCTTCGGGTTGCAGATGATCCCGCCTTTGGCGCCGCCCAACGGGATGTCGACCACGGAGGTCTTCCAGGTCATCCACGCCGCCAGAGCACGCACCGTGTCGATCGTCTCGTCGGGGTGGAAGCGGATACCGCCCTTCGTCGGTCCTCGCGAGTCGTTGTACTGGACTCTGAAGCCGTTGAAGACCTTGGTCGTCCCGTCGTCCATCTTGACGGGGAGCCTCACGTGGAACTCGCGCATGGGCCAGCGCAAGAGCTCGTGAACGCCCGGGTCGAGTTTGAGAACTTTCGCCGCCTCGTCGAGCTGACGTTGCGCGATGTGGAAGGGATTGTTGTCTGTCATGCGGGTTTCTCCTTTGCGGTCGAAGATGATCCTTCTTGGCGAGCGAAAGCGTCAAGGGCAATCGGGATAGGATTAGGATTGTTGGGAGGAGCGTAAAAGGCGCAGCACGTCGCCCATCCCGCGCGTCGCCATCGCGAACAGGGCGGCCAGGACGAGCGCCAACGCCAGCCAGGCGAGGATCTGCCACAGCACCTCGGTCGCGCGGTTGCGGAACGGGCCCGAGGGTGCGATGAAGCCCATCGCGCACCCCATGACGAAGCCTCCCAGGTGGTTCATCCAGTCGATGGAGGGAAGCAGGCTCATCCCGATCATCAGCACGGTGTTTTGCAGCATGACCGACTTGAGGCGCTGGCCGTAGGCCCCGCCGATCCGCCATCCGTGGACGAGGAGGAGCCCCAGGAGTCCGGACAGGGCGCCCGAGGCGCCGACGGTATGCGAGTGGCGCAAAACCTGGCTGGCGGCGCTCCCCGCGATGCCGCACACGACGTAGATCGCAGCCATCCGCTCGGTCCCGTACTCGTCCTCGGCGAGCGGCCCGAGCTGCACGAGCGCCATGGAATTGAAGACGAAGTGGAGGAGGCCTCCGTGCAGGAAGACCGGTGTGACGATGCGCCACCACTCGCCAAGCGGGAGTGTCAAGCCCGCGTAACCCGAGCCGTAACGGATCAGGGAGAGCGGATCGAAGCCGAACAGTCTCGACATGGTCGCGCCCGGGTCGTACGCGTCGAGTCTCACCGGGAGCAGCAGCACGACCGCGAACATGAGGGCATTCGTGAGCAGCACGAAAAACGTCGTTGTCGTGACGCCGGGGATCAGGTTCGAGACCAAACGGCCGAGACCCGGCGCGCGAACGCCGGCCAAGGACGCGTCGCACTCGGTGCAGCGGCGGGCGGCGCGGGGAACGAGCGCTCGGCACTGCGGGCACATCTTGAACGCGCCCTGGGTCGAGCGGACGACCATCTCGGCGCGAACGCCGGCCTCGCCGAGATCGCGGCGGCGCTGGCTCCACCGCCAGCGCACGCGGGCCCCGCTCAGCCCGAGGGCGTCCAAGACCCGGGCCCAGAGTTCGACCAATCGATCGAGCAATCTAGCGGCCTTCGAAAACGGGAGCCTTCTTGCCGAGGGTGCTCAACCCTAGGAGGGCGTCTTTCGTGGAGAAGATCTCGACGAGATGGTCGAGCTCCATCGTCAGCCCTTCGTCGAGCGTGACCTTCGCTCCGCTCTCGATCAGCTTTCCGGCGAGGCGCAGGGCGATCGGGGCTTTGAACCCGACGCGCTTCATGGCCTTCGCGAGCCCCTCGTCGCCCTTCGCGTCCGCCTTCCCTTGGCGAAGCGTCTCGGCGTCGTTGCCTGCGAAGAAGGCTTCCAGGGCCTGATGTTTGGCGCTCAGCGACGGACGCGTCCTCGGTTTGATCCCCTCGGCGATCGCGGCGCGGCAGGCCACGTCGAGTTGCTCATGGGGGACGACCTGGTCGATGAAGCCGATCGCCTGGGCCTCTTCGGGGCTCAGCGATTGACCGGTGAAGACCAACCAACGCGTGAGACCCACGCCGATGCGCCGGGTCGGGCGCTGCGTGCCGCCCAACCCCGGGTAGATGCCGATGCCGGTTTCGGGGAACGCGAAGCTGGCGCGTGGGGTGGCGATGAGGACGTCGCAGGCCTGCGCCAGCTCGAGCCCGCCTCCCAGCGCCAGCCCGTGGAGTCTCGCGACGACCGGTTTGGCGCAGGTGTCGATATCGTGGAGGAGCGCATGTCCCGCCTTCGTGAAGTCGACGATGCGCTGCAGGTCTCCCGATTCCATGTTACGGACGAAAAACCGGATGTCGGCTCCCGCGATGAAGGCCTTCCCTGAGCCCGCGATCACGATGCCCTTGACTTTGGGGTCGGCCGCCGCCTTCTTGAACGCGCCGTGCAACTGCGCCACGACCGTTTCGTTCAACGCGTTCATCGCATCCGGCCGGTTGACCGTCAGCGTGGCGATGCCGTCTTTCGTTTCGGACTTCACGAGCGAAAACGCGAACGGCGTGTTGGCGCGCCACTGAAGCGAGAGGTCTCCTGGAACGGGGATGTCCCACCCGCCGCCGAACTGGCCGACGAGGTCGCCGGCGGCCTTGATGCCGAAGCGGTTGATCATCTCGAAGGGGCCCCGCGGCCACCTCAGGCCGACCCGCGCGCCGATGTCGGTGTCCTCGATGCTGCCCACCCCTTCGTCGACGAGCGAGGTCGCGACGAGGAACGTCACGGCGAGCAGGCGCGCCGCGAGCTCGTCGAACTTCGATTCGTCGGGAGTGCCCGATAGGTCCCAGTTCTTCCCGGAGGCGACCTGCTTTTTGAGCAGCTCGGCCGGCGCATAGAACGGGCCGAACGCGGCGCCCAGGGTGTTCGCCGCGTGCATCGCGATCGGAACGCCCGTGACGTTCATCAACTCGAACGGGCCCATGCCCGCTCCGAAGGTCTGCTTCGCCGCGGCCTCAATCGTCGGGATGTCGGCGACGCCTTCCTCGAGGAGTCGCACGCCCTCGTTGAGCCACGGAACGAAGTAGCGATTGACGATGAACCCCGAGGCGTCAGCCGAGTGGATCGGGGTCTTCCCCATCATCTCTTGCACGGTCCAGGCGGCGGCGACCACTTCGGGCGAGGTGGCCTCTCCGGGGATGACCTCGACGAGCCGGTTCTTCGCCGGGTGGTAAAAGTAGTGAAGCCCGACCATCCGCTCCGGGTGCTTCATCCCCTTTGAGAGATCGGTGACCAGGAACGACGAGGTGTTCGTCGCGAGGATCGCATCCGGCCGGCATACCGTCTCGAGCCGCGCGATCACCTGCTTCTTGACGTCGAGGTCCTCGAAGACCGCCTCGACGACGAGGTCCGCGGCCGAGAGCTTCGACCAGTCGGCCGTTCCCGTGATCCGCTCCCGGATCGCCTTGGCGTCATCGGGCCGGAAGATCTTGCGTTCGACTCCGTCGGCCAGCGTTTTTTCGATGATCGCCAGGCCGCGCGCGACCTTGGCGTCGTCGAGGTCGACGAGGATGACGGGGAACCCCTCGGTCGCGGCTTTCTGGGCGATGCCGCTTCCCATGTTGCCGGCGCCGATGACGGCGAGAATGCGGACGGGACGGGTCGAAGGCATCGGTGGGTGCTCCTTAAAAAAATCAGTCTAGCGCACGGCGAAAAGCGCGACGACGATGCCGGACACGAGCAAAGCGAGCGCCGCCCAGCCGGTCGGCCGGGGCTTTCCCGAAAGGCCGGCGAGGAGGGCGGCGAATCCTGAGGCCAGCATCAGCACGGCGACGATGCCGCTGAGAGCGGGGAGAGCCGCGGCCCCCACGGCGGCGAGGAGAGAACCGACCGCAGCGAGGAAGCCTCCCTGTCGCGCCCGGCGCTTTGCCTCGACCAGCTTCCCTTCCGCTTCGAGGCGCCCCGCGCCAAGGACCATGCCGCACCCCATCGCGAGGAACAGGAGGCGGGCGAGGAACGGGAAGAAGGCGTTCATGTTCGCGGGATGCTACCCGAAAAAAGGACACTCCCGTTTGCGCGAAGCCCCGCGCGCGGCTGATAGACTCTCGACCCATGCGCGACATTGAGACCATCGCCGTTATCGGAGCCGGGACCATGGGACGGGGGATCGCCCAGACCGCCGCCACAGCCGGGTACAAGGTCGTCCTCGTGGACGCGGATGCCGCCGCGATCGACCGTGGGCTCGCGTCGATCCGCGACGGGATGGACAAGCTCGTCGAGAAAAAAAAGCTCGAGGCGGCGCGGCGCGATGAGGCGCTCTCTCGCGTGACCACCGCGGGGACGCTCGCCATGGGAGTGATGCACGCCGATTGCGTCATCGAGGCGGTTCCCGAACTGCTGGAGTTGAAGGTCCGGATCTTCAGAGACCTGGACCGGAACGCCCCGCCGCACGCGATTCTCGCGACGAATACGTCGTCACTGCCGGTCGGAAAACTCGCCGCGGCCAC
>JANMVW010000429.1:0-22076 GCA_031393555.1 Acidobacteriota bacterium
CTCGTCGAACGAGTCGGGCCGGTTCGAAATCTACGTGCAGTCGTTCCCGTCGCCGGGAGCGAAGTACCAGGTCACAACCGGAGGCGGGAACTATCCGCATTGGGCGGGAACCGGCCGCGAGTTATTTTATGTGACGATCGAGGGTGCCCTGGCGACGGTGCCGGTTAGCCCCGGCGAGACGCTCGAGTTCGGCACTCCTCAAATCTTGATGCCGCTGGCCGACGGCGAGATCTTCGACGTCAGCGCCGACGGGCAACACATCCTCGCTCTCGCGCAGGACGCGTCCGCGGCGGCGCAGTCGCCGACGATCGTCTTGAATTGGGCGGAAGGGCTGACGAAGCGGTAGCCCCCCGACACGACGCAGGAGACCAACTCGCTGGCGATCAAGGGAGTCACCCCGGTTCTCAACGTCAGCGACGTTCCGGCGAGCCTCGCCTGGTTCGAGTCGTTGGGTTTGAAGCGCGGGTTCACCTGGAACGACGGCGGGATGATCGAAGGAGCGGGAGCTCGGAACGCCGACGGCATCTGGATGAGCTGGTGGATCGACTCCGTGCCCTCCCTCGACGAGCTCCACGCGACGGCCGTGTCGCTCGGCTACGTCGTGACGATGCCGCCGACGAACGAGCCCTGGGGCGTTCGCGAGTTTCACCTTCGCCACCCCGACGGTCACATGTTTCGGGTGAGCACGGGGCTCACGCGGTAGCCGGCTCCCCCGGTTCCGAACGTCGCCGGTGCCTGACCAACAGACTGGATGGCGCTAGCATCTCGGTCGAGAGCATCTGGATCGGGCCCGGGGCCGCCTTCAGATTTTCGCCGTGTTTTCGTCGCATCCCGGGGGTCCAGACGCCTGCCCGGCGCCCCGATCGCGTCTCCTGAGCGATCCTAGGCGGTCGTTTTGAGCGCAGAAGCCCGCTCGGAGCGCCGATTTCACCGCGATCTCCGCAAAAACCTGCAAATGGCGAGCTTTTGCTCGGACTCGACCCACTGTTGGGGGGGACGCCGACGCCCGCCGCCTCGCGAAGCGGCCTGGAACAGCTCGTCTTGATGCCATTCGAGGGCGTGGGAGGCGAACTCGAAGGACTGCTTAGCAGCCGGCGTACAATTCGACGCATGCCCTCGCAGCTCACGGATGAAGACGTCGACGACATCATGAGGGTCAACGTCAAGTCGGCGCTGTACGGCATGCAAGAAGTTCTTCCCCACTTCAAGGAGCGCGGAGCGGGCCACGTGATCAACGTGTCCTCGATGCTCGGACGCATTCCGTTCGCGCTCACGGCGAACTTCCGAGAGGAAGTGCAGCAGACGCATCCAGGCATCCAGTTCTCGCTGATCTCACCCGGCGTCGTTGGCACCGACTTCGGACTCAACGCCCGCCACGGCGGGCCGGACTCACGATCGCTTCCCAATGCGCAGAGCGCCGAAGACGTGGCCGCGGTGATCGCCGACGTGATCGAATCGCGCCGCTCCGACGTGTATACGCGCGCCGGCGCGAGGGAGCGGATCGCAACGTATTACGCGAGCGTCGGCGAAGACCCCTGATACGAAGGCCAAGGAGGATCAACCGTGGGTCGCAATTCCTGGATTCCGAGAATCTCCGCATCCCTGATCTGGCTCGTTGCGGCCTCCCCGCTGTGGGCGTTCCCCGAGATAGCCCGAGAGACCAAGACCGCCTGCGTGTCATGCCATACGAATCCCGCGGGCGGCGCCGGGCTGACCGAAGAGGGAACGAAGTACAAGGCCGAGAAGAAAGCGGTCGTCGCGAAGAATGCCAAGCAGGCGGGATACGTCGGCAGCGCCAAATGCAAGATGTGCCACATGGCCGAGTACAAGGCCTGGTCGGACTCGGCGCACGCGAAGGCGTTCGCCAACCTCAAGTCCGCCGACGCGAAGGCGGTGGCCGCGGTCGCCGGGAAGTTGAAGGTCGAACTGAAGGGGGCTGCGGCGGATTCGGCCGATTGCGTGAAGTGCCACGTCACGGGCTACAAACTCCCAGGCGGATACCCGGCGGCCGACGACGTCAAGACGGCTGCGGTCGCTGCCGTGGGCTGCGAGAGTTGCCACGGCCCGGGCAACCTGCACCTGACCGCGCCGAAAGCCGAGAAGAAGAAGTTCATCAACAAAGCCGTCAGCGCAAAGATGTGCACGCAGTGCCACATCCCCGCCCTGTCACCCGAGTTCAATTTCGACGAGATGATGAAGAAGGGCGTGCATCCTAATAAGACGACGTAGAGTTGGGCGCGTCCGTCGCGCGAAAGCGGTCGGACCGCTCGCTCCCGCTCGACGGTAGGTTCATACCCCATAGCGGAGCCGCCCGGGCGCGCGCACCATCGTCCTTGGCGCTGTACCGGCAGCGGACCGACCGTTGGTCTGCGTTCGCTGTCTGTGGGACGCCAAGGGTGTTCGAACCAAACAGGGAGTCGTCGATGGCACACAAAACGCTTACAAGCTTCGTCGTCTGTTCAAGCCTCGTATTGATCGCGGGCCTGGCCGTTTCGTCTCCCGTCCGGGCGGGACAAGGCTCTCCTGCTGGAGGGATGCAGATGAGCGAGGCGCACATGAAGGACCAGTGCAAGGACATGATGGAACAGAAGAAGAAGCTGGCAGCCGACGTGAAGTCCCAGGACGCGGAACTCACCGAACTCGCCGCCAAAATGAACCGCGCGCCGGGGGACAAGCAGATGGCCCTGATGGCCGACGTCATCAGCCGGATCGTGGAGCAGCAGGCCACCATGGATCAGCGCAAAGCGAAGATGGACGACGCGATGATGGCGCACATGATGGGGCACATGCAGATGGGCAAGGACTCGATGACCCAATGTCCGATGATGAAGGACATGCACGCCATGAAGGCCAATTCGGCGATGCCGGGAATGAAGAGCATGGACGACAAGTCCATGGGCGCCCACAAGTAAGATCAACCCATCGCAAGGCCGTCCATGCGGAACCACGAAGGATCGATGGGCGGATGGGGCGAGGGAAATAGAGCCATGATCGAACCTACATCCGAGACCAAAGACCCCGTCTGCGGGCTGATCGTCGACAAGTCCACCGCTCTCCGCGCCGAACGCGACGGAGAGACGTTTTACTTTTGCAGCGATCACTGTCGGCAAGCGTTAGTGTCCACGCCCGTCAGTGACCACTCGAGGGATTCGGCTGTCGGCTGCTGCTGACATGAAGTGTTCTTGAGGACATCGTGGACGGTCTTCCGAACTTCCATCGCGTGAGCGCGCGACTGTTCCGCGGGGGGCGGCCGACGCGCGAGGGGATGGCCGGCCTCGAACGGCTTGGCGTTCGCACGATCGTCGACCTGCGCGATCGAAGCGGGCTCTCGTCCGCCGACAGGAAGCGGGCGCCGGCGTACGGGATCCGCTATCACCGCATTCCGCTGGGAAAGCTGCGCGGCCCCACCCGGGCGACGATGGATCGCGTCCTGCACATCCTCGCGGACCCCGAGAGCGGCCCCGTGTACGTTCATTGCCGGCGCGGCTCCGATCGCACGGGAACCGTCATCGCGTGCCATCGCATCGCGAACGAGGGCTGGACCGCCGAGGAGGCGATCGCCGAGGCGCGCAAGTACGGCATGATCAAGCTCGAGTTCCTCAAGAGGGTCTTCATCCGTCAGTTCTACCGGACGATGACCTTGAAGTCATGATCAAGCCGAAGCGCTGGAGCGCGGGTCGTCGGTACCTCGTGGCTGTCTGGATCGCGAGTCTCGGGACCACGGGGCTCGCCATGGCCTCGTCCGCCGGCGGTCTCTGTCCGGGGCTCCCGCCGCTGCAGACGAAGATCCGCTTCCGGGGCCACCGCTTCGAGCTTCAGCAACCCGAGGATCTCCGGCGCCTCGACGCGGTACTGGACGGAGAAGTCCAGAACCTCGGCGCGCACCACAAATCGTCGGACCGTGACTCCTTGATGGCGATGAAATCTCTGATCGCGGGCGCTCTCACGACGACAGCTCGCACCGCGGGTGACGTCACCGATGAGAAGGCGATCGAAGCCCGGTGCGATGCGCTCGTCGAGCTCGCGGAGATCGGCGACTCGCTGGATCTCGCCACGCGCAACCCCACGCCGCGACGGATCGATCTCGCGCAGGCGCCGTTCCTGCACTTCGATCTCATGCACAACCCCGTGGGGAAGGGCAAAACCCCGGCATCGGACCTGGCGCGGAATCCCGGGCCGGACATGGATCCGAGCTTGCGGGACCCGGTGCGCTCGACGTTCTGGAGCCGCCCCTCGGACATCGCGTCGCGGAACCTCTACGAAGAGTTCGGCCCCATCGTGCGGGTGGACGACACGATCTGCGCGTACGACGAGCCGAAGACGAGCTACGGCACGACGCCGGGATTCACCATGAAGTGCGGCGCGCGGACCATCAAGGTGAAGTTCGGGGAACACGAGAATCAGAAGCGGGACACCGAGGTCGCCCTGACGCGCCTGTTCGACGCGCTCGGCTATCACGTCGAGCCGAACGACTATGCGCCCCGGATCCGCATCCGATACGAGCGCCGCCTCTTGCTGGAGTTCAACTCCCGGAAGAGCCTCGATATCACCTACACCATCTTCGGCTTCATCCCGGTCGCTCACCAGATCGTCCAGAAACCGCAGGATCCGTTCCGCTACATCCAATCGGCGATCATGAAGGACGGGACGGTCCTATCGCCCGACGACCTGGCGCGCTCGCTGATCCGGCCCGAGATCCTCGCGCGGTCGGCGCGCGCGTCGAAGAAGCACCCGAAGGGAACGTCCGCCGAGCAGTACCGGGAGGACGCCGCGACCTTCGAGGGCGGGCTTGACCATCTCGTGATGAACGAGGCGAACGTCCAGTTGCACGAGGCGGGTGGGCACAGCATCGGACCGTGGAGCTGGGACCGGCTGGGCCACTCCGAGAAACGAGAGTGGCGCGGGGCGGCGCTGCTGTTCGCCTGGACCAACTGCTACGACGTGCGCTGGGACAACAATCGACTGAAGCGCGACGGCACCGGCATCCGGCACGTCATCAGCGATCTGGGAAACGGTTTGGGACGGGCCGACAACTACAGAGTCGACGCCCAGGGCCTGGTGAACGATTTTCCGTGGACGTTCACGGAGGCGCCCGTCGTCGATTGCCGCGGCCGCGAGCGCACATCGTTCCGGGTCGTGTCGTATCAGCCGGTCTTCGGGAACGACGCGTTCCGCGACATGACCGTGGACGATGCGCGCTGGATGGCGCGTCTCATCGCCCAGCTCACCGAGAGTCAAATCCAGCAGGCCCTCATCGCCGCGGGCTACACCTCCGCCGAGGTCAGGCTCTACACCGAAAAGCTCGTCAGCCGGCGCGACCGGATGATCCGGGATCTGGGCCTCGCGACGGAGATCCCGCTTCTCAGGCCGCGGGGAGTCGAACGCGCGTTCGACTACGATCCCGGAAGGGACGGCCCGGTCGAAGTGCGCGTCGCGAACGGGCCGGCGCTGCATCCGCTCGAGTCGCGGGATCTCGTGATTAGACGCGGAAGGGTCGAGCCGCGCTAGATCGCTTGCTCCGGCAGCTCAACGCTTTGTCGAGCTGTTGCCTTGTTTCATTACGCGGGTTGCGGATGGCGACCGTCATTTACGAGCGCTATCGACACCCAGGCGGACAACGGCCAGTCTTCGATTGACGGATCCGCGGCACACTGGCAGAATCCGCGGGATCATGGGCTCGGTTTTCCATCATGTCGCTCTCCGAGGCTTTGCCCTATTGACGATCGCCGCGCTCGTCCAAGGCGGGCTCGTCGGCACGGCCCTGGCCGTGCACGCTGCGCAAGACGATCACGACCCGCTCCGGCACGACGAGTGGACTGGTATTGAGCAGATCGTCCACGGACACGATCACGAACGGGGAACGCCGGATCACGACCATTCGTTCGTCTCTGCAAAACCGGCGCCGCAGCACTTTGAGCGGAACCATCTGCAGGGTCCTCCGCATGCCACCTCGAGCGCGGTACTCTCGTCGACACCAAGAATTCCACGTTCGTTGCGCCGCGGGACGGCGTTGTGCGGGCTGAGTCCACCCTCCCTGAAACAGACCCTCGTCGTCATTCGGATCTGATTCCACCACCACGTCGTGAAAGAGTCGGCGCCGCTCGAGCGTTTCGCCGCATGTCCACGTGTGTGCTGCATTGGGAGACATCATGAACTCGAAGCTCGTCTGCCTTCTCGTCGTCACAGGTGCCGTGAAGTTCTCCGTCGTTGCAGCGGCCCCGCCCGAAGTGGACGCCTCGGTCACGACCATCGATGCGCTCGTAGCGGACACGTTGGCGAGCAACCCCGAGTTGAAGTTCTACGAGGCCGAGATCGCCGCAGCCCGTGCGGGGCAGAAATCTTCCGGCCTTCTCGACGGGCCCTCGCTCGGAGCGGACATCGGTCGCAAGAGCACGAAGACCCTCGATGGCGTCGCGCTCGGTGACGGACCGGCCTGGGCCGTCTCGGTCACGCAGACCTTCGAGTGGCCGGGAAGGCTGAGTCTCCGGAAGTCGATCGCCAACAGCGACGTGGCGCTGGCGGAACTGGGCCTTGCGCGATTTCGCGCCGCACTCGCCGCCCGCGCGCGGGTCCTCGGCTACGAACTGTACGCCGCGCAGCAGCAGGCGGAGGCGACCCGCGAGGTCGCCGACCGGTTCCAGGCGCTGCTCGACGTGCTCGTCCAGCGCGATCCTGCCGGTCTGACTCCCCAACTGGAAGTGCGCATCATCGAGGCCACCGCGCTCACGATCGGTCGGCGCGCGTCGAAGGCGGAACTGGCCATCCGCTCGGCTCAGCTGGAGTTGAACCAGCTTCGAGGGCTGCCTCCCCTGACGTCGATTCGGATGCAACGGTCGACACTCGACTTTCGCCCCGCCGATTCTCTCGGCGCGCTTCTGGTACTCGCCCGGGCGAACAACTTCGACCTCAAAATTCGATCGAACGACGTGGCGCAACAGGGGTTCCGCGTCGCGCTGGCGAAAAACGAACGGTACCCGTCGTTCAGCGTGACCCCTTTTTACGCCGAAGAGCGCGCAGCCGGCGAAGAGCGGATCTTCGGGGTGGGTGTCTCCATTCCGATACCGCTCTTGAGCCGCAACGCGGCCAACGTCGCCGCCAGTCAGGCGCGTCGGCAGCAGGCCGAGACGATGATCCTCGTGGCCGAGCGCGAGCTCGAGCGGAAGTTGGCCGCAAGCGTGCAGGCCTACGACGCGAAGCGCGCCGAGATGGCGAACTGGCGCGCCGATTCCCTGAAGGAATTTCGGAAAGCCGCCGCGCTCGCCGACCGCCACTACCGCCTCGGCGCGGTTCCCGCGACCACTTACGTCGAGCTGCAAAAGCAGTACCTGGACGCGGTCGCGGCGCTGCTGGATACGCAGAGCGAGGCCCTGGCACTCGCCGGCGACATCGAGCTGCTGACCGGGCTGCCGGCGGGGCTTGTCTCCGTAACGTCTGCGAGGGACTGAGCGATGATCGACGCGATACTGGAATTCTCGCTCCGCCAACGTCCCTTTGTGCTGCTGGCCGCGGTCGCACTGCTGGGGGCCGGCCTATGGTCGGCGTTTCACCTGCCGATCGACGCCGTGCCGGACATCACGGGCGTCCAGGTTCAGATCAATACGGAAGTTCCAGCCCTTGCCGCCGAGGAGTCGGAAAGGCTCGTCACCCAGCCGATCGAACTCGAGCTCGCCGGCTTGCCGGGGGTCGAGGAAATGCGCTCGATCACCAAGTTCGGCCTGTCGCAGGTCACCCTCCAATTTCGCGACGGCACCGACATCTATCGAGCACGCCAACTCGCTTCGGAGCGCCTGCAAGGCGTGCTCGACCGGTTACCGCCCGGCGTGCTCCCCAAACTTGCTCCCATCAGCACGGGGCTCGGCGAGATTCTCTACTACAGCATCGGTTACCGAGCCGATGCGCCTCACAAGCCCGCGACAGAGCTCGAGCAGCTCATCGCGCTGAGCGAGATCCAACAGTTCACGATCCGGCCACTCTTACGCACCGTTCCGGGCATCGCCGACATCAACGAGACCGGCGGCTACGAAAAGCAGTACGTGATCCAACCCAAGCCGGCAGCACTGGCCGCGATGAACCTCACGTTCAGCGAGCTCGCCGAGCTCGTCGCGCAAAACGTAGAGAACGCCGGAGGTGGCATCATCGACCGCGCGGGCCAGCAGCTCACGATCCGAGCCGTGAGCCGCGTCCGGACGGTGGACGACATCGCCAACCTGCCTTTGAAGTTCGGCGCCGGGGTCAACCCGCTGCTCGTCAAAGACGTCGCCGACGTCAGCGCGGGTACGAAATTCCGGACGGGGGCGGCGACGCTCGACGGCAAGGAGACCGTCATCGGCGTCACCATGATGCTCGCCGGCGAGAACAGCCGTGACGTCGCCGGGCGCGTCAAGGCGCGGCTCGCTGAGATCCAGAGCAAGCTCCCCGAAGGCGTCGACCTCACGATTCAATACGACCGCTCGCTCCTCATCGGAAGGAGCATCGCCACGGTCGAAAAGAATCTGTTCGAGGGGGCGCTGCTGGTCGTCGCCGTGCTCCTCATTCTGCTCGGCAACTGGCGCGCGGGGCTGATCGTGTCAGCCGCGATTCCGCTCTCGTTCCTCTTCGCCATCACAGGGATGAGGTATTTCGGCATCTCCGGCAATCTGATGAGTCTCGGGGCCGTGGATTTCGGCCTCATCATCGACGGCGCCGTCGTCATCGTGGAGAACATCGTCCGGCGTCTCGGCATTCGGCAACGCGAGGTCGGGCGTCCGCTGAACGTAGATGAGCGACTGCAGACCGTGCTGGCCGCTAGCAAGCAGGTAGGAAGCCCGATGTTCTTCGGCGTGGTGATCATCACGGTCGTTTACATCCCGATCCTGGCCCTCACGGGGATCGAAGGGAAGATGTTTCATCCCATGGCGCTCACCGTGATGCTGGCGCTCGGGGGCGCGCTCGTGCTCGCGCTCACGCTGATGCCGACGCTGTGCTCCCTGGTTCTTCGAGGGAGCGTTCGGGAAGACGACAACTGGATTGTCGGGTTCGCCAAGCGCCTCTATGAACCGACGCTGCACGCCGCGCTCAGGATCCGGTGGGTGGTCGTCGGTTCCGCCGTCGTGCTCTTCGCCGCTTCGCTCTGGCTCTTCACCCATCTCGGCGCGGAATTCGTCCCCAAGCTCGACGAAGGCTCCATCACGGCGATGCTGTACAAGCCCGTGGGGATGAGCATGGACGAGTCTCTCCGGACCGACATCGAGGTCGAGACACGTCTGCGCACTGAGTTCCCCGAGATCACCCGCATCTTCTCGCGCATCGGCACGAGCGCAATCGCCTCCGACCCGATGCCTCCCAACGAGAGCGACGTGTACATCTTCTACGCGCCGCTGCCGGAGTGGCCGAAGACTCCGGGCCGGCCGACGACCAAGGCCGAGTTGCGGGAGCAGGTCGAAGCGACGCTCAAGACGATCAACCCGGACTACGATCTGCTGTTCGCCCAACCGATCGAGATGCGCTTCAACGAAATGCTCGAGGGCACCAAGGCGGAGTTGGCGGTGAAGATCTTCGGGAACAACTATGACGTGCTCGAGCCCCTCGCCGGAAAGGTCAAAAACATCCTAGAGACGACCCCCGGCGTGGAGCAGGTCGAGTACGAGACCGAGGGGCGAACGCCGCAATTGCAGATCGACGTGAAGCGCGACATCCTCCAGCGCTACAACATGCAGGCGGGCGAGGTGAACAAAGCGGTCAGTGCGGCCCTTGCCGGCCAACCGGTCGGCCAATTAGTCGAAGGGAACCGCCGGTTCGACATCGTGGTGCGGATGCCCGACGCGCTTCGGGCGGATGACGCCGAAATCCAGAAGCTCCCGCTTCGCGTCGGCGACACCGGCTTGCTGCCGTTGGGCGCCGTCGTGGAGTTCAAAACGCTGAAGAGTGTCGAGCCGATTCAGCGTGACAGCGGGCAGCGCCGCGCGGCTCTCATGGTGAACCTCAAGACGCGCGACATCGAAGGCTACGTGCGCGCGGCCGAGGAGCGCATCCGAAAGGAGATCGAACTCCCCGAAGGCTACCTCGTGGAGTTCGGCGGCCAGTTCGAGAATCTCCAGGACGCCCGGGCCCGGCTTGCCGTCGTGGTGCCGTCGGCGCTCGCGCTCATCTTCATCCTCATTTTCCTGGCGTTTCGCTCGCTGCGGCAGGCGCTCTTGGTCTATTCCGGCATCCCCCTCGCCGTGACGGGCGGTGTGGCCGCCCTATGGCTGCGGGGCATGCCGTTCAGCATCACGGCCGCCGTCGGGTTCATCGCACTGACCGGCGTGGCTGTGCTGAACGGGATGGTCCTGGTCAGCTACTTCAACGAGCTTCGCGAGCAAGGAAAGTCGGTTCGCGACGCCGTTCTCGAGGGCTCGCTCACCCGCCTGCGCCCCGTGATGATGACGGCCGCCGTCGCCAGCCTCGGCTTCGTCCCGATGGCGCTCGCGACGGGCGCCGGCGCCGAAGTCCAACGTCCTCTTGCCACCGTCGTGATCGGCGGTATCCTCAGCTCCACGTTTCTCACGCTCGTGGTTCTCCCGGTGCTCTATGCCTGGACGGAGCGCGGGAGGGTCCGTCCTCAGGAGTGAGATGGACGATCGTTCACGATTCGCGGGTAGAGCGTGCGCGATCGCCGCGGCCGCGCTCTTCGGCGTCAGCACGCCCCTCGTCAAGCAACTCCTTCCGTCGGTTTCGCCCATCCTTCTGGCGGGGTGGCTCTACGTCGCGTCAGGCCTTGGCCTCGCCGCGTACCGGATGGCGCGCGGACGCAGGGCAACCGTCGAGGCGCGCCTCGCGCGTCGCGACCTGCCGTGGCTCGTCGCGGCGATCGTCTGTGGCGGTGTGATCGGACCTGTGCTGCTGATGGCCGGCTTGGCGAGAACGCCCGCGTCCAGTGCGTCGCTCCTGCTCAACCTCGAAGGCGTGTTCACCGTGCTGCTGGCGTGGTTCGTGTTCAAGGAGCACTTCGACCGGCGCATTGCGGCGGGCATGGTTCTCATCTCAGCCGGGGCCTTCACGCTTTCGTGGCTGGGCCGGCCCGAGGTCGGCGTGCCGTGGGGCGCCCTCGCCATTGCCGGTGCGTGCCTGGCCTGGGCGCTGGACAACAATCTCACGCGGCACGTGTCCGCGGCTGACCCGGTGCAGATCGCGATGTGGAAAGGACTGTGCGCCGGAGCCGTGAACACGTGCGTGGCCGTTTCGCTGGGCGCCGGGTTTCCGCCGCTGGGAAGCTTGGCCGCCATCGGCCTGGTTGGGTTTTTCGGCTACGGAGTGAGTCTGGTGCTGTTCGTGCTCGCGCTTCGTCACCTAGGTGCCGCGCGCACGGGCGCCTATTTCTCGCTCGCACCGTTTGTCGGCGCCACGGTGTCGGTCTTCTGGCTGCAAGAATCGTTCGGTATCGGCTTCATCGTCGCCGCGCTACTGATGGCGGCGGGCGTCGGGCTTCACCTGACCGAGCGGCACGAACATGAACACACCCACGAGGCGGTCGAGCATGAGCATGCGCATCATCACGACGAGCACCATCGTCACACTCACGGCCCGAGCGATCCAGGGAGCGAACCTCACAGCCATCGGCACCGGCACGAGCCACTGCCGCACCGTCATCGGCACTACCCGGACGTGCACCACCGGCACGAGCACTAGGTATCGGCGACGCCGGCCGGGAGGAGCCACACCGTCAGCACCCCGTCCCCAATCATCCCTGGGAAATAAAGGCAGAGGGACAGTCGGGTTCCTAGCGAGGGTGACACGAAGATCAACCAGGCCACCGAGGCGGGGATCATCTTGCCGCACAGGAGCAGCCATGAGAACAACGTGCTGCCCACCGCGAAAAGCGTCGCACTGATGGTCGAGTCTTAGGCTCGCCCCATCCGGAAGAACGCACCGATGGCGTTTGCCGCCGAGGCATCCAGCGCGGTTGCCCCCGGGACCGTCGCCAGCCACGACGGCCCGAGCGAGCGGTTGATGGAGAGTCCACCGATCGCGCCCAACACGAGGGCACACACGTTGGTGACAAGTTTTCGAAGGGCCTTCCGATGGCAAAGGGGGTAGGTCTTTGCCCCATATCGAGGACGGAGCTCACGGCGCAGCATGCCAGGGAATGGGCCGCGAGAAACATCTTTCCCAGGAGGATTCGCCATGGACAAGCTCGAGATCAAAGGTGATTGGAACGTGATCAAGGGAACGCTGAAACAGAAGTGGGCCAAGCTCACGGACGATGATCTGCAGTACGCCGAGGGCAAGCAGGAAGAGCTCTTGGGCCGGATTCAGAAAGTCACCGGAGAGACGCGCGAAGCGATCCAGAAGGCTATCAAGGACGCGAGTTTTGCGTCGAAACATTGATTGAGGAGACTTGCATGAGGAAATGTAGCGAAGTCATGACCAAGAACCCTGTCTACTGTCTGCCGGGTGACCAGGTGGCAAAGGTCGCGCAGCTGATGAAGAGCACCGACATTGGTTCGGTTCCGATCGTCGAGAACGAGCAGAGCAAAAGGCTGGTCGGCATCGTGACCGATCGCGATCTGGCCATGAAGATGGTGGCGGAAGGGCGCGATGTCAGGACGTCCAAGGCCGAAGAGGTGATGTCTCGTGGCGTTGTCACCTGCCGCGCCGAGGATGACTTGGAAAAGGCGCTGGACGCGATGTCCGGAAACCAGTTGCGGCGTATTCCAGTCGTAGACGACAACGGCAAGATCGTCGGGATCATCGCCCAGGCCGATGTGGCGACGCGAGTGAATCGGTCGGAAGCGACGGCGACGATGGTCAAGGAGATTTCGCAGGCTCATCCGAAATAAGGACTCGTCATGATTCCGATCGGTGATGATGACAGCGCCCGCAGGACCGTTCCCCTGGTCACCTATGCCCTGATCGTCCTGAACGTCCTGTTCTTCTTCGTGGAACTCAGTGGCGGTGACGCTTTCATCACGCGGTGGGCCTTCGTGCCGAGCCGCTTCCTTGCCAGTCCTTTCGGTGACGGTCTGACGGTATTCTCGTCCATGTTCATGCATGCCGGGTGGCTTCACCTGGGCGGCAACATGCTCTACCTGTGGATCTTCGGTGACAACATCGAGGATCGTTTCGGACACGTCCTGTTCCTCATTTTCTACTTGCTCTGCGGGATCGCGGCAACGGCCGCACAAATGGCCGTCAGCCTCGGCTCGAATGTGCCGAACCTGGGAGCCTCGGGCGCGATTGCCGGCGTGCTGGGCGCTTACATCTTGTTGTTCCCGAAAGGCAGCGTCCGCGTCCTGCAGGGTTCACGGGTCATCCAGGTGCCGGCGCTCATCGTCATCGGGCTCTGGATCGTTCTGCAGTTCTTCAGCGGCATCGGTTCGGTGACCAACGCGGCGCAGACGGGCGGCGTCGCGTACATGGCGCACATCGGCGGATTTGTCGCCGGGTTCCTGCTGACCTTCGCGTTCCGTGGGAGTCGCCAGGCCCAGGCATGACGGCAACGCGCGTCGACCCCGTGTGAGCCCGCTCGACCGCTCGACTATGCGACAACCGCCAAGTCCAGCACGGTAGCGCCCATTGTCCCGGAGCACCCGCTCCGGCGGACCATAAGGAGGACTGCGATGAGCACGATAACGCCGAGATCATTCGAAACGAGAGCCTTTGCCGCGGCCGACGCGCGCTCGCCGCTCGCGCAGGTGACCATCCCCCGCCGCGAGCCGGGGCCGAAGGACGTCCGGATCGACATCCTCTACTGCGGGGTTTGCCACTCCGATCTGCACCAGGTCCGCAACGAGTGGGCGACGCACATGCCGACGACTTACCCCTGCGTCCCCGGTCACGAGATCGTCGGCCGCGTGACGGGCGTGGGGAGTTCCGTCCGCGGCTTCAAGGAAGGACAGCTCGCGGCGGTCGGCTGCCTCGTCGACTCGTGCCGCACCTGCCCGGCGTGCCGGGACGGGGAGGAGCAGTTCTGTGAGGCGCCGGCGACGTTCACCTACAACTCGGCGGACGTCCACCTCGGAGGCATGACCTGCGGCGGTTACTCGAACAGCGTCGTCGTCGACCAGGACTTCGTCCTGCGGGTCTCGGACCGCCTCGAACTCGCCGCGGTCGCGCCGCTCCTGTGCGCGGGCATCACGACCTACTCCCCGCTGCGGCACTGGAACGTCCGCGAGGGGCAGAAGGTGGGCGTCGTGGGCCTCGGCGGGCTCGGGCACATGGCGGTCAAGTTCGCGAACGCCTTCGGCGCGCGGGTCGTGGTCTTCACGACGTCGCCGGGGAAGACGCAAGACGCGATGCGCCTGGGCGCGCACGAGGTGGTGGTGTCCAAGGATGCCGACGCGATGGCGAAGCAGGCCGGAAGCTTCGACTTCATCCTCGGGACGGTGTCGGCGCCCTTCGACGTGAACCCCTACCTCGCGCTCCTCAAGCGCAACGGGACGATGGCCCTCGTCGGCGCGCCGGACACGCCCCTTCCCGTCGGGGCGATCGACCTGATCTTCGGACGCAAACGACTCGCGGGCTCGCTCATCGGCGGGATCCGGGAGACCCAGGAGATGCTGGATTTCTGCGCCGAGCGCGGGATCACCTCCGACGTCGAGGTCATCCCCATCCAGAACATCAACGAGGCCTACGAGCGGATGCTCAAGGGCGACGTGAAGTACCGCTTCGTGATCGACATGGCCTCGCTGAAGTAAGGCGAGCCGCGCGGCAGCGGCGGCGCAACTTCCTCCGCAACCACCACAAGGTTCTCCCCGCCATTTCGCGCACGGCCGGTTCCAAGGTAGAACGCACGCAGCCTGGGCCGATACGCCCGGGCGAGGAGAGATCCGCCATGGAGTTCATCATCGTGCGCTACCGCTACAAGCGGGACGTTTTCGTCGATGGCATGCCGATGGGCAAGACGGGTGAGAAGCTGAGGGTAGGAGCGGGGAAACACACGATCCACCTGGGCGATCCGCGGGATTACGATCCAGCGTGGCGCCGCCCGGACGTGAAGGGCACGACGTCGATCAGGCCGATGGAGGTGCGCTTTGAGCCGGACGCGTAGGCTGCTCGTGGGGCTGCTCCTCTCCTTTCTTGCCGGGTGCGCCGGCAGCCGCTGGAACGCTCCGCTGAAGCGTGTCGACGTGAACTCCGGCTATCGGTTCCTGCCCCCGATGGGGCCGAAGAACTCGGAAAGCCTGTTCGTCATCCTGACCTTCTCGGGAGGCGGCACGCGCGCGGCGGCGCTCTCTTACGGCGTCATGGAAAAGCTGCGGGACACGACGATCGTGGTCAACGGCCAGGAGCGGCAGCTCCTCGACGAGGTGGACGTGATCTCCTCGATTTCCGGAGGGAGCTTCACCGCAGCCTACTACGGCCTTTACAGGGAGCGGCTGTTCGAGGACTTCGAACAGCGGTTCCTGAAGCGCAACGTGCAGCGTGGGTTGATCCTGGGGGTCCTGAGCCCGTGGAACTGGCCTCGCTTGTGGGCTCGCGGCTTCGACCGCATCGATCTCGCCGCCGAGTACTATCGCAAGCACGTCTTCGGCGACGAGACGTTCGCGGCGCTGGAGGGTCAGCATCGGGCGCCCCTCATCATCCTCAACGCGACCGACATGTCGCGCAACAGCCGCTTCGAGTTCACCCAGGACGAGTTCGATCTGTTCTGCTCGGATCTGTCGAAGTACCCTGTCGCGCGTGCCGTGGCGGCTTCGTCGGCTTTCCCCCTCGCACTCTCGCCGATCACGATCAAGGCCTACCCGCGAACTTGCGGATACCGGGAACCGGCGTGGCTGACCGATGCACGTGAGGAGCGGCAGACGGGATCACGGCGCTTCTACGACGGGCAGATCACGGATGCCTATCTCGACCCGAAGCTCCACTACGTCCACCTCTTGGACGGCGGCCTCGCCGACAACATCGGACTGCGCGGGCCCCTGCAATCACTGTTCTCTTCAGACAGTCCTCGCAGCGCGCCGGAGGACGCCGGCGATCGCAGCATCCTCCAAAAGATCAACCTGAAGAAGGTCGACACCATTTTGGTGATCGTGGTCAACGCGCGCACGCGGTCGCGGGACAAGCTCGGCGAGCGTGTCAACGCGCCTGGACTCTTCGGGATGATCGGGCCTGTGGTGAACGGCCCGATGGGCAACTACTCCTACGAGACGATCGAGTTGTTGAAGGAGAGCATGCGGCAATGGACGACCGACGTTCAGCAGGTCGAAGACTGCCGCGACCTCTTCAAGGACAACTGCCGTGATGGTGCTTTTCCGGACGACTTCCTGCAGAAGGTCGCCTACTTCCCGGTCGAGGTGACCTTCGATTCCGTCGCGGACACGCCTCGGCGGGAACGGCTCCAATCGATGCCGACTTCGTTCCAGCTCGAGCCCGATCAGGTCGACGAGCTGGTGAACGTCGGGGCGGCGCTCTTGGACGACAATCCCGGTTTCCAGGAGTTCCTGAAGGCGTTCAGCCCGCCGTGACGGGGGCCAGCGATGAAGGGAAAACGGCTTACGGAAGAGCAGATCGTCCGGGTGGTCAAGGCGATCGAAGGTGGGATGCCGATTGCGGACGCGGTCCGGCCACGGTGGCCGCAAGCTTGTTGAGTGAATGAGCGTCCGCACGGTCGGCATCCGGACGGTGCGGACAATCGGCGGACAGTGTCAGACTGCTCCCCGTGCATCTTGAGCCTGGCGCCCGCCTCGGTGACGAGCGGCGCACCCTCGGATCAGGTCGGCTTCGCGCGCCGCCGCATGCGCAGCTCACGGCCGCCGTCTTCGTATCGCACCTCGTCCATGAACTCGTTGATGAGGAAGATGCCGCGGCCGCTGGCCTTCGAGCGCCCTTCCCCCTCGAGCGGACTGGGGACGGCACTGACGTCGAATCCCGGCCCCGGATCGCGCACGACGATCAGCAGGCCGCCGTCGCTCTCCACGGCGACGCAGCACTGCACGCTCTTCGACCGGTCGTTCTTGCAGCCGTGCTTGATCGCATTGGCGATCGCCTCGTGCAGCGCGATTTCCACGTCCACCTCGTGCCCCACCGCGCAACGCTTCTCGCCGACGATCTGCATCATGCCGGCAACCACGCCCGGGATCGCGCTCACATCCGCGGGGATCGTCACGTCGAGCTGGCAGCTCCTGCAGGCGGGAACGAGACCGCTCAGCTTTCGGACGTGATCGAGCGCCTCGCGCAGATCGGCGACGACCTGCTCCCGCTCGCTTTCGGCAACGTCGCGCTCCTCGAGCGCGCGCCTGAGGTCGTGCAGGTTCCGTCGCAGCTCGAGCTGTGCCATGACCTGCCGGCGCAGGGCTTCGAGCGCCTCGACCTGGAGGGTCGTCAGCGTGCGCGGCTCTCTGTCGATGACGCAGAGCGTGCCGAGCGCCTCACCCTCGCGGCTGAGAAGCGGCGCGCCGGTGTAGAAACGGATTCGCGGATCGGAGACCACGAGCGGGTTGTCGCGAAACCGGCCGTCTTTCAGCGCATCCGGAACGACGAAGAGCCCGGGTTGCCGGATCGCATAGGCGCAAAACGCGATGTCGCGGGAGGTCTCGCGGGTCGAGAGGCCGACGCGCGACTTGAACCACTGCCGGTCCTCGTCGACGAGGCTGATCAGCGCGATCGGCGTGTTGCAGATCTGCGATGCCAGGAGCGTCAGATCGTCGAAGGCCAGCTCGGGATCGGTGTCGAGAATCCGGTACGACCGCAGGGCCGCCAGCCGCGCCTTTTCGTCGTTGTCCATGGCTCGCCCTCCGACTACAGTTGCCGGAAAGATACACCCTCCCGGGGGCCGTACAGGCAAGCGCGTCACGTGACGATCGATCGAGGCCTAGCGTTCCCACCGCGCAGGCGACCCGGAGGGACGGCAGCGGTTGCGCGCGGTGCGCGATCGGCAAGTTGCTCTGCGTTAAGATCCTCATAGCGAAGCAACAGCCGCGGGAACGGGGTGCTGCCGCCGCTGCCAACGCTGCCGTCTGCTCAGCGGCACGCCGTCGCACCGACCGAGAGGACGCACGCCGCTGTTTGACCGGTTGCGTTCATGGACAGTCGTGGACCTCGCGCTCGACGCCGGCCGCGCTGATGCCCGCGGAGCCGGGGCCACAGTCGTTCTCGCCGCGAACGAGATAGAACTCGGCCGCTCCCGGAGGGAGCGGATAGGGATCGTCGGCGGTGGTCTCGGGGCCGTCGCCGTAAACTCAGAGCCAGCCCGTCGTGAAGTCCGATGCGCTGCCGGAGCGCACCGCGTCGTACCGGACCGTCCCCCAGGTCGCAATCGGAGGCTGCCACGCGAGCGTCGTCACGCCGGTGCCGGCGTCGTGGACGAGCCGAAGGTCGCGCACCTCGCTGGGGCCGCTCCCGGTGCCGCCGCCGGACGGTGAGCAGCTCGGTCCACCCAGATACGACGGCCCCACGTCGGAGAGCCTCAAGGGACGGCTGGCCGTGCCCGCAGTGGCGTATTCGTCGGAGCCGACGTCCTTCGTGGTCGGCGTCTCGGGTCGGGACTGGCCGCTGGCATCGAGCCGCACGAGCGGGTCGTCGTCGATGTTCGGAACGTCGAGTATCGCGGGATAGCTGGCGCTCGCCGCATCAATGGCGGGGCTCGCGGATGACAGGCCGTAGTAGCCGTCTCGATTGAGCTCGAGGCGCGGGTCGGCGTTGGTCATGCCTGTCGGAATCGTCACGCCCAACGACCCCCAGTAGATATTGCCGGCCCAGGATATTCCCGCGGTCGAGCCCGTGAAGATGTTCCCGGATGTCTTGTCGAAGATGTTGTTCGCCCAGGTATTGCCGGTCGCGCCGCTCGCCAGGTCGATCAGCCCGCATTCGACGAAGGTATTGTGGAGGAAGTTGATATCCCTCAGGTTCGGGCTGACGTAGTCGTAGGTCACCGCATTCATCGTCCCGCCGACGCCCGAGCGCTCGAAATAATTGTTGTAAGCGTAGACGTTTTTCGCTTCCTTGATGCGGATTCCGCCGGCATCGATGAAGAAGTTGCCGTACGCGACGTTGTCGTTTCCATTCCGGAAGACCATCATCGCGTCCCGATTGTTCGAGAACGTGTTGTACCTGAGCGTGTTCTCCCTGCATTTCACCGAGATCACTTCGCTGTCACCGCCGCCCGTGTTGGAGAAATCGTTGAATTCGACGACGGTCCGCGCGATGTACGTGGACTGCGCGCCGTTGCTCAGTCGAATCGCTTCGTTCCCGTTGTCTCCGCCGGCGCGGACACGGGCTTGTTCTCAAAATTCGAGAACGAGATCTCGTTGTACTGGGTTCCGTCTTGGATCACGATGTACTTCTGGGCGGAATAACCATTGAAGTTGAGCTGCGTCAGAAGATCGTGACTGCCCCTCACGTCGATGACTACGCCGGAAATGCTGCCGGACGTGAACTGAAATCCGCTGAAGGTGACGTAGCTGCCCGTGATCTTGATTACGTTCGTGCCGTTCAAGCGCACCCCGCCGGGAGTCTCCGCCCTGACCGTGATGTTGCTGGTGCCGATCGTCAGCGTGTTGTTGAGGTATGTGCCGTCCGCGAGGACGAGGACGTCTCCCGCCGCCGCGCCGTTGATGGCGGATTGGAGCGCCGCGATCGAGGACACCGTGATCGTGGTCGCTCCCGCGTCGGTCGCCCTGAGCGCGAAGAGCAAGCAGGCGCATGCCGCCGTGACGAATGCCGACGACGGGCTGCCGCTCCGACGGCAAGGACATTTCATGCGTGCGCAACCTCAGCGAGTCTTCGGGTCGTTCCTCCGACAACCGGATCCACCCATTCCAGTCTCCCAATGTACGGCGAGAAGTGCGTCGGCACGAGCCGTTTCGGCTGCTTCGTCATTCGTATTCAGGGTCTGGTCTCGACTTGTTCGTTCGCGCCGCGGATTCGCTCGTCCGCATGACCCTGCGCATAACGCTGGGTTGCCGAGATCCTCTTGCGGCGATTGTGACGGAGGCTGGGCTCGAACCTGCACTCCCTTGCGGGAAGGGGATTTTAAGTCAGTGCGGAAAGGGCTGCGGATCAACGGTTTGTTAATTCGTCGCCCTTTCCCGTTTACGAGGAGTACGAGGAGGGTCGTACAGTCCGAGCGTTATGGCGACACAAGTGGAGACTTGCGTCGCTGGCGCGTTCTCCGTCCGATTGATCGGCCAATCCTTCAATGAGTCGAGCCACCCTTCGGCTCGAAGAATTCGTCCAGCCACAGCCGGAGCGCAGCCACATGCCGCTGCTCGTTGAGAACGTACGGGCGTAGTTCCTCCTCGAATCGTTTCTCCAGCACACGCCGATCGATGACGCCCTTGCGCGCGAGAAACTCGACGTCCGCCCGATCCCGAGCGCTGTTCCGGCCGAGCTTGGCGAGCACGAGGTCGTGAACCTCGAATGCACGAAGCCGGAGGTGCTTGAAACCTCGGGGCGTCAGTTCGACGAGCCTCGAGGCGTACGTCTCCGGATATTCGACGATTGTCACGCGGTGAAACCGGAGGTCGTACTTCTCCGCGATCTCGCTTCCGTCGCCGGCGATTCGCAATAGCTCCTCGGCCGCCTCCGAAGGCGCGATCTCGACGAAATCGACGTCGCCCGTCGGCCGCGGAAGCTCGTAGAGGACGCCGAGGACGAAACCTTCCAGGCAGTGGACCTCGATGGAGCGCTCCAGAACGCGATCGACATCGCGGAGGAAGTCGAGCCACGGCGGCGGAATCCTAGGTGGCATAGGGCAGATGCTCCACCTTCAGGTCCGAAAGAAGGTTCCAGTGCCTCGCTGTCTCCGAACGCTCTGCCTTGAGCCACCCCCGAAGCCGTCCACTGACGCGCGCTTGACCGAAGGTCTCCTCGCGGGCAAGTCGACTCGGTTCGAGAGATTCCTCGAACCGAGTCAGGTCGGCCACGCGGCTCCGGAAATCCGGGTTGCGCTTGGCCACTTGCCGCGCGAGGGCGACCGTAAACCCCAAACGGTTTTGGAGGTTCCTCAACTTTGCGCGATCGGCAAGTTGCCCTGCGTCAAGATCCTCATAGCGAAGCAATAGCCACGGGAGCGCCTCGGCCAGACGGGGATCCAGCTCGTCGAGAGACAACCCCTCCAAGAGAACCTCCGCGGGGTGGTGCACGGCGCCGGAGCGTTTGCGGTGGGCGTAGCCCGGGTAGCCCAAGCGGGCCAACTGCGCCTCGACCCATGTGTTCGTCGTCAAGCGCTTCGATTTCGAGGCCGTTTCGAGCGGTAGGGCCGTTGGAGGCAGATGGAGCAGACGCGCCATCCGGCGAGCAAGCTGAGGCGGAACCCGACGCCCCCCAGATTCCATGAGTGAGAGGTACGCCTGGGTGACGCCGAGCCTCTCGGCAAGTCGGGACTGTGTCCAGCCCGCCTCCGAACGAGCCGTCTTGAGCGCAACGCCATTCATGATGCCGGCAATATATAACACAACCTGTTATGAGACAAGCGGTTGATGCGGAAGCCGGAATGGATGACACCATCAGAGGCGTTTTCCCGCGTTGGTGTGGTACGCCAGCGATTCCATACGTACGCCATCCCCGCCCTTCGCCCTAATTTCACGGCACTTAGGTTACTCCGAGCTGGGCAACATCTCGGCCCCGCCTCGGAGGCTTCTGATGCCACTTCTGGAAGCGATCGCCGAAGAGGCTCTCAAGAATCGGGCGGACGCCCTTCTCCGGTGCCGAGGGGAGACCACCACGGATTGCTTCAGAGAGTCGACTCAGGCTGTCGTCGGACATTGGCACCACCGTCGCGGGGCGATCATCAAGGCGTTCGCGACCTACATGGTGCCGGAGGCTGGACTCGAACCAGCACTCCCTTGCGGGAAGGGGATTTTGGGTCAGTGCGGAAAGGGCTGCGGATCGACGGTTTGTTAATTCGTCGCCCTTTCCCGTGTCCGAGCATTACGAGGAGGGTCGTACAGTCCGAGGATCATGGTGACACTGGTGGACACAGGGCTTCCCACGCGTCGCATGTCCTCCGGGAGCTCGTCGCGGCGCAGGAGACGATGCCCCTCAAACACGGTCAGCACTTCAATCGTATTGAGCATGCGGCGGTACACGATTCGGTAGCTGTCGACGACGAACTCGCGAAGGCCGCTACCGGGGATTTCCGGGAGCTTGCGACCCCGATTAGGATACCGACCCAACGC